>CACYKP010000020.1 GCA_902775025.1 uncultured bacterium | reverse complement strand
TTTATCTGCACCAACACGTTTGCTTTTAGTTACAATAATTTTGTGCTGTAAGGTATTAATACTAGCTTTCTCAACATATATGCAACTCAACAGATGAACTAATAAGTTGCGAAGTGATGAGTTGAAAAAGCCTTTATTTATAGACCTATAATGGTATTCTTTTATTTGAAATCTTATAGTTCAAATTATTATCATATTTTTCATGTTCATGATAAAATTTACAATAAGAAAAGAGAAAAATCTATTTCTCGAGATAAGAACTATTGAGTTGAAAAGGAGTTCATCTAAAAGCCAGAAGTGATGAAAGATACAAGCAATAATATAACTACAATAATTGGTATACCTAGAGCAATGTCGTATTACAGTAATTACCCTTTCTATTATGGATATTTTACTGCACTTGGAGTTCAAATTATTCTATCAGATTCTACAACAAGTTTAACAATTAACAAAGGAACAAAGTACGTAGTTTCTGATACTTGTTTACCTGTAAAAGTTTTTGTAGGACATGTTATAAACCTTTTGGATAAGGGCTGTGAGAATATATTTATTCCATCACTTCAATCCTCAGCATACAAAGTTAATAATTGTAGTAAAATCAGGGGATTGCCTGAAATAATACGCAATGTAATAAATAAACCGATTAACATTATTGACCCGGAAATAAATAAAACAGAAGGTATATCCTTCAAAGATTTTTGTTTTAATTTCGCAAACAGATTTGGCATTTACGATGAGAATTTTATAAATAACGCAATTAAAAAAGGTTGGGAAGTTTATAATAACTTTCATAAGTTAGCATATTGCGGTTTTGATTTTGAATCTGCATTAAATAATGCGATAAACGGTAATATAGACAAGAAACCAGTAATAAAAGTGGTAAAACCTATTTCTGTTGTAATAATGGCACATGGGTATAACTTATTTGATGAAAGAATTTCTTTAAAACTTATCAAAAAATTAGAAAAAATGGGAGTAAATGTTTATACTTCATTGAATGTATTAAGAGATGATGCCTTAAATTCAATAAAAGAGCTTGGGGAAATTCAATATTGGGCGAATGAATTGGAATTAACAGGAACTGCTGCATATTATATGTTAAATGGAAAAATTGACGGAATAGTTGCACTTTCTGCTTTCGGCTGTGGACCTGACTCACTTATGGTTGAAGAAATTCAACATCACGCAAAAGATAGAAATCTGCCAATGTTACATCTTAATATAGATGAGCATACTGGAGAAGCAGGATTTATAACTCGATTAGAAGCATTTATTGATATGTTAATTCGTAAAAAGAACATTGCAAAAAGTAAAAACATTATCAACATGAGACAAAAAGATAAAGAAGAACGAAAAAATAATTGCTTGAAAATAGTTTCAGAACAAGAAGGAGCGTTATTGAATGTATAAAACATGTGATAAAAATGTTAATACATATCAATATTTAGGTGCGATACATATTCACACTAAACATTCTGATGGTTCTGGTGATATTAATTCTATATCAAAGGCTGCTCGAAAAGCGGGTTTAGACTGGATAATTATTACAGACCATAATGTTTTTGATACAGAGGAAGGCATTTACAATGATGTATTTGTTATTAAAGGGGAAGAAATAACACCATCTAACGATAACCATTATTTGGCTTTAGGCATAAACGAATTTATAGAACCGAGTAATGATGCTAAAATAAATGTAGATAATGTGAGAAAAAGAGGTGGTTTTGGCTTTGCAGCTCATCCTAATGAAAGCAGAACAAGAAAAAATAAATGGAAACCTATTGTTTGGAACAACAAAAGTGTGATACCTGATGGGGTTGAAATATGGAATTGGTTTTCGTCTTGGGGTGATAATTTAAATGATAGAAATATATTTAAACTAGCTTATTCTTATTTCTTTAAGAATAAAATAATTTCAAATCCATCACCAAAAACATTAAATTGGTGGGATGAGTTAAATCAGAAATCGTCTAAAATTGTACCTGCTATTGGTGGAGTAGATGCACATGCATTGAAAGTATATAGATATATTTTACCTTTAACGGTTTTTCCATATAAAACTTGTTTTAAAACAATAACAAATGTAATTCCCTTAGATAAACCATTGTCAAACAATTTTGATATTGCAAAAAAACAAATCTTAACTGCAATAAAAAATGGAAATAATTTGATTATAAATAGGAAAATTTGCAGCGATATTCCTCAAATAGATATTGTAAACGCTAATACTATTAAATCCTTTGGAGAGACAATCGCTTTAACAGATTTTACATATTTAGATATAAAGGTTCACAGGACTGCTGATATAAAAGTAATTTTAAATGGTAAAGAGTACGCTACCAACAGAATGAAAAGATGTAGAATCCCAATAACAAAAGAAGGGAAATATCGTGTGGAATTTTCATATTCAGGTCGAGGATATGCTTATACAAATCCCATTCAGGTTATAGAGGAATAAAAGTGGCAAAAGCACAAGAAGGTAACAGAACAATTTCACAACTGGATAAAACAATACCTACCAACAAAAGGGTTATTGCTTGGCCTCGTATGGGAAATATTGATTTATCTATGGAAGCACTTGTTTCTTCTATCGGTGCAAAAATAGTAATGCCTCCACCTAATAACAAAGAAGCTCTCGAAATTGGTGTTAAAAATAGCATCGAAGGTATTTGCCTACCGTATAAGTTAAATCTTGCCAATTATGTGATGTCCTTAGAAAAAGGTGCAAATACATTAATGATGTTTCAGGCTCCGGGTTCTGGTAATTATACCAAAATGGCACAAAAAACTCTTAAGAAAATGGGTTATAAGTTTGACATGGTTGTTTTTGATATGTATCAAAGCAAAATGAAACAAACATTAAAAGCCTTTTGGCACGTTTCACATTGTTTGAATCCTTACCGTTATTATAAAGGATTCAGTACAGGTTTTAATAAGGCTTTTGCTATTGATACAGCAGAAAGATTGTTATTCTATATAAGACCTAGAGAATTAAATAAAGGTGATGCTGAAAGTTGTTATAAAAAATGGTACAAAATTATTCACGACACGACTTCGGTATTAGGTTGTAAAGGATTAAAAAAACGAATAATTGAAGATTTCAAAAAAATTCCTATTGATAAAAATAGGATTGTTCCAAAGGTTTATTTATTAGGCGAATTCTTTGTATTGCTTGACCCATTTACAAATCAGGAAATTGAAAAAACACTTGGTGATTTAGGTGTTGAAGTCCAACGTCAAATCTTTTTCTCAGACTGGTTAGAACACGTTTTACAACCTTCAATATTCTATAAAAAAGAATCGCATCGCCAGAGATGTGTACGTTATGCAGAAGATTACATGAAACGTGCAATAGGCGGTGAATGCATAGAAACTGTCGGAGATACAGTTTATGGTGCAAGAAACGGAATAGATGGAATAGTTCACATTATGCCGTTTTCTTGTATGCCTGAAATAGTAGCACAGAATATTTTGCCAAAAGTAAGCAAAAACGAGGATATACCAATTCTTGAATTAGTATTAGATGAACAAACAGGAAAAGCTGGAAATATCACAAGAATTGAGGCTTTTATAGATTTAGTAAAACGAAAAAAAATGAGACAAATAAACAATAAGAAAGAGGAAAATTAATGTCAAATCAAGAATCAAGAAACAAAATGACATTTGAACGTATCAAATATTACAGACATTTATTTGGTGGTGCATTGGAATGTATTCAAAGCAGATTATCTAAAAATCCGAAACCATTGTGTTTTTCATTGATGGTAACAAGTGCTTGTAACTGTGATTGTGATTTTTGCTATTGGAAGTCTAAACTTCTAACAGAAGCAGGACAAATCGGATATATGGACAGTATTCTTTGGGGTGGTGAACCTCTTTTAAGACAAGATTTTACGGAAATATGTAAAGCATCACACGATGCGGGATTATATACCAAAATCGCAACAAACGGTTGGTTCTTGGAATCAAATCCGGGATTTGCAAAATATACGGATTTATCATTTATCTCATTAGATGCAATCGGTAAAGCTCACGATGATATTCGCCACATGCCGGGAATATGCGATAAGGTTATGAACGGTATTGAATACCATAAAATTCATTCTCCAAAAATGAGAATTTATATTTGTTGCACAGTTTCAACTCAAACTAACTTTGAGCAAATAAAAGAGGTTGCTCAATACTGTAAGGATGCAGATATTCTTTTATATTTTACCGTTAATAAAGCAGCATCAAGACCTGATGAGGCAACAAATGTTGTTGAAACAGAACTTGAAAATGAACAATTATCCGAAATATTTATAAAGATTAAAGAACTAAAAAAACAAGGATATCCAATCAGAAATTCTTATTATTTCATGGATTATATTATTAAAAAGAAAAATTACTATGAATGTCATTGGCCTAGAATAGCAACGGTTATTTATTCAAATGGTGAAATGCTGCGTTGTTATGATAGAAAGCCATTTATTGATGTTAAAGGAAGACCTCTAAAAGATGTCATATCTGATCCTGTATTTATTGAAACTGTTAATAAATGCAAGGATTGTAAGTTAGCTTGTGTAGGTAATTATGCTCTTGATGCTTCAGGATTATGGAAACTAGAGTGGCCTGCTATTAAATCGCTTATGGAAATTGCGATTACATAACTAATTAGATAATTTCGTAAATCAATATATAAAGGAGTAATGAATAAAGATGAAAAAAATATTAACTATATTAATGCTTTTGGCTTTTATGTTTGAGCAGACAGCAGTAATGGCTGCAACAAACAGTTTAGCTAACGATAAAACACATGCATCAGTTAAAAATCAGAAAAAGATTAAAAGTGATACTATATTTTTAGATTATACAGATGTTTTTGAAGATAATAACCAAAATTTAAGCTCTAAATCTGATTTAAGTTATTTAAGCCAGATAGAACAAATGTATAATGATACAAAGTCTATCAATAATGCAAGAGTGTTAATGCAAGTTGGATATGACTATTTTGTTGCTCCAGTAGTTGGAATTCCTAATATGACAGGAAAATTTGATGATAGTTATAGATTCAGCATAGGTGAAAAGGTTAGTGCTAATTTGTACGGTGATTCAGTAGATGTAATGGCAATAACAGGTTCTAACTTATTAAAACCTGTCGTACAAGTAGAAGTTGACTCAAAAGGTGATATTTTTATACCTGGAATAGGTGTTGTTAAAGCTGAAAATAAGACAATTAAAGAAGTTGAAACTTTAATGAATCAAAAAGCCAACGCAAAGTACAAAAGTTTGAAAATTAAACTTAATGTAGCATCAGGTCAAGATTTTTCAGTATTTGTATATGGGCAAGTAAAAAAACCTGGGAAAGTCATTATTAATAACAATTCATCTATTATGGATGCTCTTGGTGCTGCAGGTGGTGTAAAAAAGACCGGTACGTTGAGAAAGATACGTTATACATCGGGTAAGAAAACAAGAGAAGTCGATTTGTATAAAACCATTTTTGCAGGAAATGATGACGACATCATATTAAGACCAAATGATAAAATCTTTGTTGGCGGGATAGGTAACGTTGTTGCGTTTAGAAATGGTGTTGCTGTTCCAGGTATATATGAAATGAAGGATCATGAATCCTTAAAAGACATTGCTTCCTTTGCAGGAGGACTCCTTCCGGGAACACAGTCTACCGAAGTAACACTTACAAGTTTAGATTCAAAAACACTTCAGAGAACTGCTAAAAATGTTAGTTGGGTAGAAGCAAGCAGAACAAAACTTTCAAGTGGTGATAGTGTCGAATTTCGTGATATATACAATGTTGCTGAAAACACTGTTGTTATTCAGGGTAATATTAAGCATCCTGCAACTTATGCATATAAGCCGGGAATGAGATTATCTGATATCTTAAAAGATGAAAAAGAATTATTAGAAGAAACATTTATAACTCAGGCTGTTATTAGAAGAATATCGGGTAAGGATAATACAATTGAAACTATTCCTATTTTCTTAAAAGAATTCTTTGCAGGAATGAATGATCCAATATTGCAACCAAGAGACGTTATAAATATTTATAAAAATACAAACTCACAGTTCGTAGATGTTTATGGTGCAATTAGTATGCCAAAACATATTGTTTATACTGATGACATGCGCTTAGATGATGTTTTAACAGAAGTACAATTTGTTGATTCAAAAATTAATGAGCAGAAAGAAAATGATAAAAAAGATGAAAACATACGCAATACTTCATTAAAAACTCAGAACGGTACTACAACAGCATTAATTGGTAATGCACGTACCGATAGCAGAGTCATATCTGCTGAAAACATAGCTTGTGAAATAACTAGTGAAGATGGTACAACACAGGTTTATTATTTGTACGATATTATGATTACATCTAACAGAATTAAAAATATTAAACTCTTACCAAATGACAAAGTATTCTTTAGAACACTAAGAGACAATGAATTTATTAAAAACGTCAAAGTATCAGGTTTTGTTAATCAGCCAGGAGTTTTTAAATTCGTAGAAGGCAAAAAACTGGAAGATTTAATACAAATGGCAGGTGGCTTAGCTGACGAAGCTGATTTAAGAGGTGTTATTTATACTCGAAAATCTATTAAAGCTAAGCAAATTGATTTGGCTAAAAAGAATGCTGATAGAGATATACAACTTATTGAAGGAAGAATGGCAAGTGCATATAAAGCTTCTGATAAAGAGCTTGCAGCGCGTGCTGATATGGTTTCAATGCTTAAAGATGAGGAAAAGACTCTATCTCAAAAATATGAAGGTCAAATTGCTTTAAACATTAAAACGCAAGATATTACTAAAATCAGAAAAATTGATAATATTTCTGTTCAAGATGGTGATGAAATATACATTCCCAGAATGTCAAAACACGTAAGTGTTCTTGGCGAAGTCTATAACGAACAATCTTTTATGTATAAAAGTAAACGAGCAGGAAGATATATTAGAGAAGTTGGTGGTTATACTCCAAATGCAAGCCGTTTTAGAAAATACAAAGTAGGTGTAAATGGCAGAGCAGAGAAAATAAGACTTTTCTCTAAAATTGAGCCGGGAGACACAATTGTTGTCCCTCGTAAGGTTGCTGGTAATGACTGGTACTCACCGCTATTGAGTGTATTTAGCTCTTTAGCAAATCTTGCAATAATGAGTGTAGCAATTTCAAAATGGTAGGGAAGAGGTCGTGTTTAATATAACAAAACGTAATTACAATAGAAGATATCCAAGGGATTATGGGTTTATCAGAACAACCTATATAACACTATTCTTATGGTTTGTTGTATGGCCTGCTGCTTTTTTATGGTACACAGCAAAAATTGTTGGTTGGAAAAATGTAGATAGAACCAAACGCTATGTTTATACTTCTAACCATCAATCATATATTGATGCACCCTTAATTTCTGTGGTTGCCAATGCTCCTGTAGCATATATGGCAAAACAAGAGTTATATGAACACAAAAATCCATTGATTAGATTTTTAGTCATTAGTTTGGGTGCGTACTCAATAGATAGGGAAAATCCTGAAAAAGCAACTCTTAAAACTATTATTGACATAGCAAAACACACCAATTGGAATCTAGGAATGTTCCCTCAAGGAAAACAAATTCTTGAAGGTGAAAAATTTGAAGATATAAAACCTGGATTCGTTGCTATTGCTAAACTTGCAAAAATGGATATTGTTCCAATTGCTATTTGTGGTTTTAACGGATATACGTGGATTCCGTTTAGAAAAAGCAAACACTTAACATTAAAAATTGGTAAACCAATTTCTTATGAACTACCTGAAGAAGAAATTGTTAAACAATGGGTTAAATATATGAAGGAGAATGTAGAGTAATAATGTTCAAAACACTTTCAAAATCAGTAAATATAATGTTTTTATTTGACCTTTTAATATTGATAGGTTCTACATTAGCATGGGCAAAATTATTTGGATATACTCCAAAAGCAATAATCTTTTTAATTTTACTTGTAACTATTGTCGGTTTAATTGTATTGTTTTTGAAGGGCAATTATAAGATTAGAGAGTTCAACATAACAGGTAAAAACACATATTTACTTTTTGAAGGTGTTGTTATGATGCACATCATTCCTGCACTCTATCTTTTTATTTTTGCATCTTCTGCGATTAAAACAATAGAATTTTTATTGGTATCGTTTGACAGGCAAAATTAAAAGTTTTGACACAAAATTAAAATTTCACAATTTTGCGGTTTGTTAAGGGGAAGTTTTTTTAATTTTAACTGTCAAACATTTGAAATTAAAAAGATAGTTATTTTAATACTATCTGATAATTTTTTTGTGTCGTATTATTAATTTGTGTGTAGATTTTTTAAGATAAAAAATCTAACAGTGTGTTTAATTCTAAATTTTTGTTAGAATGATTGTATTAAGGAGTTTATAGAAGTGAATGATGATATAAGAGACTTTTTTATTCTAATTGACGAGATAATGGCTAAATATTTAGTGTCAACAACAAAGAAAACTCTTTATCACTATACATCACCAGAAGCATTAAAGAATATTATCGAGAAAAAACAATTATGGTTTTCAGATGTTCATTACTTGAATGATAAATCTGAAATAGAATATACTCGAAAATTAATTTTGGATATACTTGCCAATAGAAAAGATTTAGACCCAGATTTCCATGCAAATATTGATTCTTGCATAAGATTTAATTGTAATAGTAAAAAAGTATTATATTATCCAAGACCTGGTAGCCAAAAATACTATATTGCAAGTTTTTCTACAGCTCCTGATGAATTGTCATTATGGAACTACTACACAAAAAATGATAAAAAGGGCGGATATAATATTGGTTTTAATGCAGAAAAATTCATGAACTTGATAGCAACTGAACGATACAATGGGAAGAAAATAATATTCGGTAAAATTATGTATATAAAAAGACGACAAACACAATTAATAAATTTTATCTTAGATAAATTTAATGAAAAATATACAAATACAAAAGATGATGATAAAAAAGAAATACTTACATTACGATGTGCTGGTTTTATGAATACAATGTCATTATTCTTTAAAGATAGTAGTTTTTCTGCTGAAAAAGAATACCGATTTGTTTTTGTAGATTATAGATATAAAAAGGTTAAAAAAGATATTAATAAAGATTATAGAATTTTAAATGGAATCTTTATTCCGTATATAAAGCTAGATTTTACTTCTGATATTATTGATAGTATAACACCATCTCCTTTAATAGATTATAAACAATGCTCCGGATTATGTGAATTTCTAAAAGAAAATGGTTTAAATATAATACCTAGCAAATCAAGCATACCTCTAAGATATTAATAAGGATTAATAAATGACAATAACTTATAAAAAAGATCTAATAAATTTGCAAAATGAGGCAGAACTTTGTAATTTTGGGGAGTTTATATATAACACGTCAAAAAACATAAAAAATCGTTTGTGGATAGCTTCACCATTTATTAATGATAAAAATAGCTTTGAAAGCTTTTTTAATATACATAAAATAAAAAATAAAAATTGTAATTTGAGATTAATAATAAAATTAGATAATATTAATAGGCAAAATAACGATATTGTCGATTTTTTTATACAAAATGGTGAAGTTAGAACATACAGCAACTTACACGCTAAAATGTATATTATTGATGATATTCCAATTATCTCTTCTGCCAATTTGACTCACAATGGTTTCCGCAATAATTATGAATTGTCTGTTGCAGGAGCTAGTAGTGACATTGAACTATATGAACAAATGTATAATGTTTTATGGAATGTATCAGATGAAGTAAATTTACATTTATTACAAGAACAAGTAGATAAAAATAACAATATAGATAATCAAGGTTTCAAACCTAATATCAATAAACGAGGGAAAAGTGATTTTGATGTTTTCGAGCCGCCAAAATATATAGAATCGTGTGACTATTCGCAATTTTTAGATGCTTATAAAGATTTTGCTAGTAAATATAAAAAATTTAGGTTGTTTCCAGATGTAAATATAAAATATGAAATTGATTGCTTTTTGAATTTTTTATTTAATCATTCTGAAGGTCAACCGGCTAGAGATTATTATCATGGTCGTTTAGTAAATAAAACTTTTAATGATAAAATGCTTAAAGTTCACTTACAGGAATTTAAAAATTGGAAAGAACAAAACACCAAGGCTGAAGAACAAATAAATGAAAAAATTCGTGCAGAAAATGTCGCAAAACAGCTTTTTATAGAAAAAAATATAAATAAAGTATCATTAGAAGAGATTGTTAACTTTTTGTGTGAACATATTAATGTATATAAATCAAATGCACATCGCTTTAAATATAAAGAAAATTTCTTAAGAAATAAATTGAGTGATGTAATTCAATATATAAAAGAATTAAAGATGGCTAATCCTAATATAATTGATAAGTTGTGCAAACAGGGAAAACATCCTATATGTTTTGGAAAATCTACAACACAGGAATTTGTTGCTTTTATAAGGAAAGAATTACCGATGAGAAATGGTAACACTAATGCTGGCTTTAGATATATGGGTTATGATGTTTGATAACAATAATACGCAATAAGGCAAATGCTTAGTATTTTTAGTGGCACTAAAAAATTACTCTGTTTTAGATTTTTTTGACTTTGACTTAGAATTTGTTTTTACTTTAGCTTTTTTACCTTTAGTTATTTCTTCAAACATAATACCAATCGGTAAAGCAAGTGTGTCTATATTCTTACGAATTTGTTTCAAATTATCAGAGTGTTCTTGCAGGATTTTGTATATTTCTTGTTTTGCATCATTTTTTTCTTGCTTTGTTCTGCGGAATTTTATTTTGAGACCCAAGAAACAGATTTTTTTATGATTACCTTCATTTGTAAAACTTATAACTCTTCGCAAAAATCTTTTAGCACAATATCTGAAATCCTTTGGTTCTAAATCATTAATGCATTCCTTCCATGTTTGGTCATCTAATGATTTTAAAAATAATATAATTTCGTTCATTTCTTTTTTGGTATCTTCTGACATTTGCATACCTAGCGAATATTTAAATCTATGTTTGTACAAAATTTTATATTCATTTACTTTATTAAGAATTCTATTTAATAAATATGCCGCTTTCGCTATATATATTAACAAGGTATGTATGTGCCAATTTGGAGACAAAAGTTTGTGTGCTAATAAAGTCGTTTCTTTAGGTTTTTCAAAATCAGCATTATTTCTTGATATGTCATTTAAAAATTCAAATCCCTTTTCTATTCCTTTATAAGTCTGTTGGTATAGCATGATGTCATCTACTATGCATGGCTTGGTACTTATAGTAAAATCATATTTTGTTACATCAACTTCAAAATTTGGTACTACTGACATTGTGCAAAAAGCCTGGTCAAAATTTATCTCATCATTTGGATTTAAAATATAGTTTTGTAATAACTTTGTTCTTATAAGTAAGTGCCTTCTTAGATATAACACATGGTGCAAGTACCTATTAACTGATGCTAATAAGAGATCTAAAGAGTTTCTTTCTTCGCATTTTTTTTGCTTATTATATACAACTAAGCCTCCACCTAAAAAAGAAAAAATTGCTAATATCAATGGATTAAATTTTTCAAAAGAACTGACAACAGCATTGGTGATAATTGTTAAATCTATCATAGTTACTTTAAATTCCTTATATATGAGTAATATTCATTCTTTTTGAATTTGTTTGCAGTCTCTAAAATTTGTTCTTTAGTTAAAAATCCCATCCTATATGCGACTTCTTCAAGACAAGCAATTTTTATACCCTGATTTTCTTCTATCGTTTGAACATATTGGCTTGCTTGCAATAGAGATTTGTGTGTTCCGGTATCAAGCCATGCGAAACCTCTTCCTAACAACTCTACATTTAGAGCATTTTTCTCTAAATATATTTTGTTCAAATCTGTAATCTCAAGTTCGCCTCTAGCTGAAGGTTTAAGATTTTTAGCATATTCTACAACGCTATTATCGTAGAAATATAAACCTGTTACAGCATAGTTTGATTTTGGTTCTTTTGGTTTTTCTTCCAATGAAATTGCTTTACCATTTTTATCAAACTCAACTACACCAAATCTTTCAGGGTCTTTAACGTAATATCCGAAAACGGTAGCTTCTTTTTTCTCGTCAGCTCTTATAACGGCATTTTTAAGCATTGCGGAGAATCCGGGACCATAGAATATGTTATCTCCAAGAACCATTGCTGCAGAATCTTTTCCAATAAAATCTTCACCTAAAATAAATGCTTGAGCAAGTCCATCAGGACTTGGCTGAACTTTATAACTAAAATTAACTCCAAATTGAGAGCCATCACTAAGCAGCTTTTCAAAGTTAGGAATATCATGGGGAGTTGATATGATTAATATGTCCTTAATTCCTGCTAGCATTAATACCGATATTGGATGGTAAATCATAGGTTTATCATAAATCGGCAATAATTGTTTTGAAACCCCTATTGTGCTTGGATACAGTCTTGTTCCGCTACCTCCGGCTAATACTATTCCTTTCATATTACACCTCAACTCTCAATGCCATATAACCTTTTAATGCTTGTTTCCAGTCTCTTAACAACCCTTCATTATTCATTATAGAATAAGCCGGTCGTTTTGCAGGTCTTGGAAACTCTTCTGTCGTACAAGGTTTTAAGTTTACTTTTAAACCAGCTTGCTCGAAGATTTCTTTCGCAAATCCGTACCAAGATGTACTTCCCCCACCACAAGTGTGGTACGTTCCATAAGGTTTTGTTTCAAGTATTTTTACTATTGCATCTGATAAATCTACAGTCCAAGTTGGACACCCAATCTGATCATCTACAACTTTTAATTCAGGTTTGTCAGCAAGTGAAATCATTGTTTCAACAAAGTTTTTGCCATAATGTCCATACAACCAGCTGGTTCTGCAAATGTAATATTTTTCTAAATTATTTCTGACAGCTTCTTCTCCCTCCCATTTTGTTAAACCATAGTTATTGAGAGGTGCTGTCTTATCCATTGGTTTGTAAGGTTCTGTTCTTTTTACATTTACCCCACCATCAAAAACATAGTCCGTTGATATATACACCATCGTGGCATCATATTTTTTACAAGCCTTTGCAATATTCTCTGTGCCGGAAGTGTTGATTAATCTTGCAGTATCTATGTCTTCTTCAGCTTTATCTACATTTGTGTATGCTGCACAATGAATAACTATTTCAGGTTTTTCATTAGAAAATATTTCATCGATGCTTTCAGGTTTTGTAATATCCATTATGTCTACATCTGTTTCAACAACCTCATATCCGTTATCTTCTAATATCGGACACAAGTCTTGTCCGAGCATACCATAAGCACCGGTAACTAAAACTTTTTTCATTATACTAAGCTCGCTTTCTTATCTTCAATAGACTTCATCCAGGCTTGGTTATTTAAGTACCAATCAATTGTAAGTTTAATACCCTCTTCAAAAGTAATAGATGGTTTCCAACCAAGTTCGGCTGTGATTTTATCATTAGATATAGCATATCTTCTGTCGTGACCTAATCTATCTTCAACATATTTAATTGAAGATTCGTCTTTACCCATTGCGTCAAGTATAAGATGTGTAATCTCCATATTAGTTTTTTCATTGTGACCGCCAATATTATAGACTTCACCTATTTTACCTTTATGAAGAACAACATCAATTGCTTCACAGTGATCGTAAACATATAACCAGTCACGAACATTTAAACCATCACCATATACAGGAACTTTTTCTCCTTTTAAAAGTTGTGAAATAAAGAACGGAATAAGTTTTTCAGGATATTGATAGGGTCCGTAATTATTTGAACATCTGGTGTTCAAAGTCGGAAGTCCGTAGGTTTCTCTGTATGCTCTGACTAACATATCAGCACTTGCTTTACTTGCAGAATAAGGACTATTCGGAGCAAGCGGAGTTGTTTCATAGAAGTATCCTGTTTTGCCAAGTGTTCCGTAAACCTCGTCTGTTGAAACCTGTAAATATCTTTCGACACCAATTTCTTTGCTTGCCTGTAGAAGATTTAACGTTCCTTGTACGTTAGTTTCAATAAATATTTCAGGGTGTTTAATTGAATTATCAACATGAGATTCTGCAGCAAAATTAATAACACAGTCAGATTCTCGAACAAGTTCCCTAACCAAATCTCTGTCACAGATATTTCCGTGAACAAATCTGTAGTTTGGATTATTTTCAACATCTTTTAAATTTTCAATGTTTCCGCAGTATGTGAGTGCGTCAAGGTTTATTATTTTGTAGTCGGGATGTTTTTTCAGTTCATGTCTTACAAAACAGCTTCCGATAAATCCGGCGCCGCCGGTTACTAATAATGTTGTCATTATATTAACTCCTCTTTGTTTATTTCACTTAATTTAGGTTGAACTTTATCTTTTTCAGATAAAATCGGTTCAAAATCGATTTCCCAATCAATATTAATATCTTTGTCGGACCACAAAACTCCTCTGTCTGCTTGAGGAGCGTATTCTCCGGAAGCTTTATAAAGAAGTTCTGCCTCATCGGATAAAACAACAAAACCATGTGCAAAGCCTTCAGGTATAAATAACATTTGTTTATTTTCTTCCGAAAGTTCAACTTTTACATATTGACTGAATGTTGGCGAATTTGGTCTGATATCAACTGCAACATCATATATCCTACCCCTTGCACATCTGACAAGTTTTGCCTGACCGTACGGTTTTGCTTGATAATGCAAACCTCTTAATACGTGAGCCGTAGATTTTGAATGGTTATCTTGATTAAATTCTACATTGATTCCATTTGCAACAAAATCGGACTTTTTGTAACTTTCTAAGAAAAAACCTCTGTTATCTCCGAAAACTTTTGGTTTAACTAAAATTACATCTTTTATACTTTGTCTTTCAAATTCAAATGGCATATTATACTCCTCTTTGTGACAACACAATTCTACCATTTCAAAAAAAAAATGAAATAATGCATAAACATATTTTCATGTTTTTAATATAATAAACATTAAGAGGAATTAATAAGGAGCAATAGTAAATGCCACAAGAAAATGTAGTATTATACAATCCCATGGATGAACTGGATGAAGATTTAAACATAAACATTGAGAAACTTTGGAAAACTATTTGGAGCAGAAGAGTTTTATTAATAAAAATTTTTTGTTCTGTTTTAGCATTCTTTATTTTGCTGACTTTCATAATGCCAAAAAAATACAAAGTAACGGCTGACTTATACATAAATAAATCAAATAATTCAAACTTAATGGAAGTTAACCCATATGTTCTTGATGAAGCTTCTGGACCGGCCATTTCAATGGGAGTGGACAAAGCTATAAATAATGAAATAGAATTAATGAAGTCCGAATTAGTTTTAGATAAAGTTATTAGAGATAATAACATTATTTATAAGAAAAAATTCGGCATATTACCTAATAAAAAAGAAGGTGAATATTTAACAGCAGAAGCTTTTTATAATAAAGGCAAAAAATTAAAAATTGAAAACACAAAAAATACAAATGTTATAACTATTCAATATAAAGCAGGAAAGCCTGAACTTGCTTATGGTGTAGTTTCATCTTTAATTACACACTATATTGAACTTCACAAAGAATTAAATACAGAAAAATCAAAATCTGATACAAAGCTCCTAGAAGCAGAATACAAAAAGATAAAAGAAAATCTTGATAAAAACATTAGTAAAGTAAGTGGTTTACCGGCACAATCAATGACCGGAATTGGTAATTTGTCTGCGATGAGTGCGTTCTCGCGTTCAGCATCGTCGGCAATTGGTAATATTAGAAATCAATATATTGCAGGAGAGAAATCTCAGATAACCGTTTCTGAAGATAGTCAAAAATTAACCCATCTTGCAACTAAATTAGAATGGGCAAAGATGGTTGAACAAATGTCAGATTCTTCAAAAGTTCTTGTCTTAAAAGAACCAAAACAGCTAAGACCTTTTGAAAAATCATCACCGAAATTATTAATGAATATTATTTTAGGATGCATATTTGGTGGCTTAACGTCTCTTGCTGCATTGATATTTGTAGAACAAAAATCTGAAAAGCTGACATATTCAATGTTAACTAATAAAACTCTGTTTGATGCTATAGATAAAGCTAAAAAAATTGAAAATAAATGTTATGGATTTAATCCTCAAAAAGTTCTAGTATTGTCATTTGTACAGCTGCCAATGGCATTTATTAATAGATTTCAAGTATTACCAAACGTAAGTATTGCATTTTATAACGGTACAAGAGAATATATAGATAAAATATCTGCAGCAGATAAAATTATATTAATATCGAAAATTGATATTACTGATGCGGAATTATATAAAGATGTAAGAGATATAATTAAAGATCAAAATAAAGATATTATATATGACGTTACATTGTAATAATGTTTAATATGTAAAAAAGAGGGTGACTAAAAAGTGAGTTTTTACCTCTCTCCGCCCTTCTCCTTTGAGGAGAGGGAGCTATTGTTACTGAGTTTGAGCGAAGTTTACAATAGCGGTTGAGGTTTTAATTTAAACTTTTAAGTCACCCTCTTTTTTTTATTTCTAAAACAAACATTGAAAAATCACAGCTTAACTTCTTTATTAGATACTTTATCTGAAGATTATAAGAAAGCCCCTATATCAAAAGTGACTCCTCCGGCTGATAGCATTTACCCCAAAATTTAAGGAGAGATTCCTATGTAAAATCCACCATGGACTGAGCTTATTACTATGGAAACATTGCCCAATGATGATTTAAAAATTCTTGCATCTTTAGCAGGCTTGCCACACATAATTTACCTTATGTGCGAATACCCCTGCACGACATATACATTACTGAAGAATGCAACTATGTGAGCACGTAAAGAATATATAAGAAAGCATTATGATGGTTCTATAAGTTCACGTCTTACTTATGCAGAACTTGTCATTTTGTTGAAAATGATATTTATAAATTCTAAGTTCTAAAACAAGTAAAACATAGATAAAAAGCCGAAATGCCTTAGGGACAATTCTTATTATTTAACATTTTTAATATTGTGTAGATATAATTTTTTGTTCATGGTAAAGGTAGATTATAAGAAGGAGTAAGGATGAAAAGCCTATCTAAATCTACGTGGATAATGTTTTTATTTGATTTGATAATTTTATCATTGTCAACATATTGTTGGGCAAATATTTATGGATATACTCCAAAAGCTGTTGTCATACTATGCAGTCTTGTTGTTCCTATTGGTTTAATAATTTTATATCTCAAAGGAAATTATAAAATACGTGAGTTCAATCCAACTTTCAAAAATATATACCTTCTTTTTGAAGGAATTGTAATGACTCACGTTTTGCCTTCTTTGTACTTGGTTGTCTTTGCAGCATCAAAAATTGATTCAGCACGTTTTGTAGTAGTAAATATCCTCTCGATTTTTGTTGCTTTGACGCTTTATAGAGCATTCTTTCATCTATATTTATTCAAATTAAAAAAAGTTAAAAATATTCTCATATTGGGAACTGATGAAAGAGCAAGAGTTATAGCAGATGAAATACAGAGCAAATACGCACTCAAAATGAACGTAGCTGGCTTTGTTCAGGAAGGTGATGAAGGCGAAGATTTTGTATATGACGGAAAAGTCCCTGTCTTTAAAAATCCTGACGGCTTAATGCAGATTATTGAGAACGCAAAAATTGATATAGTCGTTATCGCTCAACCAACTGAACTTGTTATAGATACACCAAGGTGGATGGAAATATACAAAATGCCTGAGTTCTATGAAATGGTAACAGGCAAATATTATATAGATGAAAAAACTATAACCGAACTGCATTATCAATATATGATTCATAAATCCAGAGTTTATGATTTTTGTAAACGTTGTTATGACATTATTGCAGCTTTAATTATTTTAATTGTTACTCTTCCTATTACAGGTTTTACTGCACTAAGAGTTTGGTTAACTGATCACGAAAATCCTATTTACACACAACCCAGAGTTGGTATAGATGGAAAAGTTTTTAAATGCTATAAACTACGCACAATGTATGCAAATGACTATGTGCCAAAGGCAGGGAAAATCAATGAAAATACCGCAGGAATAAATGATGATAGAGTCATTCCATTCTGTAAATGGGTTAGAAAAGCACGTTTTGATGAAATTCCTCAGATGATAAACATTCTAAAGGGTGAAATTTCAATCGTTGGTCCAAGGGCAGAGTGGGAAGATTTGGTAAACATATATAAAAAAGAGATTCCATATTATACGTGCAGACAATGGGTAAAGACTGGCTGGACAGGCTGGGCGCAGATTAATCAGGGACACTGCGTATCAAGTGAAGATATAACAGAAAAACTTCAGTATGATTTGTATTACCTCAAAAATCGAAATGTAGTTTGGGAAATTTGTATCTTAGTTAAAGCCGTATTTATGGCACTAGGAGGCAGGCATGAATAATGAAGTTATAAAATCAAACTATACTGCTGATCGTTTTGATGTTTCTGTAATTATTGTCAATTGGAATGCAGGAAAGTATCTTGAAGAAACTATAAATTCTTTACATGAAAAAGTTCAAGATGTTTCGTATGAGATTATACTTATAGATAATAATTCAAACAAAGATGAAGAAAGTTATTTATATATAGGCAAACTTGCTCAATATGACAATGTAACTATTATTAAGAGTGATGAGAATTTAGGTTTTGCAAGAGCAAATAATAAGGGAATGGAAATTGCTAAAGGTAGAAATTTTCTAATTCTCAACCCTGATGTTGTAATGCATAATAACGTTGTTAAAATTTTATCTGATTATTTGGATAATAATAAAAATGTAGGAATGGTAGGACCAAAGGTGTTGAATACTGATGGAAGTTTTCAACAACCATGTTTAAGAGGAAAACCATATCCCAAAGATACTTTATTTCATTTAATAGGATTGGCAAAAGCATTTCCTAATAAAGAATATTTTAATGGTTATGCTCTTTGGCATTTGGATAGAGATGAAATTAATGAATGTGGTGCGCTATCAGGATGTTGCATGATGTTGAAAAAAACTTTGTATGAAGAAATTGGTGGAATGGATGAACAATTCTTTATGTATCAGGAAGAAACAGATTGGGGACTAAGAACAGCTAAAGCCGGATATAAGACAGTTTATAATCCTAATGCTGTTATAACTCATTATCAGGGAGTAACGACTAAGAAAATCCAAATTAAAAGTATCTGGATATTTACCCAATCTATGATGAAGTTCTTTAAAAAGCATTTTTGGAATGATTATAACATTTTCCAGAAAGCCTTTTGGACCATTCTAATTTACGGCAATTTCTTTTTGAAGTTGATAATTGCAAAGATAAGGGGACAGTGATGCCGAATATAAAGAATATAATCATAGAAGATGGTTTAAGTATTGTTCAGCAAAGAGGTTGTGGACAATATACTTTAAGAATATATGAAGTATTAAAATCAATAACTCATTATAATGTGGAATTGAAAAGGAAGCCATTTCTAGAAAATATAAAAAATAGTGTCCTTCGCAGAATTTTATATATATTATGGTTAAATACAGTTTTTGTATTTTTGTTGTATGTACGAAATGGAATCACAAAAAAAACGATTTGCATATTTACATCGGTTGTAACACCAATTATAAAAGTTAAAAATATAGAATATATAAGTGTATTGCATGATATACGAGCAGTATTATACCCTGAACTTTCATCGAAAATCCAAAATGTACATATAAGGTTTGCGAATTGGAGTTGTGTGAAATTTTCTGACAAGATAATAACTGTATCAGAAACATCAAAACAAGATATTGAAAAACATTACAGAATAGACAGTAATAAAATAGTTGTTGTTTATAATACTTCAAGCATACAGAATGTAAAAACAATAGACGAAAATAGTTTATTTACAAAGTATGATATTGAAAAGGAAAAATATCTCTTTTTTGTAGGAGGTTTAGATAAAAATAAAAATGTACAACTTATAATTGATGCTTTTAATATTATTTGTCAACAAAATAAAAAAATTAAATTAGTAATAGCTGGGAGTCGAGGAAATAGTAAAATAGATATAGATAGTAATAATATTGTATTAACTGGTTTTATATCAAATGAAGAAATAAAACAATTATATAAATATGCACTAATATATTTATTCCCTTCGCAATATGAAGGATTTGGAATACCTATTATAGATGCTCAAACAATGAGTTGTCCGGTTGTATGTTCTGATATTCCGATTTTTCATGAAGTTGGAAAAGACAGCGTGATGTATTCAGAAATAGAAAAGTTTGCATTTGCGCATAATATTAACAATTTAATTAATGATGAGAAAAAAAGAAAAAAATTAATAGAGTTGGGTATAAATAACGCGCATCGTTTTTCTCAAGAGATTGTAAAAAAACAACTTATAGAGGTTATAGAAAATTAAATATGGACGTTTCTATCATATTTGTAAACTACAAAACAAAAGACTTAACAATAAATGCAATAAAATCTGTCATTAAAAAGACAGAAGGTTTGGAATACGAAATTTTTGTTGTTGATAATGATTCACAAGATGGTTCAATTGAGGCAATTCAAGAAGAATTTAATGGAGTAGAGATACCACTCACCCCAACCCTCTCCCTCAAGGAGAGAGGGAGTTCAGAAGATTTATATTACTCCCCACAGTCATCTCATTTAAGTGGTGAGGGAGTGCCTGTTTATATTATTAAAAATACAGTTAATGCAGGTTTTGGTGCTGCTAATAATTTAGCAATAAGACAAGCAAGAGGTAAATATATTTTCTGTTTAAATACAGATACACTTTTGATTAACAATGCAATAAAAATTATGTTTGATTTTATGGAAAGAGAAGAAAATCAAAATGTTGGAGTTTGTGGGGGGGAGCTTGTTGACGGATGTGGAAAGCCTTGTAATTGCGGAGGTCATTTTCCTTGTTTAACAGAACTTTTTTGGAAATTTGGGTTAAATAGAATGTTTAAAAAACAATATAAAAAATACAGTCTTACACTCAACTCAGATGATAAAGAATATTTACAAAACATAGATTATATAACAGGTGCAGATATATTTTTGAGAAAGTCTGTTTTAGATAAAGTTGGGTTATTTGATGAAACATTTTTTATGTACTATGAGGAAACTGATTTATGCAAGAGAATTAAGAACTCGGGATATGATGTCAGACTAATTCTACAAGCAAAGATTTGTCATTTAGAGTCAAAGTCAAATCAAAATGAAACACAAAAGAGGATACTTGCGAAGGAAAGCGAGTTAATATTTTATAAAAAATATAAAGAAAAAATATTATTTATCAAATTTTTGTATGTAATATTGTATTTTATTAATGGTTATATTTATAAAAAAACATTGTACAAAGAGTTGTTAAAATGCATACTTAGGAGTAAAGTATAATGTTAGCAAAAAAATATTTAAAATGGTTATATTATACTTCGATATGGTTTATGTTTATGCCGGCATTTGTTATATTTTTTGTAAAGAATACAAATGCAAACGTCTATTTTGGTTTTCCATTTGCTTTAGTAACGATGTTTTGTGCATTATTTTTTTGTAATTATAAAAAATTTTTTCACAGACTTCTACATATATCAGTAATTAAGTATTACACAATATTCATGCTTTTTATTATTAGTACATCTTTTGTACATATTACCTTGGGTTTTTATAAAGGTCCTATAACATTTTATATTGTACGATGGTTGAAATTTTTTATATCGATTGTTTTTGTATATTTATTGCCTATTTGTTCGTTCTTGTTAAATATAAAACTCAGGCATTTTATAAAATTATATTTTACTATGATACTTATAGTGTATTTAATTGGTTTTATTCAATATTTTACATTTTTATTTAATATAAGCTTTATAAATATCCTTTTTTACTTTTTTACAAATGTAAGAGTTTCTCTCAGCAATTTTGATTTATATGGTTGTCAAAATTCTTTAAGAATTTTTTCTATTTTTTCAGAGCCAAGTAGTTTAGGACAATTTACATTTATATTATTGCCAATAGTTAATGATTTATGCAAAGGGAATTTTAAAATATACACAAATAAATATTTGAATAGTTTTATAAAAAAATTTTTTATTCCGCTTGTACTTATGAATGTAGTTTTTACAAAATCTCCAATATATTTAATTTTATGTTTTACGGAGTTTTTTATATTAAATATTAAACATTATGTATCAATGTTAAAAAGATATTGGAATTATTCTATTATTGCGTTGAGCATAATTATTCCTATTTTACCTCTGTTATACTATCATTTTAACGACGATTTTGTTTGTTCAATTATTATAGATAGAATAATGACAACTATATCCTGCTTTGGTGATTTTAACAAATTGGTATTGTTGGAACCATCTTTAGCAACAAGACTTGTTTCTTATATTAATCAATTTTTATTATTTACCAAAAATATCTTTTTTGGAGTGGGACTTTCAAATGTTCAAGCAGGATTAAATCCTTACCTATTATTATCACCAGTTCCATTAACCCAAGAAGCTATAACAGGTTATTATGGTCATCCAATGCTATCCGGGGTTAATCCAAGTGTAATATGGACATCTTTGGCTGAATTTGGAATTATAGGAACATTATTTTATCTGTTATTTGTTTTCAAGAGCTTTAGTGTTATCAAAAGCATAAAAAAAAGTTTTTACGGATTAGAAAATTTATTTATAAATGGTATACAAAAAACATATATTACAATATTTATTATATCATTTTATAATTTATCGATGGAAAATATGCAAATGTGGTTTTTATATGGAATATCAATATTACTGGTATTTCATTACAAATATAAAAGAGAACTATTAATAAAGGGAAAAAATGAATAAAATAAAAAAAATAATGCACTACATATTAAACATTCCGGTATGGATGTTGTCTATTGTGGTTAAACGAAACAAAAGATTATGGGTTTTTGGTGCTTGGTTTGGGAAAAAATACGGAGATAATTCAAAATACTTATTTGAATATGTAAACAAGAACTGCCCTGATATTAAAGCTATATGGCTTACAAAAGATGATAAAACTCTAAAACTTGTCCGCCAAAAAGGTTATGAAGCTTACAATACATATAGTTTTATGGGGTATTGGCATTCTCTTTTTGCTGCATTTGAATTTGTGTCAACAGGCTATACAGATATTAACATTTTCACAACTGCCAATATGAAAATTATTAATCTTTGGCACGGAATCCCACTAAAAAAAATAATGAAAGACGATGATATAACAGGACAATTAAATAAAAAAACATTATATACAAAATTAAAAAAATTCTTTTTTCCTTTTGTTCATGATAGATACTATTCAACAATTGCTACGTCAGAAGATGTTGTTAAAATATATCAATCAGCCTTTCAAGGATTAACAGAAAGATTTGATTTAATTGGTCAACCAAGATGTGATACTTTCTATTTATCAATTGTTGAAACACCATTTACTGAGAAATTAAAAAAAATAAAAGAAAAAAACAAACTTGCTATATATATGCCAACTCATAGAAGAGAAGGTAAAATCGATTTTTCAAAATTTATGATTGATGAGCTTGATACTTTAAACAATAAAATGAAGGAGCTCAATACAACATTATTAGTGAAGTTACATTTTTATCATCAGAAAGATATTGATAATTTACGGAATGAATATTCTAATATAATTTTTGTTAGAGATAGTGATATAGAACAGGATATATACTCAATTCTCCCTCTTACTGATTTTTTAATTACAGATTATTCTTCAATATTTTTTGATTACTTACATGCAAATAAACCTATCATTTTCTTTGCATTTGATAAAGAAGATTATTTAAAAAATGATAGAGCGTTCTATTTTGATTATGAAGAAGTAACACCTGGTGCAAAAGCATATAACTGGAATGAATTATATGAAAAAATAGCTTTAATTGCTAACGGTATTGATAATCATGTAGATGAGCGTAAAAAAATCCGTGACAAGTTCAACAAATACCAAGACGGGCGCAATTGCGAAAGAGTTGTTGAGTGGATTAAAAGTTTGGATAAGAAAGAAAAATAGATTCTGAAACAAGTTCAGAATGACAAAGTAGAGATTTTTCGGATAAAGCCTCAGAATGACAGGAAAGGTTTAAATGGCAGGCGAAAAGAAAACATTATTAGAAAATTTTATATCACTAGGTGCGTTACAAATTGTGTCGTACGTTATTCCGCTGATTAATTTGCCTTACCTTTTCCGTGTTCTCGGTGTAGAAAGATTCGGTATCGTTTTCTTTGCTTTTGCATTTATGGCATATTTCATTATGCTGACAGACTATGGTTTCGGACTTTCTGCAGTCAGAGAGATTGCTGTAAACAGACACAACAAGAACAACCTCTCAAATATTTTTAGTGCAGTAACATTTATAAAAATCTGTCTGTTGTTAGTCAGTTTTGTTATACTTAGCGCAATGATTATTTTCATCCCAAAACTTCAAGAAAATTGGCTTGTATTCTTATTCTCTTTTCTTATGGTTGTTGGTAATGTAATATACCCTGTATGGTTTTTTCAGGGTATAGAAAGAATGAAGTACATAACATTCTTAAATATCCTATCGAAAACAATTTTCTTGGTTTTGATATTTATTTTTGTCAAAAAATCAGACGATTATATCATTGTTCCACTATTAAATTCACTTGGGTTCTTAGTTTCTGGCGTAATCGGAATGTATTTTGCAATAAAAGAGTTCGATATAAAACTATACTTACCCAAATGGCAGTCTATAAAGAAACAATTCAAATACAGTTCAGAATTCTTTTTATCAAGAGTATCTGTTTCGGCTTATACAAACACAAATACCTTTTGTCTTGGCCTAATCGGTTCAAATATTATGGTTGGATATTATGTTGCAGCAGAAAAAATATATAATTCAATGAACGGAATACAACAACCTCTAAACCAAGCACTCTATCCTTTCGTAGCAAAGTATAAAGATATGAAAACTTATAAAAAATGGGTTTTAATTGCCTTAATTTGCAATTTATTCATTTGCGGATTTGTATTTCTATTCGCCAAAGAATTCATAACTATTTTCTATGGAACAGATATGGTTGAAGCGTATAAGATATTAAGAATTTTCTGTTTTGTTGTATTAGTAACCTTCCCATCTATATTGATTGGATATCCGCTTTTGGGAGCATTGGGACATACAAAAGAAGCTAATGGGAGCGTTATAATAGGTTCAGTCTTTCATATTATTGGTTTAATTTTACTTTTTTTCTTGGGCAAAATGAATGTTTATTCGATTGCTTGGATGGTTTTAATTACGGAAATTATTGTCTTTATAATAAGATTGTTTGGAGTTTTGAAATATAAATTATTAAAGGAGATATAAAATGAAACGAGTTATTACTTATGGTACATTTGATGTTTTACATTATGGGCACATCAACTTATTAAAACGAGCAAAAGCACTTGGAGATTACTTAATTGTAGTTTTATCAAGTGATGAATTTAACCAAATAAAAAATAAAAAGTCATATTATACGTATGAACAAAGAAAAATGATTCTCGAAGCCTGTAGATATGTAGATTTGGTTGTTCCAGAATATAATTGGGAACAAAAAATTGAAGATGTCCAAAAATACCAAGCTGATATTTTTGTTATGGGAGATGATTGGAAAGGTAAATTTGATTTTTTAAAAGATTATTGTGAAGTGATATATTTACCAAGAACCCCTGATGTATCATCTACGCAAACAAAAGAATATTTACATAAAAATTAGAACTGCTCTTTAATTTCTATACTGAGATATTTTTCTATAATTTTTATAATTTCTTTTAAATCCTCATCTGTAAGTTTTAAATAAGGTCTTGCAAGTATATTTACTTTTTTATTTCTGCCGCATATTCAAGATTTGAGCCAATTACTGCTGAATCATTGTCATAATATGTATTTATTGATGATGCAAGTTGACCTGACACTTGAAGAATTTGTCCAGGCCATTTCTTTTTCTTCTCACGCATTTTTTTGTAACTGGTGATAAATCTTGCCATTTATCAGGTCTGTCCTCTTCTGCAAAGTTGTCTTCCGCAGCAGAAGCAAATATGCCGGCAATGTTTTTCATCAATGGCTTAAGGTCAGATGTTTTTTTGCAAGCTCTTGCAGTTTCTTTTCAACTTCTTTATTATCAAGTATTATTTCAATTGGATCTTCGCTCATGAAGTTCCTTTATTGGGTAATTAGCAATTAAAAGCTCTTTAAACATCTTTTTACGATTTTCTATCTCTGAACGATTATTTATGCCGTTTAGTCTCTCAACTTCAATCATTTCAAAGCCTTTGTAAAGTTCTCTGATTTTTGGAGAATCATCATAAGATAATAAAAATCTACCTTTGATATTTCCTAGCAATTCTCTAAGTCTTTCGTGGTCAAAATCTTTTGTAGTCGTTACCTCATAACCACAGCCTTGAGAGTACGGAGGATCGCAATAGAAAAATGCATCTTCAAAATCATATTGTTTTATAAGTGTTTCAATGTCACGATTTTCAATCATAACCTTAACATGTCTTCTGTCCTGTCCAATTATACTTGTTTAACAGTTAGTTTTATGCAAATATATTATTTATAATATTTAAATGAAAGGATTTGAGATGAGAGTAAAAGAACAAAAAGCTATGTGGCAGTCAAATTCAATGGGAATGTTTGATGGGATGAAATTAAAGTTTAATAACTTTGTTATTGATCAAACAATTAACTATTTGGGTAGAAATTTTTCAAAACAAAAATTAGTTAATCTTGCAAAAATATTTGAAAAAATAGCAGGTTCAAAAGGTGGTATCAACCATGCAAGAAGGATGCAATGGTTATTTTCATCAGAACACCCGCATCTTTTTTGGTGGAAAAAGATTTTAACCGAATTACATCCAAATTGCAGAAATAAATGGATTAAAAATTTCTTTGTTAACGGTTATTATGGTGATAATTTAAGAAAACGTTCCGAATTTAATGCTAAAAATGGTTTCTTCCCTCCTACAGTTTTGTTGGCAAGTATCACAAAGAACTGCAACTTCCATTGCAAAGGCTGTTGGGCTCACGAATATGATGTTAGGGAAGATTTAACAAAGGATAAATGGCGTGAGATATTTACAGAAGCAAGAGATGTAATGGGTATTCATATATTCCCTATCGTTGGTGGCGAGCCATTCTGCCGTAAAGAATTCTTAGAACTATGCGAAGAATTTAATGATTGTACATTCATAACGTTCACAAACGGTTCTTTGATTACCGAAAAAATAGTAAAAGAACTGCAAAGATTGGGTAATGTTCAACCAATGTTTTCAATAAGCGGATTAAAAGAAAATACTGATGCCGTTCGTGGCGAAGGTACTTTTGATATGGTTATGGATAAAATGGATATGTTGCGTAATGCCGGAATCTTTTTCGGTGCATCTGTTGTTGCAACCAGTCAAAACTGTGATGAAGTTACATCGGATGAATTTATGCAAATGTTATCAGCAAAGGGTTGTTTATGGACTTGGTTCTTCCATTATGTTCCTGTTGGAGACAGCCCTGATATTAGTATGACACCTAATGCAGAACAAAGACGTCAAATTTTGAAAGCTGTTTATAATGCTAGAAACACTTTACCAATGATGACTGTTGATTTTTGGGGAGATGGCCCTGAAATGATGGGTTGTATCGCAGGTGGTAGACAATATGTTCACGTCAATCCGAAAGGAGATGTAGAACCTTGTACTTTTGTTCACTTAGCAACTCATAATGTCAATAATTGCACATTAACAGAAGCACTTGCTTCACCGTTTATGAGAGCAATTAGAGATGGTATTCCTTATGAAGACGGGAATATAGAAAATATTATGCGGAATTCAAACCTTATGAAACACATAAAGATGCCGCAATGTATTTGACAGATCCAAAAATTACTTCTGAAATCGACAAATATTCTCACGAGGTAAAAGAAATTCTTGATGATGATTGGAGAAATAATTTGTGGATGACGATATTCCCACTTGAGGGCGAATATTACGTTGATAGAGATCATTTTTGCTCTACAGAAAAACCTGCAGGGGTAAATAATAATTCATGTAATGGTCAATGTTCAGGATGTGGATGTCATTAATATGAAAAAAATAATATTTTTAATTATATTATTCTTGATTTATTCCGCCATAATTTGTTTCTGTCCCGTTGTAACACAATGGGATAGAAACATAATAATGGCAATTCAAGATTTGCTTAAAAATGTTCCATTATGGATACCAATGTTACTTGATACCCAAATATATGCTTTGTGCATTATTATTCCTTTAATTATTGGTTTTATTTTCTTTTATAAAAGACTACTAATAATTGATTTATTGTTATTTTCATCTGCTCCGTTAGTAGCGTATATATTAAATAGCATTATTAAAATAGTTGTTCAAAGACCAAGACCTCCAATTGAACTGCAAATTGCTGTTCATCCGAACAATTTTAGTTTTGTTTCAAGTCATACTTTCATTTCTTGTAGTTTGTGGGGATTAGTAATATTTTATTTAATTAAATACTGCTCTAATAAATATATTAAATATAGTGGAATATGTTTTTCCGTTTTATGGATGTTTTTTGTTGGTTTTAGCAGAGTTTGGTTGGGAGTTCATAATCCTACTGATGTATTAGGAGGTTATTTCCTAGCTCTAATTTTATTAATTATTTATATCAAAACAATAAGGATAATTGGAGGAAAAATTTAAATGAGAAATGTCTTGGTTGTTTTTAATTGTAATGCCGGGAGAAGACAAGCTGTTCTATATAAAAAAGCTATGCATAAGTTTTTATTACGTAACTGTAATAGTTTTAAATTTATTTCTATAGAAGAATTTGACGATATTAACTTAGACGAATATGATGTTATATTTGCGATGGGTGGAGATGGAACAGTAAATAAAGTTGTTCCCTATATCATTAATACCGATAAAACATTAGGAATTATTCCGTGCGGTACTGCTAATCTTTTGGCTGCAAAATTGGGTTTATCTATGAGTTTAAAGAAAACATTGAAAATTATTGAAAAAGGAAATAAAAAGAAAATTGATGTATTAAATATTAATGATGAATACTGTGCATTGAGATGCGGTTTGGGATATGACTCAGATATAATATGTAAAACGCCACAAAGTTTGAAAAATAAGTTCGGTTACTTTGCATATTTTATAGCAGGTATTATTTTTGCATTAAGACTTAAGCTGAAAGAATATAAAATGGTCATTGACGGAGAACAGCGTAATATAGATGCATCCTGCATAATATTTGCCAACGCAGCAAATATGTATCGTAATGTAGTATCGCTTGCACATAATTCAAAATTGGATGATGGATTGATGGATATATTTGCATTAAAGACTACTAATCCAATTATATTCTTCTTTGAATTTCTATGTATAATACTAAAAATAAGAAAGAACAGTAGTCGTGCAGAATATATTCGAGCAAAAGAAGTTAATATTAAAAATTCTTGGCTTGCTTGTCACATAGATGGGGAAAAAACAAACTTTAAAGGAAACATACATATAAATGTATTAAATAAAGTATTAAAGGTTTTTGGCAAATAAATAATAAATATATTTTCTTTTAATTTCCAAGAAATTGATAATTTAATAAGGTGTTAACTAATGTCAAAGATTATCAATAAAAGATATTTCTGAAATACAATTGCAAATAAGAGGTAATAATATAAGTATTAGTTTAACAAATAGAGAATTGGAGCTTATACAATATATAGCTAAAGGGTTAACTAACAAAGAAATTGGAGAAGAATTATATATGAGCAAGCATGCTGTAAAAGCACATGTATCTGCAATAATATTTAAACAAAATGCAAAAAATAGAACTGAAGCTGTATACATTGCATTGAAAAGAAAAATTATAGATTAGAAGTAAATATTTATCAATTTAGATTTAATTCTTATGACAACTACACATTTGTTGTTGTATTGCCAAAATAAAAATAAATATCTCTCAATTTAATACGCTGAAAGTGCCTATATAGTTTAATAAAATCGTATATACGAGAGGTCGAATCGTCAAATAAGGCATTATAAGACCGTTTGAGGTCGTTATGTTGTAATGCTTGTGCTTGAGCACAATAGAAAAACAATATTGTAAAGACAAAGAGAGTCTTGTTTGCCGTTTAAGAAGATCCTAAATTGCCTCTTTTATATTCATACTCCATTACATTGAATAAGAATATTACATTTTAATATGTGTAAGATAATTCTTATGTTAATTAAGAAAATTAGAATTATTACATTTTAGATAGAAAGTTAATGGAGGAATCCTATAGTGAAAGAAAACAGTAGAATCATCACCATAAAGGTGGACAAAGAGTTTAGCTTTTAATGATAGCTTCGAATTTGAATAATAATCTAAACATATCTTCCGACATCTATTAATTCTAGTGCCTTTTCCACGAATTCTTTTGTGTATTTATACGAAGGATTGGTACATTATTCCCATTGTGATATGAAAATCTTCAGTTACTCTGCAACCTCTGTCAATTAAATCTGTTCTCTGTTTAATGTTAGCAAAACTTCTTGCGGAAGGTAAGTATTTTTAACGGCAGAATCTGTATTTGCCATAAAAAATTCTACTGTTTCGCCTTCTTGTACACCAAGTTTATCAAAAGGAATGGCAACATCTATGACATCTTCATACACCATTTTTATACCTTCAGGGTTATCAAGTGTCCAAATATCAGGATGCAAAACAGTTGTCATTCTTAGTGGATACAAAGTATCTTTTATGAGTGTAAGTGTAAGCTCGTGTTCAAATTTTTCCGTCAAAACGGGATAAGGATTATCTGTTCTGCTTATTAGTCTGATATGAGCTCTATTCCCAATTCTGCTTGCGTTACGGGTATAAATATAGAATTGGTTAATCCTATCTACAAAGCTTATTTCACTTGCACCTTTGCTAACATGAAGTCTAAAATATATATTGTCTTTATCGCATCCAAAGTCTATTTTATCAACATTCTTATTTTCCCTAAACACAGGTCCGTCAAGCATACTTATTGTGCCTGCATTGTACCAGTCGTCAGAGCTTTTGCTCATACCATCCATTGAAGGTGTTATTTGGCGTTTAGGAAGTTTAAACGGAACTTCAATTTTTGTAATTATTGAATTATCAAGGTATGCAGGGTATTCTAAACCTAACAATGTATAAACATGTTTTAGCCGTTCTCTGAACATATAGTCAAATAAGAAGTCCTGGCCTGAGTTATTCGGTTCACCATACCACCAGAACCAGTCGCTCCCTTGAGCTATTAAAAGCTCTCTTTTTGCCTTCATAATATTAGGATGATTTCTGTTTTGTTTTTTAAATTCATTAAAATCATCTTTAGTATTCTTCAAGGCTGACCAAGCTTTGTTTTTTTCAGGTTCGCCTATCCAATATTGGAAGGTTTTATCAATCCAAGAACCTGAATATATTTTCTTCAAACTCTTTTTATGTTTGTCTTGTTCAATATAATCGCTAATTAAAACTGTTTCAAGCGTTTCATCGTTTTCTATAAGTCCGTAAATCTTATCTAAAAATTCTCTGCCGTCATTTTGATAATTTTCCCAACAGTTTTCGCAGTCGGCAGCTATTGTTAAGAGATGGGTTTCATCAGGTGATACAAGAAGTTTATTTTGAATTGTTTTAATCTTCTCATACATATCGCCTGCAGCCATATCAGGATTTATTCCTGCGTACTCAAAGTTTATAAGATTAGGAATAGAACGATCACGGAAAACAATATCAATATCTGATTGTTTTGTTTGATAATTATAAACCTTCAAAAGATGATAAGGATCGGACATATTACCCTTAAAATCCCTTACAAAATCAAAGTTTATAGAGCTTGATAAAATACCTTCATCGGATATAGTCCATTTAATACCTTCGTGAGCAAAAACAGCCAAAGTTTTAGGGCCGATACAAAGTTCCGGAGGCCACATTCCTTTCGGTCTAACTCCAAAAATGTCTTCTATTCTGTCTAAACCTGCTTTTATCTGAGTTTTTGCATCATCGCCCATTCCAAGTCTGTCTGGAAGTCCTGCGGATGTCAAACCTGTTTTGGCAGAAGATTTTGCATCAATCAAAATCGGCAAAATTGCGTGGTAATAAGGACTTGTCGTAAGCTCTATTCTGCCTTCATTAATATATTTTTTAAAAGTTGGAATAATCTCTCTTATGATTTGTCGTTGAATATCAAGGATTTCTATTCTGTCATCTCTTGTATAACAATATTTTTTATCCCACAACTCCTGTAATCTCGGATATCTTTCAAAATGAACAGGGTCAATCCAAACAAGGTTAAATACTGCCATCAAATCTGCGTACTCTTGGGCATTAAAATCGTCAATTCCAAAATTTTCTCTGCTAAAACGTTTTTGGTATAAATTACGGTACGTTTCGTTTTTATACACCATCGTTTCAAATTTTGTATTGAAAAAATTGTTCAAGACAAAAGATTTTTCTTCATCAGACAAATTATCCGTATCCATAACTGTTAATTCAGAATGTATATCGTTAAATCCTTTTTCTCCGTAATCTATAATGGCATCCATTAGTGCAGGAACGATGTTAAAATTGAGTTTGAGTTTAGGAAATTTTTCCAGAACAAGAGCCATATCAAGATAATCCTTCACCGCGTGAAGCCTTACCCACGGCATTAAATATGTTCCTTCCAACTCATAAACCGGTTGATGCATGTGCCAATAAATGGCAAGCGATAGTTTTTTCCTGTTCATCTTGCAGATATTATACATTAATCAGACAACTTTCGCAAGAAAAGATATTGTTAAATATAATGACAAAAAGATAAAAAAGGACTTATATACCTAATTAGCCAAAAATCTCAAAACGGTCATGCTGAACTTGTTCTGGCATCTTACCAATAATCAGACCCTGAAACAAGTTATGTAGGTCAGGCTCTGCCTGACAAAAACTAATAATTATTAATATTGAACCTCACCCGAAATTCTAACTTTCGAAACGCAGTTTCTCAAGTTGAATTTCTACCCTCTCCAACTGGAGAGGGTTGTAGGTTTGGTGAAAATCAACAAATAAAAATATTTTTCTTTCGGTAATCAAAGATTACCAAAACCTACTTACTGCTCAATAAAAACAGATTTATTATTCAATAATTGATATAATTTTATAAATTTTGTTTAATAGTGATGAGTTATGTTTTAATTTATTTATAACATATTCTATTTTTTCTTTTGAATTTTCATCTTCAAAATCAAATAAATTTTTTGCTTGAACATTAAGTGCTGAGCAAATTTGATCTAAGTTGTCCGCAGAAATAAAATTGTTTCCTAATTCAATTTGACTCAAACTTTTAGGAGAAATTCCTATTTTTTCTGCTAACTGTTCTTGAGTTAAATGTTGAGATAATCTTTTTTCTTTTATATTTTTACCTAATAACTCTTTTATATTCATATTGATATCGTAATATATGTTTTGCATAGAATTAACCTATTGAAAATAGGATTAATATAGGTTATAATAGAATATATCCATTTTAAATAGATAATTATACTACCCCAATCAGATAAGGAGTTTTTATGGCAGAAGTATCAAACCGACAGCTAAACATATCTTTAGCAGGTCAAATTGCACTCAATCTTGATAAACAAGACGAACAAGGACAGGATGGAAAAATTACAAAAAGTGTCTGGGAAGATTTTTGGAATAAAAATGGTGCGGAATTTAAAGGTAAAAATGAAAATGTAGGTGAAAACGGGATATCCGTGCGTGAAGCAATGGGACTTATAATGACTCGTTTATATAATGCGGCTAAAGCAACAGGAAAAAGTGTAGATGAGGTTGCTAAAAACTTGTTCAAAGAATCTGGCGGAGAAAAAATTGATGCAAATTCTGTGCAATTTGCAGATGAAGAAGTTAATCCAACGGAAGAAAATACTCCTGTTAAAGAGGTAAAAGAACCCGAAGGAACTTCACCAGCTAAAAAGGCTCAACGACCAACAGTTGCGCCGGCTTTGCATGAAACTCCACCAGATTTTTCAAAAATTGCGAGGAAAGGTCATGATGCATCAAAGGCTAATCTTGTAAAGTTAAGCGAAATATATTTGAAAGAAGCAAAAAATAAGTACAATGATTTTGATAACAGAAGTAAAAACGGATATAAAGCGGCACAAGAATATATAAATTTTTTGACAGGTAAAAGTGAAAATTTTACAAAGTCTATTGATAAAAATAATGCAGCTTTTGTGGGTCAATATGTTATAAATCATGCAGATAATAAGACTGCAAAATGGAGCCAAAGAACTTGGAATAAAATCACAATTAACCAAAGATTCCGATTTTAATGCATTCTCTTCTATTTGTGAAGCGATTATCAAAAAAGAACGTAAGAATCTGTCAGATGCAGTAGATTCTGCTCAAGAAGAACTGGATGCATACAAAACTTTGAATAAGCCAAATGAAAGTTTAGCAAATAAAACAATAAAAAATAAGCATAGCGGAAAAACATATTTATATGACGAAGAAGGCAGTATTTCAAAGATTATAGACAAAAACGGAAAAATCAGATATGAAGACGGTAGTTATTATTCTGATGACGGAACTGAGTATTACCTTGAAGACGACAGCAGTGTAATCTGTTATGACGAACCGATAAATTTTAACAGTGAAAAAATGAAATTACGCAGAGATAAAAACGGCTTACTTATGTTTATACACAGTGAAGGTTTTACTGCTCGAACAAATGAAAACGGAAAAATAAATCGTTACCACAAAAAGTATGACAAAGATGGAATAACGTTTGGTGAAACAAGAGATAAAGACGGCAATTTGATGTGCTATTATGAAGAAACATTTGATGAAAGCACGCAAACTGCACTTGTATGTCAAACTCGCGTTACTTTATGCCAAAATCCATGATACAAAACAATTACACAAAGAATAAATTTTAATAAAATTTGCAACAAAAAAGCAAGGTGTAAAACCCTTGCTATTATTGTCTTTTAATATGGTGGGCGTTAGAAGACTCGAACTTCTGACCCTCTCCTTGTAAGGGAGACGCTCTACCAACTGAGCTAAACGCCCGCACACCATATTTAATTTTCATTCTTCAGTTGGTAGAGCTAAAATCTTAGAACCGTTCGGCTCAGCCTTCTGAAATTTTTGTTGACCGCTTAACCAAGTGCCTCACTGAGGCAACTGAGCTAAACGCCCTTCTTCTAGGCTCACTCAAAGCTAAATTCGCATTTACCCCTGAGCTAATCACCCTCAGCAATTTCTATAATACATGATAATAATTTTATGTCAAATACTTTGTTTTAATTGTTCTAATAATCTGATTAGTGTATTTAATTTTATATTAAAATCAGATACAATACAGGAAATAAGATAAGAAAGGAGTTTTATAACTATGGAAATCAAAGTTGTAGAAAATGCTTGCGCTATAGAAGCTGATATCCTTGTGGTTAATCAATTTGAAAATGAAAAGACCACTAATGATTTAGCTAACAAATACGCTATAGAAGAGGATAACTTCAAGGGTAAATTCGGTGAAACATATCTGTTACCTACTTATGGCAACGCACCGTATAGAAAAGTTTTAGTTCTAGGCTTAGGCAAAAAAGAAGAATTTTGCCCAAACAAACTCAGAGAAGCAATTGCTAAAGCAATAAAGAAATGCTCTCAAATGGAAGCAAAAAAAGTTGCTATCGCTCTTGACGGGATTGATTTTGACTATTCTGAACAGCTAACGATGGGCGCTTTTATTGCTGATTATAAATTTGATAAATATAAATCAGAAAAAAAAGATAAACATATTAAAGAAGTTTATGTTCAAGCAAATGAAAACGGAGTTAAAAAAGCTGAAAAAATTGCAGCAGCTATGACTTTTGCACGAAATCTTGCAAACGAACCCGCTCAATTTGCAACACCATCTGAACTTGCTAATATTGCTCAAGATTTTTCAGGTTTAGAAACAAAAATATACGACAAAGAAGAATGTGAAAAAATGGGTATGGGTGCATTTTTAGCTGTAGGTCAAGGCAGCATTCATGAACCAAAATTCATTCATATGAAATATACCTGCGACAACCCTAAAAAACGCATCGCAATAATAGGTAAAGGTATTTGTTTTGATTCAGGCGGACTTGATATCAAACCCGCTTCATCAATGCTAACTATGAAAGACGATATGTCAGGCGCAGCCTGTGTACTGGGTATCATGAGCATTATAAGAGAATTCAACCCGCAAGTTGAAGTTCACGGTATAATCGCAGCTTGCGAAAATATGCCAAGCGGTAAAGCCTATAAACCCGGTGATATTGTAACTGCTAAAAACGGAAAAACAATCGAAATAGATAACACTGACGCTGAAGGACGTTTAACACTTGCTGATGCTCTTTGTTACGCTTGCGAACTAGGAGTTGATGAAGTAATTGACTTAGCTACTCTTACAGGCGCTTGTATGGTTGCCTTAGGAACTCACGCTTCAGGTATTATGGGTAATGACGAAAATCTTGTTCATGCTCTTATTGATACTGCAAAACGTAATGGCGAAAAGTTCTGGGAACTTCCTTTGTGGGAAGAATACTTCGATAGCTTAAAATCTGAAATCGCTGATATGAAAAACTCAGGCGCTCGCTGGGGCGGTGCATCAGCTGCAGGTGTATTCCTTCAAAAGACGTAAAATGGGCTCACATCGATATTGCAGGTACAGCCTTCCTTGATAAACCGCAAAAAGAATTCATCGCAGGCGCAACAGGTGCCGGAGTCAGAACTCTTTTAGGGTATATTTTGGAACAATAAAAAAAGTTCCTTTTGGGCAAAAGGAACCGAAAACCTTTTCATAAAAGTATCGGCTTCTTGAACAACATGCACATTTGATTCGACATTTGTGCCTTCGCCTCTTGAACACTTAAGGAGTCGGTTGACTCAGTTTAAAATTAATAAAGTAAGGTGGCGCAAACGGTTTCACCGTTTGCGCCATTTTATGTTTGATTGATTTGAATATTAATTCTATATTTTTTTGTCGTTTTCTATCCCTTCACTAATCGGTCCAAGAATGTTTTGTATGACCTTGTTAATCTTTTTAACTCCTTTGAGAACAAGTTTTATTGTTGTTTTTTTCTATATCAAGTGTTTTACAGAATTTTTTGTTACTTTTTATTCTGCAAATACTGTCTAATACAAACAATATTTAATTGCTTCAATCATTGATTCTGGGTTTGCAAGATTTTTTCCTGCTATATCAAATGCTGTTCCGTGGCTTGGCGAAGTTCTTATTATATCAAGTCCTATTGTCATATTAACGGTTTTTTCTGATGCTACTGATTTAATCGGAATCAAGCCTTGATCGTGATAGCAAGCAATATAACAATCATAGGGAAGTTTTTCACCATTCAAATATTTTTGTACTCCGTTAATAAATAAAGTATCAGCCGGCATCGGATTAGTAATATTTATGCCTCTATTCCTTACTGCCTCTATTGCGGGAAGCATAATATTTTCTTCCTCATCACCCAGCAAGCCGTTTTCACCTGCATGCGGATTTAGTGCGCATAGTGCAAATGAAGGTTTTGGGATATTTAATTTATTTTGGAAATAACTTCGCAACCGTTCAACTTTTTCTATAATCACGGCTTTTGTTAATGTTTTGCTGACATCTTTAAGCGGTAAATGACGGGTTAATAATAAAACTCTAAAATCCTTTGATACGAAAAGCATTTCGGCTTTTTGCCCGTCGTGAGCAAGAAATTTTTCAAGAACTTCAGTTTGACCTTTAAATTTGTGTCCTGCAAGGTTCATTGCTTCTTTTGAGGTAGGTGCGGTAACTATAAATTTAGGTTTTATCTCACAAGCTTTTTCCAGAAGCCTGTATGAAAAATCACCTGCTTCTTTAGTAACCTCGCCCGTTTTTATTTTAGAATTGTAATCAACTTGAATAATTTCATAATTGTTATTAAATTGTCCATAGGTATTCAAAACTTTAGTGTTAGATATTATAACAATATCCCGAGGAGGAATATTCAGTGCATTAAGAGCTTTTATGGTAATCTCTGTTCCTATACCGTTTGGATCACCTGTTGTTATTGCAATTCTGTTTGAATAATTTTTCATTCTTAACCCTCGTGAAAAGTAAAATAATCCAATATATCTATCAAAGTTTTACTCTTACCTAAGTTTCCTGATTTTGTTACTATCCATTGTCCGTTTGAATCCGAACAAATAGAGATAGCAGGAGCAACTTCATCAACTAATCTAAGCATTTTAGATCCAATTTTAGTACAGCATTTATAAGATGTTTCTCCGCCTAATGTAATTAAAATAACATCTATTTCCGCCAAAACTTGTTTTGTAAGTTCAGCCAAATAATCCGTAATCATTGATGCAAATTTGTCTTTTGTAAGTTCAGCCATTTGAGAGTCATCAGAAAAGCCGTCAAAATTTGCAATTAAATTAGATGTGTGGATACAAACCGTAACACCGCTTTTAAGATTAGTTATAATTCTTGCAACCAATTCATCGTCCATTCCGCATAAAATATTTCTTTCAGTTAACGGAATAAAATTAACATTATCATAGTCATCTGATTGTTCAAGTTTTGCAATCTGTTCTGCGGTAATTTGGGTAGCTGTTCCTGAAACTATTAATTTTGGCAGTTTTGGCAATTTAACAGACTCTCGCTCAATTTCAATATCTGCAAGCCAAATTTTACCAAAAACTTGTGCTCCGGCTGCCGTTCCTGCAGGAAGTAGCTTTCTGTCGCATTTTTTGATTGCTAAAACTATCTGTTCTATATCTGTAATCGAAGTAGAATCGGCAACAATAAGTTTTTTACCTTCTTTTATAAGCTCGTTAATCTTCATTAATATCGGACCGGCACCATTCATTACAGTTTTTAAATCAAGGACTCCGACCAAATCTTTTTTATTATCGCTCAGCTGCGATTTTAGAAGAGTCGGAATATGAGATTCCAAAATCGGTGAATGCGGATCCATTGCAATTTCGGTTCTTCCGATAGGTATTCCTTTGAGCAAATGATAACCGCCTACGGTAATCCTTCCTTCTTGTGGGAATGCAGGAATTATTATTGACGCATCATACTCTAAAATATCAAGCATCGTAAGAGTTTCAAGTGCTATATGTCCTCTTACCGTTGAATCAATTTTTTTGTAATAGTATTCAAAAGAAAAATTATCCGCAAAAGTTTTGACTGTTTTTTCAACACGTCTTACGGCCTCTTCCGCTTCACAATTTCTTGATTCGCTAGATATTGCCCATACTTCGGTTAAATCTTTTCTATCAGGTGTAAAAGATGTATCTAATAAAATTTTAGTCTTTGCACCTTGGTTGTGAAACTGCAAGGCTGTATCATTTGCACCTGTTAAATCGTCCGCAATAATTCCCACTAAGTCTGTAAAAATCATCTTTTTTAAGTGAATAAGTGAATAAGTGAATAAGTGAATAAGTTGTTATTATAAACTTCTTATTAACTTATTAACCTTGTTCTTATTAACTTCTTCACACATCCTCCTTTATATTTGCTGCTCCTGAACATCACGTCTTGAACCGAGAAGTCTGATTTGATTTGCTACAATTAAAAATCTTTCTCTTTCTTCGCCTGTTTGGTCTGTCCATTTGCTAATGGAAATTCTGCCGTCAACAGCAACTTCCCTGCCTTTTTTAACGTATTCACCGGCAAATTCTGCCTGTTTATCCCAAACTTCTATATTAAACCAATCAGGAACCTCTGTCTTAGTTTTTGAATCAAATCTGTTTACTGCAAGAGAAAAGGTTGTCTTGATTTTACCTGATTCAAAATACTTTATTTCCGCATCTTGTCCTGCTCTTCCGATGATAGTTGCCGTATTCATTAAATTCTCCTTTTTATAGTTCTCTGCTATGCTGAATATTATAGCATAGAATTTTTATCATGTCTTTTGTATAATAATCTTGGTATGGATGAAAAAGTTTTTGTAATTTTTAATACAACAAGTATCGGCGATGTTCTCGTTACAAATACTCTTGTGCAAAATATTAAATTATATTATCCGGAATCAAAAATTGTATTTGTGTGCAATACACCAATTTACGATGTTGCTAAATATCAATACGGTGTGAGTGATGTTATAACTTTTTCTAAAACCGAACACACATCTTTCAAGGGTATTTTTAGTTTTGTAAAAAACTTTCCGTATAAAAAACCATTTGCCTCTTTTGTTACATATTCAAACGAAAGAAACTTATTAATTTCAAGATTAATAGGTGCAAAACATATAATATCCCATCATAAATTTAAACTTTGGAATACATCAGAAAGATTTCAATTAAAAGATTATTCTCATATGAAAGATAAATGGGGAGGTATGATTGAGGCTTTAACAAATGAGCATAAAAATTTGCCGATAAAATATATTCCCCCTGTTACAGATAGCGATTTAATTCAGAGTATAAAAAAATTGGAAAGATCTGTTGTCCTTTGTACAACGAGTAATTATGAAAAAAAAGATATGAAAATAGAAGATTGTACTGAATTAATTCGATTACTTAAGGCTGAAGGATACACTCCCGTTCTGACAGGTGCAGGAGATGTTGCAAGAAAATTTTCTGATGATTTAAAAAAAGCGGGATGCCTTGATTTTGTAGACATAGTAAATTGCACATCATTTATTGAACTTGCTAATGTTTTAAAAGTATGCGGAAGCTGTATTTCAGTTGACACAGGAACAATGCATCTTGCTAATGCTCTTCAAGTTCCTGTTGTTGAGATATTTTATGCTTGGGGTAAGGATTTCTGGGCATCTGATACAAACCTTTATCCTGCGAAAGTTTTGGATAACGGAACTCCTAATGATATCATTAATGCATATCAAGAACTTATGGGTGCTTGCGTATGAAACTGATACAATATTTTGACGGACATTTTGTTATTAACCTGTTCGGTTTAATGATTAGAATAAAGCATAATAAAAAATTCAATTGTCCGGAAGTAAAAAGTTTAGGCATAAATGAGTCAAAAAGAGCGCTTCCGATTATTGTTTCTCTTACAAGTTTTCCTGAGAGGATAAATATTGTTGTAAAAACAATCAAAACACTTTTAACTCAAACAATGAAGCCTGATATGGTTATACTTTGGCTTGCACCTGAGCAATTTCCAAATAAAGAGGACGATTTACCCAAAGAACTTTTGGATTTAAAAGAATTTGGTTTAACTATAGATTGGTACAAGGATATACGCTCTTATAAAAAAATTATTCCGACAATAAAAAAATACCCTGATGCAATTATAATCACAACAGATGATGATATTTATTATGCACCTGATACGGTTGAAAGTCTTTATAAATCGTACTTGGAACACCCGCAAGAAATCCAAGCCCACAGATGCGACTGGCTTACTATACTCCCTCGCCATACAGGAGAGGGTTTGGGTGAGGGGGCTATTACTTGGGCTAAAACCAAAGAACTTTATAAGGACTTACACAGAGGAGAGGCAAGTTATTTTCATAGACTTACAGGTTATGGTGCGGTTTTATATCCGCCTCATTCTTTATACAAAGATGTAACAGACGAAGAAAAAATTGTTGAAACTATTCCTACTCACGATGATATTTGGCTCTGGGCAATGGCAGTTTTAGCAGGTACAAAAACAAGACTTGTTAAGGGTTATTCCGAATCAATAAATTATGTAGAAGATTCTCAACAGTACGGATTGTGTAAAATTAATAAAAAAGGTGTCGGAATGGGATTAGCCGAAGCTTATGATATAATTTTGAACGTATATCCGCACATATTGGATATAATAGAAAATAATAAATTTAATGAGTAACAGTTTATAAAAGTCCGGATTAAAATGAACTTCCGCTCTTGCAGTGATATCCTGTTTTCAGCTTTTATACCGAATACCAGTGGCACTGCCAAAAATTGTTAGACACATCTTTCCTGACCAAATAACAGTTTAAGGTGATGAAACTGTTTTTTCGCAAGCATAGACCTTTTCTGCCTACTTATCTAGAAGAAATTTTAGAATTAGATTAATATGGTATAATATTCATTATGAATAACGAGCTTTTAGAAACGATTAAATTAGTCCCTAATCAGCCGGGGTGCTATATTTACTATAACAAAGACAATGAGATTATTTATGTCGGAAAAGCAAAAAACCTTAAAAGACGTGTTTACAGTTATTTTCATAAGCAGCATGACAGCGTAAAGGTTACTGTTCTTGTTTCTCAAATTGAGAGAATGGAATATATTATTACGGACTCTGAAGTTGAAGCTCTTATCTTAGAATCTCATTTAATCAAAAAGCATAAACCAAAATACAACATTCTTCTAAAAGACGATAAAAAATATCCGTATTTTTTGATTACTGACGAGGATTTCCCGCGCATTCAAGTTGTCAGAAAGAAAAACTTAAATCCTGATAAAGGAAGATTCTACGGGCCTTATACAGATGTTGGTGCAATGTATGCAACGCTTGATTTTCTGAAAAAACTTTTCCCTTTGAAACAATGCAAAACTCCAAAGTTCTCAAACCGCCCATGTTTATATTATCACATAGGAAAATGTCTTGCGCCTTGTCAAGGAAAAGTTACACCACAGGAGTATCAAAAACTTATTAATCAGGTTGAACTATTTTTGAGCGGTAAGCAAACAGAGCTTTTAAAAGAAATACAGGGACAAATGGTTAAATACGCAGAAAGCGAGCAGTTTGAAAAAGCCGCAAAAATGCGTGACAGCTATAATGATTTGCTTAAAACTCTTGAACGCCAAAAAGTTGTGTATGAAAATACAAAACTTAATGAGGATATTCTTGCCTGTGTTTATGAGGACGGAATTTTTGTATTTGTAATAATGATGATTAGAGAAGGGCGTTTGATTGATAAAAAAGATTTCACATATTTTGTTGATAATGTTGATAAAACAGAATATTTAGAAACCTTCTTTACTGATTATTATTCAAATTTGAAGCTTGAATTTCCTGATAAAATAATATCTAAAGACCTTGAAGAAGTCGGTAACAAAGAGCTATTTCAAGATTGGCTGAAGGTCATTTCAGGTAAAAAAATCCTGATAAATTACGGAAACGGAAGAGGAAAATACGGTGAGTTATATGAGCTTGCACTAAAAAATGCTAATAATACTTTAGAAAATGCAAAGCTTAAAAAAATGGCTCAAATAAGAGATGATTTTAACGAGGTCGGTTCATACTTAGCCGAAAAACTGCATCTTACAAACTTTCCAAACCGTATTGAGTGCTATGATATCTCGCACATTCAGGGAACAAATACTGTTGCTTCAATGGTTGTGTTCCAAAACGGACTTCCTAAAAAAACCGCTTATCGCAAATTTAAAGTTAGAATGACAGAAGGAAAACCGGATGACTTTTTATCTATGAAAGAGGTTTTAACACGCAGACTGAAAAGATTAGGCGAACCTAAATGGGAAAAGCCTGATTTGATTATAATTGACGGCGGTAAAGGTCAGCTTTCAAGTGTTATGCAAATAGTGGAAGGGGTAAATATAGAAGGGGTTAAAGATATTGATTTTGTATCACTTGCTAAAAGAGAAGAAGAAGTATTTCTCCCGCATAAATCAAAATCTATTTTACTCCCAAGAGATTCAAATGCACTATATTTAATCCAGCGTATTCGTGATGAAGCACACAGATTTGCAATAACCTTCCACAGAGAGTTAAGAGGGAAAAGTGCATTAAAAGGGTAAATATAGGGGGACAAATATGGAAGTTTCACCAATAAGCTCTATAAAAATAATTGATTTAAATACAATTCAAAAAGTTCTGAGTTCTAATAAAATTTCAGACAACCAAAAACATGAATTTATCAGGCGAAATAAAACCGCAATTCAGCAAGCACTTGATGTAAAGTTGTCAGGTACAGAATTCCTTAGTTTGATGAAATATCGCCCGCTTCGCAAATTTAGATTTATTAAAAATTCTATTACGAAACGTGGAGATAAAAAGCTGCTTGCATTTGCACTTGAGATAGAACCGTCCGATATAGATGATTATATTGAGAGTGTTCAAAAAGATTTGGCGGATATTAATAAATTGAACTTTTTACCCAAAGATAAGCTGAATGCAATGAAAACATATGTATATAGACATGGGTCAAAAGATGAAATTGTAGCTTTTTTAGATTATGAACTTGCAACTTCAAATGATATACTTAAAACTCTTTATAAAACTCTTGATTATCATACCGGAGGAATTGCGGATTATTTTATTCGACCTGTTCATAGAATGACAAATAAAACGCTTATAAAATTGTACAATGTTATAGACAAGAATCTTGAAAAAGCATATTCAAACGATTCTATAACAGAAGAACAAAAAGACAAAATTGCAAAATGGTGTTTGATAAGAATTTATCAAATTCAAAACAATTCAAAATTTATTAATTCAGTTAAAACATATAAAGAGTTAAACGGTTAAAGATTTTATTGCTAAAGTTCTTAGTGTATAAGTTTATGAATTAATTTAAGCCATTTTAATATTTTACGTTTCAACTAAATATGTAGTACAATGTTTTTATGATTACATTTATTATAGGTATTTTAATTTTAGTTTTTGGGTATATTTTTTATTCAAAGTATGTAGAAAGTCAGTTTGGGCCGAGCGACAGAGAAACTCCTGCTCACGCAATTCAAGACGGAGTTGATTTTGTTCCGATATCAAAAAGGCGTAATACTCTCATTCACCTTTTGAATATTGCTGGCATGGGACCTATTATCGGTGCAATACAAGGAATTCTTTTCGGGCCGATTGCTTTTATCCTCATACCTCTTGGCTGTATTTTTGCAGGTGGTGTTCACGACTATTTTGCAGGAATGCTATCGGTTAGAAATAGAGGGATGCAAATTACTGGGCTTATTCATAAATATCTTGGGAAAAACGCATTTAAAATTTTTATGGTAATCGTTTCTGTTATGCTTTTACTCTTAGCGACAGTATTTGTTTACACTGCAGGGGATTTATTCGTAGAAAGATTTTTCGGCATAAAAGAATTTGTAATCACAAACCCTACTGTATTAGGAACTTATTTAGTTATTCTTATGTATTTTATTTTTGCAACTCTATTTCCTATAGATAAAATAATCGGCAAATTTTATCCGATTTTAGGGTTAATGCTGATTTTGGGAACAGGAATGATTCTTGCCGGATTTTTTATTAAAGGTGTAAACTTGCAGGAATTCAGTTTGCAAAATTATAATCTTCACCCACAAAATTTACCTCTTATTCCGATGTTTTTTATGACCGTAAGCTGCGGTTTGTTGTCGGGCTTCCATTCGACTCAGGCAACAATTTTATCAAGAACAATTGACCACGAAAAAGACGGAAAAGCGGTTTTTTATGGAATGATGTGTTTAGAATCTCTAATCGCAATAATTTGGGCTGCTGCAGCTATGGATGTCTATAGCTTAAACCTTGTTCCGCAAAATATTGTAGGAACGGTTAATGTTGTTAACATAATTGCTAACAAATACGTTCCGTTAAATTTAGCATTCTTAGTAACATTAGCAATTATTATTCTTCCAATAACTTCAGGTGATACGGCATTAAGAGGATTAAGAATAACAATAGCAGATGCACTAAATCTTGAACAAAAGAAAATCAAAAACAGATTATTAATAATAATTCCGATAACATTAGCCGTTTTATCAATCTTAACTTGGGCGAAACTAAACGCTGACAGTTTTGGATTCATTTGGAGATATTTTACCTTCTTTAATCAGCTTATTGCAGTTCCGGTTTTAGCGTGTGCAACAATATTTTTATATAAAGAGAAAAAGAATTATTTTATTACTTTAATACCTGCGCTATTTTATGTATTTATTACAATGTCATTTATCTTTGGCGAAAAAATCGGATTTAACCTTTCGCAAAATTATGCAAACATTGTCGGGCTTGTATTAACAGTTTGTGCATTTATATATTTGTATAAGAAAAAGTAAAAATTACTGAATTACTCCATACACCTCTTCCCAACCTTCCCCGTTAGGGGCAGGAGTCCTTACCCTTTTTGACAAGAGCTGGTAAGGAAGGAAAACTTATTCTACAAACAGGTATCCAAGAAGGGATAATTCCAAAAAATAATAACTTATAAATCAGAAACAAGTTTATTATAATTATCCAAATATGTCTGAGCCATTTTATCTTTATTTAATTTTTTATAAACATAGGCTAGGTTATAGTGAAATTCAGGAACTTTGTTGTTATACATAATTGCCTTATTAAAATTAGCTCTTGCTTTGTTATAGTTTTGTTGTTTTAAATAAGCACAACCTATATTATAAAAAATATAAGGATTTTCGGATTTTATTTTTGATGCTTTTGAATAATTTTCAATTGCCTCTTTATACTGTCCTCTTTCTAAAAAATAGTTACCAATGTTATAATATGCTCGATAACATTTTTTATCTTTTTCAATTGCCTTTTTATACATATAAACGGCATCTTCCATTTTACCCATATCAGCCATAACATTACCCAAAAGTAACCAATCTTGTCCCGAGCGTTCTTTTTCATTAATCTGCAAAATTAAATCCATTGTTCTTATGTGATTATTATCACTATAAAAAGCTGTTGCCTGCTTTGATAACTCACTTGATGAAGCTGACACAACAGAGCAATTTGCTATTAAAAATATAATTAATAAAAATCTTTTCATACCAAAATTATACTCTAAATTTCTCTTTAAAAACAAATTAATTATATTCCTTTTTCAAGTCTAAATTTTCTGATTTTTAATAAAATCCTTTTGAACGGACTGCTATCCCAAGTATAATGTCTTGAGCCTTTATAATCATCAATAAATCCGTTTTTTTGATAAAACTTTTCTATATTTTCATCATTTTCGGAAAATAAATATATTTTACTATATATCTTTTTCAAGGATGTTAAAATACCGCTCCCGACATATTTATAATTTACTTTATATTTTTGATTAACATTAATAGCGTTTGGTCTTACCTGAAGAAAATTAAGCAGATGGATTCCCTGTCCTGCTTCATCTTCCCTCATCTCAGCAAGCCCCAATATTCCGCTTGCCTGCAAATTTTCAAAGTTATCATGTTGAAGTGTAAGAGCATACACATCAATAAAATTACCCTTCATCCATTGACTTGAAGTTGATATCTGTTGAATATATTTTGCTTCATTGCGTACTTTCCACTTTTGCGCAGTTTTGTAAACTGTTTCCAAGTCTTTTCGATTCCCTGCATCAATTTTTACAAAATTGGCAGAATAATCCGTAAACTTCTGTGAAAGTTTATTATATTTTTTTATTTTTACTTTGTTTATTGGAATAGCGCCAAAACTTACACTGTCTGTATGCATAATAATATAAAACCACTAAAAAAAATTTTTTTCAGGATTATGTATATTTTGTAACATTTACGACTAAATTTTTTATTGTATAATTAATTTGGAGGTACGACAGATGCTTGTTGTAATGAATAGCCACGCAACCGAAAAAGATATTGAGCGTGTTGCATCGTTTATAGAATCAAAAGGTTTTGAAGCCAGAGTTTCACATGGAGAAGCAAGAACAGTTGTTCACGCAATCGGTATAAAAGAAGTTGATTTACGTGATTTTGAATTATTAAACGGTGTTGATGAAGTTATTAAGTTGTCAACAAATTATAAACTTGCCGCTCGTGCCAGCCAAGGGAAAGATACAATAGTTGAAGTTAACGGGGTTAAATTCGGTGATAAATATACCGGTTTAATTGCAGGCCCTTGTACTATAGAATCTTACGACCAAATGGATGAAACAGCGCAAGAACTACAAGAATCTAATGTTAAAATTATCAGAGGCGGAGCATTTAAACCAAGAACAAGTCCTTATGCGTTCCAAGGCCTCGGCGAAGAAGGTCTGAAAATTATAAGAAGTGTTGCTGATAATCACCACATGGCAGTAACCTCCGAGATTATGGAAGGTTCTCAACTTCCTTTATTTGAAAAATATGTTGATATCCTGCAAATCGGTGCAAGAAATATGCAAAATTTTAACCTGCTTAAAGAAGTCGGGCAAATACATAAACCTGTTATTTTAAAAAGAGGTTTGTCTTCAACTTATGAAGAATGGTTAATGTCAGCAGAATACATTATGTCAGAAGGTAATAATCAAGTAATACTTTGCGAAAGAGGGATAAGAACATTTGAAAAATATACAAGAAATACGCTCGATTTAACTGCGATTCCTGTTATCAAAAAGTTAAGTCATTTACCGATTATTATTGATCCTTCTCACGCTACAGGTTTACGTGATAAAGTAGAACCTATGTCAAGAGCTGCAGTAGCAGCCGGCTGCGACGGATTAATAATAGAAGTACACTATGATCCTGAAAGAGCCGTATGTGATGGCGCTCAATCACTTTATCCTTGGCAATATGATCTTTTATATAAACAAATTAAGCAAATTGCACCAATCGTAGGTAAAGAAATTATCTAATAACTTAAATGTTTCATTATGCGTTCCATTAGAAACTCCTTTTTACGCATTCCGCTAAAACGTTCCGTTTCTCTGCCGTCTTTCATTATTATAAATGTCGGAAATGAGTTTACATTGTATTTTTCACTTATTGAAGCTTCTTTATCTGCATCAACTTGACCAATCCATACCTTATCCATTTCTTCCAGTTCCGGTAGTTGTTTTTTACAGTAACCGCACCATGGGGTATAAAATTCTATAAGTTTAACACCTTTTTCTATTTCTTCATTAAAATTTTGATTATTTAATTCTACTAACATAATATGCTCCTTCTTTATATAAATAAAAGAAGTAGCGCAAAAATTCATCACCTTTTTGGTTATAATTTTTTGAAAATTTGTATACCGTTTTTTGTATAAAACTTACAAAGCTTATCATAATTGGGTTTTAATTCTTGTTCAATCTCTTCTAGCCTTTTTTGCATTTTAATTATTTTTTCTATGCATTCTGCTATTTTTGCAGGCGCATTTTTTAAATAATTTTCCCAAAACAGCATTCTTTCTTCATATTTATTAATTTTTACACCCAGCGCATCTTTTAGTATAGTATATTGTTGTATTTTATTATTTATTAATTCTATTTTTGATGGAGTGCAATTTTGTATATCAACTCTTTTTTTTGTCCAAAAATCAAGCTTATTACATTTAGCCAAATATGATTTTTTATGTCTGGGTAAAGATGCCTTTTTAATTGCAAGTTTTTTTCTGTACTCATCGACATTATCGTTTATTAGTTCAATTTTGTTCTTTTTTTTCTGAATAGATGATATCAATTCTACTTTTTCAGCTCTTAAATTTGAACTTTCATCAAAAATGCTTTTACAAGTATATGCAAGAGCCTGACCATTTTTTGCTGATACCAAATCGGCAGCTTTTGTTGACGAATCTTCCAACCTTTTATAATAATCTATTACATGTTGAAATTCTTTTTCTATATTTCCTGATTCAGGCGAGAAAAAGTTCTTCTGTATATCAGGAAAACTTGGTTCTTTATCATATACAATATAATCATGTGATAGCTTTATTTTCTTATCGACAACTTCTTTAGGATCCGTAAAATATATTTTATATGTTTCATCATCGTGAAATTTGCCTATTGTTTCTTCAATTACGGCATACGGATATGAATGCTTCTTTATTAAATTTTGCATTCCTTTCGTACTGCCAAAAGAAGAAGTTCCATACAAATATTCTGCAACTTTTTTATATTTTCCGCTTCCATCGCAAGACAAATATTTAGTCTGTCCTTTAAAACCTATGCCTTTAATTGGGGCAATCTGCATTATAACTCCTTTACAACATGTTGATTGATATATAGACACACATATAATAAGATATATTGTACCGAAAACATAATAAACTAAAGTTAATTTTTTTTCATTATTTAGTAAAGAAATGTTACAATTTTGGCACAAAAAAAATCGTTTTATGCTAAAATCCTAGTGTGAATAATTTTTTGAGAGTAATATTTTCAATCCTAATCATTTTCTTTACACTTATACTAACCCCGTGTAAAGGATATTGTGTTTCGTATATTACTCCGAATACTCAATCTTTGAGCTATTTGACTCAAACTCGAGGCGAAGTTACATTAGTTCAAGGAGATGAAAATTATTATGTTGTTTCTCAAAACAAAACAAATACAGAGATTACAAATGCAAACAAAAATGGTAATTCATCGCTTATTTTTGGCGAAGATGCGATTACTGAAGACAACATTTTAAAACATTATATTTTTAACAGAGAAAATTTACATAAAAATCGTGCTTATCATAAAATATCTCCAACATTGAAAAACACGATTTATACAAGGGCCCCATAGGATTTTCTTTTTATATTTATTTATCAATTCAGATAAAACGTGAAAAATCACGTTTATTTAGTATTGAAAAAATATGGGGTAAAAAAATGGATATAAAGTTATTAACAGAAGGTTGCTATATAATGGCAATCGGTATGGGAACAGTATTTCTATTTCTTGTGCTTATGATTTATGCGATGAACTTTATGTCATGGTTTATCAAGAAAATTAACAAATATTTTCCTGAGGAAATTATTGAACAAAAAAGCTTAAGAAAATCACAACAAAAAAATGATGATGCTGAGATTGCAGTCGCAATTGCATCTGCACTACATTTTCAAAACAGGTAAATATAAGAAAGGCGATTATAATGAAAAACAATGAAAATAAAGAAGATGAAAAATATAAAGAAACAAACGATTCATCTTGCACAGGTATATTAAGCGGATTAGCATTTATGGCTGCGGCAATTGTTGTAATGATTATTATATCAAAATACATGCACTAATTAGGGGATGCTATTTTCGTTACAAAAATTTACCGAAAAGCATTTTTTATGCACTTGAAAAACATAGAAAATAGGTAATAATAAAAGTAGCAGTTAAAAATGCTGCACTTATGTTCATCAAAAGAATGGAAAGGGCCGACGAGGCCCTTTCCATTCTTTTATTAATAATGATTAAATGTGTATCAACTCTAAAACTTCTTTTCTTTTAACTTTTCTTGTAGTTGTTTTCGGAAGTTCATCTTTTGAGATTACAATATTTGTCGGGCGCTTGTATTGAGCAAGTCTTTCGGACAAAGATTTTACTTCTACTCTAATCATGCGTTCAATATCTTCTTCCGAATAACTTGAATAGAGTTCTGATTTTGGAACAATTACTGCAGTAACTTCTTCCGTACCGTCTTTTGCACCAAAGGTTCTTGATGTTCCAAGAACACAGACTTCCGAAACATAATTGCTCTTTTCTAAAACTGCTTCTACTTCTTCCGGAAAGACCTTTTTACCACCGTTTAGAACAATCATATTCTTAATTCTTCCTGTTATATACAAGTGATTTGTACTGTCTAATCTTGCAATATCACCTGTATGAAGCCAGCCTTCTTCATCAATAACTTCAGCCGTCATCTCAGGTTGATTATGATATCCCTTCATTACGGAAGGACCTCTTAGTAAAAGTTCACCCGTTGATTCATCAATTTTTGCTTCAAAGTTTCTGAGCGGTTTTCCAACACATGCCATATCATAACGTTTATCTGTATTTACGCAAACAACGGGACTTGTTTCAGAAAGTCCGTACCCTTGATAGACTTTAATACCAATTCTTTCAAAGAATTCACCGACTTCCAAATCGAGAGGCGCACCGCCTGCAATACAACCAAAGAATTTGCCGCCGAAACTATCATGAATTTTTTTGAATAACATTCTTTTAACGTTATACCAAGGAATAAATTTTGCACTATGATACATAAGTTTAAATATATATTGAGCAAACACAGGTGCGCTTTTTAGTTCTTTTTCAATACCCGCTTTTAAAAGTTTCAAAAACGCAGGTACTACAATCATAAATTCTACACCCTTATCCTTCATAATATCCGTAATATCTTTAGGCTTAAGACTGGTTGTATAATAAACAGTATGTCCGAAATTCAAGAATACTGAAAATCCTACAGTCATTTCAAACAAATGGTTCATCGGAAGAATAGATAACATAGTAGTTTTTCTTCCATCCGGCAAGATTTCATTTATAGGATCAGTTAAACATTCTAATTGAGCGTTAATATTTTTGTAAGATATTTCAACACCTTTAGGAGCGCCTGTTGTTCCTGATGTGTATATAATAAGCGCAGTTGATTTTGAACTTCTTTGACGCCATTTTGCGTTATATTCTTCCGGAAGAGCATATATACTTGTAACTTCCGAATTATAGAAAACTTCATCAATAAGAATAATATGTTTAATCGAATCAATTGATTTTTGAAGTCTGAGAGCTGTTTCCAAATAATGTTGTGAAACAAACATTACTGAAGGAAGACAGTCTGAGAGAATATTAGTTAATTCGTATTCGGACAATTTAATATCTAACGGAATCGTTACACAACCGGTAAGAGTAGATGCGAACATACATGCACCATATTCCGGTTTTGATTCTGATAAAATTGCAACTCCTTCACCTTTTTTAATTTCAAGTGTTTCAATCATATATTTAGCAATTTTTCTTGAAAGCAGACCTAAACCTTTATAAGTAAATTCTTTCCAGCCATATCGACCACGAATACCAAGGGCTATACGGTTTTCATAATCTGCCGTTTTGTTTTCTATGTGAGATAAAATACCACTATTTCTGAGTTCTTTCTTTTCCCCAGCCATAAATCATTACTCCTTAATTCCAAATCTGTAAACACTAAACTATAGTTGTATTTTACACCTAATACTCGTGAAATGCAATTATTTAAAGTAAATTTAAGGATTTCTAATAATATTTGTTAACTTTTATAACAAGTCTTGCACTTCCTCGCCCAGCGGGTAAGTGTAGTGGTGAGGGAACAATTAAGCAGACCGACATTACTATGCTAGCGACAACCTTTCTATTTTTTGTCGGCATGCAATACTAAAATATTAACTCCTTATTATTTACCCCCTTACTATTTACCCCCTTACTATTTACCCCCCCCATTATTTTACCCCGCTGTTACAAAATTGACATGGAGTTTTTTTAATCATAAAATTAATGCAGGGGTAGGGGAGAAATAGTTTTATATCAACCTCAATTTTAGGGATAGTTAGTGATGGTTAGCAGTTTGGAAGAACGATTAAACGAGATTACCAAGCAGATTGATGAAGTAGAATTCAATCTGAGAGTCTGTTCACGCCATACCACATTTATGCACGAAATGAAAAAAGTTACTGCCTCCGACAAAGATCTTTTTATGGACTACGATAGGCAAATGGGACAAGATGCCTATAAACGAATGTTTATGCAGGAAAAACTTAGAAAACTGATGGAACAAAGTTTTGAATTGCAGGAAAAGATTTTGAACGGAGAAGAGGAAGATGACTAATCAAGAACACGAACAATGGAGAGAATCAAGTTTTAAAGCTATTATACCTTTTATAGTTTTTGTTCTTTTCTACTTTGGTTTTTCTCTTTGGACAAAAGATTTTTCTAAAGTTCCGATGACAGTTGCATTTATTATATCCTCTGCGACTGCCCTAATTCTTAACCACAAAGAAAAATTAAGCAAAAAAATAGAGCTTTTTGCACTCGGTATGGGAAATAAAGACATTATGATAATGTGTCTTATATTTATCCTTGCCGGAGCTTTTACCGCAACTGCTAAAGCCGTAGGAGGAGTAGATTCTGCTGTAATGATAGCTCAACATTTTATTCCGTCGCAATTTATGGTGCTTGGCTTGTTTGTGATATCAGCTTTAATCTCGCTATCTATTGGTACTTCCTGCGGTACGATTGCAGCAATAGTTCCGATTGCAGTAACAATATCACAGTCCTTAGGATTTAATCCTGCAATTCTTCTCGGTGCAACTGTGGGCGGTGCAATGTTCGGAGATAACATGTCGCTAATCTCCGATACGAAAATTGCGGCAAGCAGAACCCAAAACGTAGAAATGCGGGATGAAATGTTTTATAACCTTAAAATTATTACAATTCCTGCAATTCTCTGTTTAGTACTTTATTCCCTTCCTTTGTTTACGACAACAGGTGGAACGGAAATTGAGCATACAATTCTTAACATTGACAGTTACATAAAAGTTGCACCGTATATTCTGCTTCTTATTCTCGGTATTTCAGGGGTAAATGTTATGTTTTTGCTTTTGTTTGGAACAATTCTAAATACAATTATCGGAATTTCATACGGATTATTTGATATATTTACCGCATTTGCTTATATTGGCGACGGTACCACAAGTATGGCTAACACAATAATTGTAGCGATGCTTGCTGGCGGACTTCTTCTCCTTGTCAGATACAACGGAGGAATCACTTACATTATTAACTCAACAGAAAAATGGATTAAAAATAAAAAAACATGCGAAATCGGAATTTGTTTTTTAGTCGGAATAATTAACCTTTTTACCGCAAATAATACAGTTGCAATAATTACTTCAGGAACAATCGTAAAAGAATTAGCTGAGAAGTATAAAGTTAAAGCGGAACGTGCTGCAAGTTTGATGGATACAACTTCGTGCTGCGTTCAGGGTATGATTCCATACGGTGCGCAAATCCTTATCGCAACGGCTCTGTCTGCATCAATCGGAATGACCTCTTTTGCTATACTCAAAGGTTTATTCTACCCTGCATTGATGTTATTGGGACTGATATTCTCAATATCAAGAACAAAAAAATAAACTCAATCTATTTACATATCCATTCAGCAGATACTAAGCAAAGTTCTTCCCCTGTTTCGGCGTTCTTGACCGCATGAATTGTATTAGTACCGTTTATTGATACCTGGGATAAAACCTTTGAGCCGTATTTTATCTCTTTTTTAAAATTCATATCTATTGTTTTAAGTTTATGAGAACGACGAAATTCAAAATCCAAAGGTTCAAATGCCCAAACTATGTAGTTTGCATTATTAACGTGTTTATTTACATCCAAATCATCAAAGCGAACTTCAAAAATTTTTTCAATATCGAATTTTTCCGGAAGCCTGATTTTTCCGTAGCTTAAATCATCTTCTCTTTTTTCGTGTTGAATCATATATTGGTTATCTGCTAAAACCTCGGAAGTGTTTGCCATTGATTTTGTATCCAAATCAACAAGAGCCCATGTGCTGGATGCTTTGCCTATTTGTTTGTTTCCATGGTTTATATAAAAATCACGGAATGCGAAAATTTTATTATATCCTCTTGGCTCGGTTTTTATAGTTAAATCATATATCCCTTCGGGGTAGTCATCAAATTCTATACGGTATTTAAGCAGAAACCACGCAAGATTATTTTTAACTATATAAGAATAGCCAAAACCAAGATTTTCTGCATTATCACTTGCTAAATCCTGCAAAAACTGAAGCAGTGCGGATGGTTTAAGAACCAAATCACAATCCATTTCCGAATATCTAATTTTAACTGTTTCTTCAAACAATGCCATAATACCCTCTCCCTAACCCTTCCCCAAGGGAGGGAATTCAAGATTTGTTTTTTTAAAAGTAGGTCTGGTTCTACCTGACAAAAACTGTTTCCCCAAAACTACAAATTAAAATCAGGTTCAGCAGGAAGTACATTTGGTATATTTCTCATCCATTTTTTAGCGTAATCATTTGCGTTAACCCAGTTAACTGACAGTAGCCCCCTTTGAACCCAAATTAATTCTTTAAAGAAGTCGTATTGAGAATTAATAGCATCTACTTTAGCTTTCAAATATAGCTGTTGAGCATCAGCAAGCTGATTAACAGGAGCTTCACCTCTCAGGTATAATGCTTTAACCATGTCGTAGTTTTCGCCTTCAGCAAACATTGCTTTATAGGATTTTTCAATCATAAAGTATTTAGAGATTGCATTATTAACAACGGAACGCACCCTCATCTCTATTTCAGTATTAACTTCTTCTAAATATGCATTAAGCTCATTGAGTTCAGACTTGCATCGTGCAATTTCAGCAATCTTGTGTCCGCCCTCAATCGGTTTCCATTGAGCACCGATAAAGAATCTAAAGGACTGTTGATCAAGTCCCAAATATGGTGAGCCGTAATAACCGTTAGCAAAACCTTGTGCACCTGCACCTAAAATACCAGGCACTGTAGCAGGATTACCCCAGCTTGCAGGGTTTGCATTTGCAGCAGCCGTTGCTTGTGCTTGAGCGCCTGCTGATTGAGCGGCACCTTGCGCACCTTTCAATTGATTATGTCCTGCGTTTTCATACGGAAGATTTCTGCCAAATTGTGTTTGATACTCTAATGACATTTTAGCATTAGGCATAAAGAATTTTTGTCCGTAATTTGACATTTCAGCTTTCTTCATAGCTATCGCAGCTTTTAGTTTTGTCGTTTCAGGTGAAAGATATTGAACCTCCTGAACTAACATATCCGTAAACTGACCGAGTTTTTTAGGATCACGAACGTGGTCAATAATATGAACATCAGATGAGAAGAAAGCAGGATCGTTTGCAGTAAGCGGTTTGAATGCAATCGGTTCTTTTTGGTTTTTATTCAATAATTTATTAATTTGAATTTGTAAATTTTTATAATCTGCCTGCATCATAAGAAGCTTCTTTTCCGCTTCGCTAACTTCGCCCGCCCAACGGAAAACTTCTTCATATCCGCATTTACCGGTTTTTTCTCTGACACGAGCAATAGCAAGATTTTCTCTTGTTTCCTGAACATATTCTTCTTGAATTTTAAGCATATTACCAAGCATCAATGTTTCTATATAAAGATTTGCAACATGATACTCCGTATTTGCTTTAGTTAAATCGTGTTCTGCTTTATCAAATTTAAGTTTTTTGTGTTTTACAATAATATTTGTAACTAAATCAGGTGAATAAAGCACTTGATCCATTGCAACCGTAAACGCACCAACACTTGTCGGAACATCGGCATAAGAACGAGCATAACCGCTGTTATAAGTTTGGTATCCTAAATCCAGTCTTAATGTAGGTAAGTATCTTAAATATGCACTTGTAACAGAACGTCTGGCAGCATCTATTAAGTATCTTTTTCTTGTCATATCCAAGTTACTGTCATCAAGAGCATTTATTAATGTATTCAAATCATAAGTCGTTTTAGGTTTATTTGAAATTACAACAGAATTATTCAATAACCTTAGAGCAGGTGTATAACCTAAAGCTTCACCCGTGTCAGAGTTATAGAAAATTACCTTGTCATCATAGAAAGGTATTTTTTCATTCTTAACGGCTTTACCGTGAAGAACACCGTGAATATTGAATGATGTAGCTTCTGCTAACTTTTTATCTACATCAAATGTTGAAGTACCAAGCATTGCACCGAGTTCTACATCTTCTTTACCAACTGAAGAGAAGGTAGGTAATTTTTTAGCTAATAACTGTTTATATAAATCTTTTCTTTGATCTGATGATAAATTATATAATGGCGTTACGAAAGCTGAATCAGCATCTTTTGGAATTTTACTCAGCGATGCTGAAATATTTGAATTTACAGGAACAACCGCAAATGCCAAATCACATTTTTTCTCTTTTAGCTTTTTAGCTATAAATGTATTCCAATCAGTTCTTGTTTTATAATATGTTTCGTTCATTAAGATTGCAGTCTTTTTAATTTGAGGATTTAATACTTTAAACGTAGCAAAATCGCTTGTCATTTGTTGAATAGGATTAAAGAAATGGTCGCCGAAATCTCTTAAACCGTATTGGTCAATTGTAACAACGTATTTTTTCTTATCTTTTTTATCTGAATAATAGTTACTTGAGAAATAACCTAAAGAAATAACCATCCTTGCTCTGGAAGCTAATGCTTTGTCAGAAGCCGCTTTAGCACCTGCCTCTGTCCAATTTCCCGTAAATACCAAATCCTTAGGAAAACTTGCTATATAATCAGGTAACAACTGAATTTTAATAGTCTTTTGGAATTTTTCCAAAACTTGCTGATTTTTGTCGGAAGGTCCGTCAAAAACAAATGCTAGCTCAATCGGCTTGGCATTCGCAGCCGGTTTCAAGTGAATAGACTTTGCTGCAGCAGCCATTTGCTGCATTTGTTGAACTTGTGCTTTTTGAGTCGCAGCAGCTTGCTGTTTTGCCTTCTTTGCAGCTTCAGTTTGTTGAACAGATGCGGCTTGGGGTGTTGCTTTTTTAACAGAGGCAAGTTTTATACCTTTATTTACCCCTTTATTCTCTCCTTTTACCTTGGGTGCCGCAATTGCTACACCTGTGTACATAGCAAAAATAGATAGCGACAATAACACACTAAAAAACTTCTTCATATAATATACTCCCAATTTGATAGTCACTCTCAAAAAAACTTAGTTGTAATTTACAACCATTCTATCAAAAACAAATTTTATTGTCATTTATATAAGCATGCCAATTAAAATTTGTAAAAAAACTTAATATTTATTTGTAATTATTGATGCGATATATCCGATAAATCAGCTTGAAACTTGTGGCTTAATTTATGCAATATCTCTATTTCACTATCGTCAATATTTTTAAAAATATCAGTAATAAATTGTTTAATCTTAGGCATATTATCTTCTACTATTTTTCTGCCGTCTTCTGTCGGATTAAGAAAATAAACTAATCTGTTATTAACGTTCCCATACTCTTTTGTTATCAAACCCTTTTGTTCAAGAATTTTAAGAATACGATTAGTATTAGATTTATCCTTCATAATAATTTCAGATAATTGTTGCTGGTAAATATTTTTTGTTCTGCAAATTGTATCAAGAACAATAAATTGCTCTCCTGTTATTCCTATATCTAAAGTTTCAAGCTTGTTTTTTAATTCATTCTTTAGCCCTTTTATTATCTTGTCAATAGAATAAATAACAGTATCAACGTAATGTTCTTTGTTAATCTTAATCATAATATTCCCTGTTTATTTTGCAATATAGCTTAAAGCAAATAGATTGATATGTCAATCAATTATATTAGTTTATATCATCATGTTTATTTTTTTAATTCTTCTTCAACTTTGCCTAATATTTCGTCAAGTTTTGATGAATCTTTTACACCGCCTTGAGCAAAGTTTGGACGACCGCCGCCGTTTGCTCCTGTTGCACGAGCAATTTCACCAACAATTTTTCCTGCGTTAATTCCAGATGTTACAAAACTATCCGAAACTTTTGCTATTACCATTCTTAAGTTAGCGAGGATAACAACACTTTCACCGAGTTTGGATGATAACATTTCAATGCCTGACTTCATAGCATCACCATCTAAACTGTCGTCCACCTTTGATATAAATAGTTTACCGCCTGTTATATCTTGTGCCTTAGATATAAATGATGAGAACTTAGAACGTGCCATTTCCGCTTTTACAGACGCAAGTTCTTTTTGAAGTTCTTTGTTTTCTTCTTGAATCTTATCAACTCTTTCATTAACTTCATCAAAGTGAAGTTTAAATTTTGATGCAAGTTTATCAATTTCAGTTGATTTTGCATTCAAATATTTGATTGCGGCATTTCCGACAAAGACTTCTATACGCGCTATTGCGCCTTCTGAAACAATTTTAGCAAGTCTTAGATCTTTAAGCTCTCTTGCGTGAGTACCTGCACAAAACTCTTTAGATATGCAATCATCACCTTTAACTATAGAAACAACTCTTACTGTATCTCCATATTTTTCCCCAAATAGTGCTGTTGCACCTGTTAGTTTAGCTTCCTCAATACCCATAACTTTTGTTTCGACTTTATAACCTTCGCCTATCCATTTGTTCATTAGGTTTTCGGTTTTAGTAATTTCATCAGGTTTCATAGCTCTAGAGAAAGTAAAGTCAAATCTCATTCTTTCGTCATCAACATAAGAACCTGCCTGCTTAACTTCATCGCCTACAACGTGGATTAAAGCTGATTGAAGGAGGTGAGCAGATGTATGATGAATTCTGATTTCTTCACGTCGGGGTAAATCAATATTTGCCTTCACTTCAACACCAATCTCAACATCACCGTTAAGAACTTTACAACGATGAACATACAAATCATTTACCTTGAATGTTGTAAGAACTTCAAGCTTAAGCTCATTATTTTCAATAATACCGCTATCACCGACTTGACCACCGCATTCAGCATAGAATGGAGTTTTGTCTAATACTACATCAACATATCCTTCACCTTCAATAAATCCTAGGATTTTAGAAGTTGAAGTATTTTCTGTGTATCCTACAAACTCTGTTGAGCCGACTTGTCTTTCAAGCTCTGCATATTTCATATCACCTGTTACTGATATTTTTGCAGTCGCTGCTTTTGCACGGTCTTTTTGTTCTTGCATTGCTACTTGATATCCTGCTACATCTACATTTACCCCGTTTTCTTCTGCAATTTCTTTAGTTAATTCTAACGGGAAACCATAAGTATCATATAGCTTAAATGCACTTTCGCCGTCAATATCTTTCTTTTCGTTAATAAATTCTTCAAGAAGTTTGTACCCTCTATCCAATGTTTTATTAAATCTTTCTTCTTCCTTGCGAATTGTATCTTTGATTTTTTCTTTGTTCTTGACTAAATCAGGATAAGCCTCGCCGTAGTTTTCAACAACAACCTCAACAAGCTTATACAAGAAAGGTAATTCCATTCCTAAAATCTTACCGTGTCTTAGCGCACGTCTAAGTATCATTCTTAGAACATAACTTCTGCCTTCATTCCCTGGGATTACGCCATCAGAGATTAAGAAAGTTACGCATCTTGCGTGGTCTGTAATAATTCTTAGCGATACATCCGTTTTTTCTGATTTTTTATATGGAACACCGCTCATCTCAGAAACTTTGTCCAAAATAGGTCTTAGAAGGTCTGTCTCAAAAGTAGACGCAACACCTTGACAAACCATTGTTATACGTTCTAATCCCATACCTGTATCAACATTTTTCTTTTCTAAAGGTGATTGGTTACCTTCTTCATCTTGGAATAACTCAGTAAATACCAAATTCCAAATTTCAACCCATCTGTCGCATTCACAAGTATCAATACCGCAATTTGGATGACCGCAAGAATATTCTTCACCTAAATCGTAATGGATTTCACTACAAGGTCCGCAAGAACCTGATGCCCCCGGAGGTCCCCAGAAATTATCTTTTTTACCTTTTCTTTTTATACGTTCAGCAGGAACTCCGATACTTCTCCAAATATCGAAAGCTTCGTCATCTGTTTCATATATTGTTATCCAAAGTCGGTCTTTATCAAGCTTTAATACTTCCGTAACAAATTCCCATGCCCAAGGAATAACTTCTTTTTTGTAGTAATCGCCAAAAGAAAAATTGCCTAACATTTCAAAGAATGTATGGTGTCTTGGAGTTCTTCCTACGTTTTCAATATCAGAATCCTTTCCGCCGGCTCTGGCACATTTTTGACAAGAAGTGGCTCTAGCCGGTGTATAAGGACAAGGCTGAATATTCAAAAATATCGGCAAAAACTGTAACATGCCTGCTGTTGTAAGCAAAACAGTCGGATTATCCGGCACTAAACTTGAACTTTCTACAACAGTATGTTGACGTTTTTTCTCGAAATAATCCAAATATAATTTTCTAATCTCATTTCCTTTTAGCATAATAAAAATCCTTTTCACTAGTGTTTGTTAATAATTAATATTATATATCAAAGAAAGTTAAATTATTAACAATGGCATCAAAATATATATTTTGATGTATCTGAAACCTTCTCCTACTTTAGTTAGAGTTTTTTTATAACATTGGATAATTAATTTGTGGATAAAAGTTTTATAGAATAAAAGTATGGAAATCAATGTTAAGGATAACTGTTATATAATTACCCCACTAAGTCAGAAACTCACGGAGAGAGAAACTCAAAGACTTAATGAAGAATTGCTTAACGCACAAGGTTTAAGAGCAGCGCTTGATATGTCATTCGTTCAAGATTGTACTTTTGATTTTATTGAAGAAATAAAAAAATATAAAGACATAAGCTTGTTTAACATCAATTCAGATATTTTTGCAATTTTTACAAGTATGAATTTAGACAAAAAACTTAAACTTTTTGTATCAGAATTAGATTTTCTAAATGACAAACACCAATTGTTAAACAGAAAATTCAGTATTGTTTAATAAAAAATAGGTGTGCTATATAATGCTTAAGACATAACCTGCTAATTTTATTTGCCAAAACCGATAGATTTTCTTGTAGCTGTTGTTTTATACTGTTCTTCTTTAATCTTCTTGTTTTGACTTTCAGGTTTTGCAATAACTGTTTCATAATCTTCCAGAGTAATATCACGAATACCGTTAACAAATGCCATTTTTCTTGTTTCAGTTGCAAAATCTTCCAAGGCTCTAATTGGGAAACTTTCTGTAAGCTCTGCTATTCTATCCAGAGCTTTTTCATCTTTAGCCAAGTTTTGTCCGTTATCAGTTTCTTCAAGTTTTAACTTTATTATTGATTTTCTTGCATCTTTATCAGGGAGTCCGGTATATATTTGTTGTCTAAGTCTTGATGTGAATGCTTTATCAATTCCGTCATAATTGTTTGTTGCGGCCATAACGATAATATTGTTTTTTGGTGCATCTTGTACTCTTTTAAGAAATACACTAAGTTCACTTTTTTTATGATCATGCATAAATGCATTTCTCGTTCCTACAATCCCATCAACATCATCAATAAATAATATTACAGGTTTTTCTTCAGATGCAATAGATGCCGCATAGTCAAAAACTGCACCTAAATTGATTTCGCTTCCGTTCATATATTCAGAACCAAATGAGTCTGTAGTTAATTCTAATAACGGCAGCCCTGTTTCAACAGAAAGTCTTTCAACAATAGTTGTTTTACCGCAACCGGGAGGACCGTAGAAAAGTATTCCGTTTGGCATTTTTATACCATAGTGTTTTTCATTATATTTAGCCTTAGCCGGATCTTTTAGAGGAATTATAATATCTTCTGTTAACTGTTTTTTGAGCTCTTTCATACCGCCTAATGACGCAAAACCTTTAAGTTCGTTTTCATCTTTTGGTTCATAGTGGAATACTTTACTTTTCCCAAGTTCTATTCTTTCCGCCAAGTCTTTATTATTAGCTTTACTGCCATTAATATTCATATTTACATTAACATTTACATCTTTAGGGATTGAATCTGCATCTTCCGGTTCATTATCATAGTTTTCATATTCCCCATCTTCTTCCATATATTTTTGTTTGTAAATTCCTGTTAAACCGGAGAAGTCAAAATTAAGATCCGGGAATTGTTCTTTCATGAAATTTTGCAGAACGTAAGTTGCGACTTCTGCTCTATCTTGAACGTCTTGTTCACGAAGAATCTCAGCAAGTGTATTCATCCAATGTGCAGGTTGTTCTTCCTCAAGATTTCTGTTTTGAATCTCTTCCTGATATGATTCCAATTCTTTTTTTCTATAATCAAAGTTCGGGAAAAATCTGTTAATTAAGTCTGTTATTTGAACTTTGAGCGGAATAAAAGCTGCTGCTAACAAAGTTAACTCTGTTCCTTTTTTAGTTTTTTTCTTTTCTGCAAGCCTCAAATCTCTTTCAGCTTCATTTGTTGTTAAAACTAAATTTTTTATATATCTGTAAAAACCTTTATGTTGTTTTTGTTGTTCAAGCTTATGTATTAGAGCTGCATTAACTTCGGGATTATAACCAAAAGAAGTATTATTGTTGCTTGTAACCCCTATGTTTACCTTTTGTATTTGCATATTCTTAAAATTCCCTTTGCCTTATGTATATCTTTTTATAATCATTTATAACCGTGTAAAAATTTTTTTTGCTAGTTAACTTTACAAAGATTTACAAATTTTGTTTCTAAATAAAAAACAGACAATTGAGAAAAATCAATCGTCTGTTTTCAAGTTATTTAAGTATTTATTAACCTACTTCATCAACAAAATTTTCAGGTGCATCACCTTCACCTTCTGTATATGTTTCTATAGCTTTCTCCGCACTCTTTGTCTCAAAATCTTTGTCAGTTGAGTTTGATTTGGTTTCATCTGATTTTGCATGTTCCTGACAATATTCCATATACTCCTTATATGTTACTTTATCATCATTATTTGTGTCCATGACTTCATCATATTTACTGTCTCCTCGTTTTGCATAAATCCCGCCGTCGTTAACTTCTTCTATATCAGGAGTATTCTTGTTTCCTTCTTTTTGAACAGCTTTTTCAGCTTTTTGTTCAGCTTTCATGACTCTGTAGGCAGAAGCCATTTCTGCCATTCTAACCATTTCTTTTGTCGAAATACCGTTTGATTGGCAGTATTCTTTAAATTCATCAAAAGAAACAACACCGTCTTCATCGGCATCCATTTCCTTCATATACATAGGCTCACCTTTTTTAGCATAATATGCCGAATTATTAGAATTCATTTTATTATTTGTGATAAATCTGCTCGATGCTAGATTAAGCATATTTGATTGGTTTGATATCCCGTTTGGCATCATATCCATGGTAGTAGAATCCTTTCATATAACTATTATATATTTCCGTTTTTATATACTTATTATAACATTTTTCTAACATTATTCAATTCGAAAAATCTATTTTTATAATATTTATAGAGTTATTTACCAATACAGGAAAAATATTTTTAGTTGTAATATAATACAGTTATGACAGAAAAGATTACAATAAAGGGAGCAAGGGAGCATAACCTCAATAATGTATCATTAGAGATTCCTAAAAATGAACTTGTTGTTTTTACAGGTGTTTCAGGTTCAGGAAAAAGTTCTTTGGCGTTTGATACAATATTTGCAGAAGGACAAAGAAGGTATATTGAAAGTCTTTCTACTTATGCAAGGCAATTCTTGGGACAGATGGATAAGCCTGATGTTGATTATATTGACGGGCTGACTCCTGCAATTTCAATTGACCAAAAATCAACAAGTAACAACCCAAGATCAACAGTCGGTACAGTTACTGAGATATACGATTATTTAAGACTTTTGTACGCAAGGATAGGAACTCCTTATTGTCCTCATTGCGGAAAACCTATAAAACCACAGACTATTGATGAAATTGTTGATAGTATTTTAAAACTCGAAACAGGTACAAAGATACAAATTCTTGCACCGATAGCAAAAGGCAAGAAGGGTGAATTTCAATCTCTGTTTGAAGAATTAAGACAAGAGGGTTTTGTTAGAGTAAAAGTCGATGGTGAGATTTATAATCTTGATGAAGATGAGATTAAGCTTGCAAAGACAAAAGCTCACACGATATCTGTTGTAATTGACAGGGTTGTTGTTAAACCGGAAGCTCGCTCAAGAATAGCAGATTCCGTTCAAATTGCCTTAAAAAAAGCTGACGGAGTTACAAATATTGATATAGTCGGACAAGAGGAAATAGTTTATAGTGAAAAACTTGCCTGTCCTGATTGTAACTTAAGCTTTGAAGAATTAACTCCGAGAATTTTCTCATTTAATGCACCTTATGGCGCATGTCCTAAGTGCGACGGCTTAGGGTTTGATTTTAAAATTGATCCTGATTTGGTTGTTCCTGATAGGACAAAATCAATTAATGAAGGGGCTATTTACCCTTGGAGTAAATCTGCAACATCTTATTATGATGATGTTTTAACAGCTGTAAGACTTGCTTACAGAATGGATTATGACTTACCTTTTAAGGATATGCCTCAAGAACATCAGGATATAATTTTGTACGGTTCAGACGAGCGTATTCCTATGAGAATAAGAGAATTCGGCTCTCATAGATACAGAAATACATTGCAAAAATTTATCGGTGTAATTCCGTTTTTGATGAAACACTACAACATTGAAAGCGAATATTGGAAAACGGAGATTGAAAAATACATGATTTTAACTCCTTGTGAAGCGTGTGGTGGTGCAAGACTAAAACCGTTTCCGCTTGCAGTCAGAATAAACGGTGTTAATATCCATGAATTTTGTATGATGCCGATTGATAAGGCTTTAGAGTTTGTTACTGATTTATATTTATGCCTTTCTGATTTTCAAATAAAAATCGGTAAACAAATTTTAGACGAATTAAGAGCAAGATTGAAGTTCTTATGTGATGTAGGTTTGAATTATCTTAACCTTGCAAGAGCATCAGGAACTCTATCAGGTGGGGAAGCGCAAAGAATACGTCTTGCGACTCAAATCGGAAGCGGACTTTCAGGTGTACTTTATGTACTTGATGAACCTTCTATAGGTTTGCACCAAAGAGATAATGACAGACTTATCAAAACCTTGATGAAGCTTCGTAATATGGGGAATTCCCTGATTGTTGTCGAACACGATGAAGATACAATAAGGAATGCTGATTATATTGTTGATATCGGGCCAAAGGCCGGTGTTAACGGAGGAAACGTTATTGCACAGGGTGGTGTAGATGACATTATTTCTAATGAAGAATCTATTACAGGTAAGTATTTGAGCGGTGAGTGGTCTATTCCTGTTCCTAAAAAGACAAGAGAAGGAAATGGTAACTTTTTGCAAATTAGAAATGCCTTTAGGAATAATCTTAAAAATATAGATTTGGATATTCCGTTAGGTAAAATTGTTGTACTCACAGGTGTTTCAGGCTCCGGTAAATCAACTTTGATGCAGGATTTAATCTATGAATACGCTGTTCATAAACTGAGAAAAAACAAACCTAAACCTCAAGGGGTGGATGAAATTTTAGGGTTTGAAAATCTGGATAAGATTATTGATATTGACCAATCGCCGATTGGTGTGAAAGGCGGAAGATGTGAGGCTTGCCAAGGGGATGGTGTTCTAAAAATTGAGATGAACTTCTTATCGGATGTTTATGTAAAATGCGATGTTTGTAAGGGAAAAAGGTATAACAACGAAACTTTAGAAGTTAAATACAAAGGTAAAACTATCTCTGATGTTTTGGATATGAGCGTAAAAGAGGCTTATGAGTTTTTTGAAAACATACCGCAGATTGCGAATAAACTAAAAACGCTTAATGATGTGGGATTAGATTATATAAAATTAGGTCAGAGTGCAACAACCTTGTCAGGTGGTGAAGCTCAGAGAATTAAACTTGCATCTGAACTTAATAAACGTGCAACGGGAAAAACTCTTTATCTTCTTGATGAGCCGACTACAGGTTTGCATTGGTACGATTTGGATAAACTGATAAAGATTATTCAACAGTTGGCGGATAACGGGAACACGATACTTATTATTGAACACAATTTGGACTTAATAAAAGTTGCAGATTATGTTATTGATTTAGGACCGGAAGGCGGTGATGCAGGCGGTGAAGTTGTTGCCTGCGGAACGCCGAGAGAAGTTGCAAAAAACCCTAAATCATACACAGGACAATATTTGAAACAGTTTTTTAGTAAATAATTCCGCTTTAATTTACTCAATAGTCCTTACTTTAGGGTAATAAAAGTTTGTTTTGTTTATCTTGTAATTTCTTCAATTCTTTTTACTGCATTTTCGACTGTGTCATTTACGACAACATAATCATAATGCTTAGAATTTTCTATCTCTAACTTTATTGAGGCAAGGCGTTTTTGTATAGCTTCTTCCGTTTCTGTATGGCGGCCTCTAAGACGAGCTTCCAATTCTTCAATTGACGGCGGAGCGATAAATATTAAATTAGCCTCCGGCATGAGTTTTTTTACATTTAATGCACCTTTTGTATCAATCTCTAATATGAGATTTTCTCCTTTTGCCAAACATTTTTCAACAAATTCTTTCTTTGTACCGTAGCAATTCCCCGAAAACTCTGCCCATTCAAGAAATTCATTATTATCGACACATTTTTTAAATTCTTCTTTTGATAAAAAGAAATAATTAACACCGTGAACTTCACCTTCTCTCATTCCTCTTGTAGTGCAAGATACAGAAAGTTTAAAACTCGGGTGCTTTTTTAAAAACTCATTTATAACCGTTCCTTTACCAACCCCTGAGGAGCCTGAAATTACATACAATTTGCCCATTTATTTTTCCTCCTCGGAAGATATTTTTTCTGCCGCTTTTTCTTCTACAAAACCCTGATGCACAACGGTTTCATATTCAAATCCGTTTTCAGAAGAGGATATGGAAGATGACAAAATAATATTATCCATATCGTCGTATTCTTTTTTAGAACCAGCATTTGATACTGTCGTATAAGGAGTTGTTGATTTTATTGAATTTATATAACCCCAGATTAGTTGCGGAGCATCTAATTTGTCCGTACAAACTTCTATGTAGCAAAGTTTATTCATAATCTGTGTTACTTTGAGAGCTTTGTCAAAATCTTCTGATGTATTTACCTTAGTTGCCCAAACATCTCCTTCAAAAACTCTGGCAAATTTAGAGTAATTCATTTGCAAAATATCATTAAACTTATCTTGGGAGCTATCAGATAACATTCTTTCTGTTGTGTATCCATTATTATTTATAACGATTATAATCGGCTTAATACCGCGCCTCAGCATATTCCCCACTTCCATTGCCGTCAATTGATGCGCACCTTCTCCTGTCAAAAGAATTACTCTCGCTTGAGGTTTTGCAAGGCTTGCTCCTAATGTGGCAGGAGTTGCCCAACCGATAGAACCCCATAAAGATTGAATTTCTATATTTGTACTTGCTGGGAAGCCCATTTGTGCAACCCCAAACAGAGTGGTTCCCGTCTCTGTTATCAAAATATCATTTTCTTTTAAAAATTCCTGTATTTGCGGGTAAATAAAATCTGCAGTTATAGGCTCATTATCTGCTTCTTTATGTTTATAACCTATATTTGGCTTATCAATTTCAATATCTTTGTATTCAATTTTTTCTGTTATAGCTTCTAGAACTTCTGACATTTTTACATTCTCGTATTTTTTACCGTCTATATATGTATAATTACCATATATTGCAATGTGTTTGTTTATATCAAACGGTATTGAAAAACCGTAGGTATTAATATCACTATAAATAGCACCAACTGATATTAAACAATCCGTTTCATCAATATACTTCTGAGCTATAGGATTTCTAAGACTTCCGTAAAATCCTCCAAGATATTTTGCATAATTTATATCAATTAAATTTGAGCCCATCAAAAAATTAGAAACAGGTATTCCGGATTTTTCTACAAATTCTTTATATTCAATCTTTGAATCAAATCGTTTAATTAAAACATCTCCAATTATTGCCGGTTGTTTTGATTTGGATATTTTATTGCAAATCTTATCTGCGACTTCTTCTAAGATTTTTCTGTCGCTTACCCAATCATAAGAAACAACCCTATCAGAGATTTCCATTTGTGCAACATCACTTGGTATAGCGATATATACAGGTTTTTTATCTCTGACTAAAACCTTTAAAACCCTGTCTATCTCTAATTTTGCATTATCTTTTGCCAGAAACGCAGTTGCAGCAGTAACTTGTTTATAAGCGTTAATAAAGTTTTGATAATTAACCTCTTGAAAATTGTGATGTATTAAATCCTTGTTTTCAATCTTATCAGAGGAAGGAAGTCCTACAATATGAATAATCGGAATATTTTCTGCCATAGCGCCTGCTATCGCATTTATTGCCGATAACTCACCTACTCCGTATGTTGTGATTAACGCTCCGTATCCTCTGATACGTGCATATCCGTCAGCAGCATATCCTGCGTTTAATTCATTTGTACAGCCTACCCACTTTGTATTAGGGTTATTTTCTACTGCATATAACAAATTAAAATTATAATCTCCGGGAAGCCCAAAAAAGTCATTAACACCGAGTTCTTCCAATCTTTTAACTATGTATTCCGCAGTATTCATTATTTCACCTCGCATAAATATTTTTAATAATATTATCATGTGTAAAATCAAAAGTAAATTTTTAATAAACATGTAAATAAAAATTTTATAATTACATGTAACTAACCCAAAAGTATTATATTGTAATAAATCTTTACAACCGCAGGACTTCATCAGAATAAGCGTTTTAAGACTTGTTACCTATTAATAGCTTGATTAGTTTTATATAAAAGTTGATTAAATTGTATGTTATTGATAAAATGTAGAATAGACTTTTATAGTCCTTTAGTAGTACACAGTTAAAATAAGAAGGTTAAAAATTATGACATTACCAAATGTAGCTTATTTCTCAATGGAAATTGCAATGGATCAATCCTTAAGTACATATTCAGGCGGTTTAGGTTTCTTAGCCGGCTCACATATGTTATCAGCAGGATATTTACAAATGCCGATGGTCGGTGTAACAATGCTCTGGTCCTACGGTTATTATGATCAGAGAATTGATCATTCAGGTAACGTAGAAGTAGCTTATATCAGAAAATATTACGATTACTTAGAAGATACCGGTATTACTGTAGAAGTTGATACTTTTGGCGAAAGAGTAAAAGTAAAAGCTTTCAAAGTAAATCCTGAATTATTCGGTACTTGTCCTGTATATCTTTTAACAACGGATATTGACGGAAATAGCGATTGGGCAAAGAGCATTTCTCACAAGCTATATGACGGAAATGAAAGAATAAGAATTGCACAGGAAACTGTTCTTGGTATCGCAGGTATCAGAGTTCTTCAAGCAGCAGGATATAAATTTGACGTTGTTCACATGAACGAAGGACACGCACTTCCTGCAGCATTTGAGCTTTTAAGACAATATAACGGTGATTTAACAGAAGTAAGAAAGAAAACCGTATTTACAACTCACACTCCTGTTGCGGCAGGGAATGAAGTACACTGGGTTGACACACTTCTTGAAGGCGGTTTCTTTGCAGGTGCAAGCAGAGAAAAAGCTATCCAACTTGGCGGAGAAAATTTCTCGCTTACGGTTGCAGCATTAAGAATGTCAAGAATAGCAAATGCTGTTTCTCAACTTCACGGTCTTGTTGCTAACAAGATGTGGGAGTGGGTTGAGGACAGATGCCCGATTAGAGCTATTACAAATGCTGTTAACTTACATTATTGGCAGGATAAGAGAGTCGCTGAAGCCCAAAACAGTCCTGAAAAACTTCTTGAAGTAAAAAGAGAAATGAAGGCTGAATTATTCAAGTATATTGCTAATGTTGCAGGTAAAAGATTTAATCCTGACGTATTAACAATTACCTGGGCAAGAAGATTTGCAGATTATAAACGTGCTTGGTTAATCCTTATGGATAAAGAAAGAATCGGCAAATTGTTAGATGAAGATAAAGTTCAAATTATATTTGCCGGTAAATTCCATCCTGATGATGTTATGGGTAAAGAAATGTTTAACAAATTATTGAACAGATCTCACTCATTGAAGAATGTTGTAGTTCTTCCGGGATACGAACTTCAATTATCAGGAATGTTGAAGAGAGGTTCTGATATTTGGTTAAATACTCCGCTCAGACCTTTCGAAGCATCAGGTACTTCTGGTATGTCAGCTAATATGAACGGTGCTTTACACTTGTCCATCTATGACGGTTGGACAGTTGAAGGTACATTTGACGGAATAAACGGTTATACTGTTGAATATCCCGGATTGGATGATGATATGCCTTGGGAAGAAAGACATTGGCAAGACCACAAGTGTTTAATGGATATTATAGAAAAACGTATTATTCCTACATACTACAAGGATAAGAAGGAATGGGCAAGACTTATGCGTCAAGCTATCAGAACATCTGAAGCATACTTCAATTCTGACAGAATGGTTATTGAATACTACAATAGATTGTATGCTCCGATTGCTCACGATGATAGCTGTGCAGGTGAAAAGAAAAAAGAACTTAATATCTCTGAAACACCTACATTTGATGCTTGGACTTACTCAAATATAAAATAGAGTAAAATGTATAAATAAAAAAAGACCGCCTTATAAAGCGGTCTTTTTTGGTATAAATTTATCCAACTGTACAGATTTTATTTACCCTGTTTGATGATTTTTTTAAAGAAAATTTTAATTATTATACATAGTAACAATATCGTTTAAAAACGCACAAATCAATATAGGAGAGAGATGATGAGTATTTACACGGCGCCAACTTATGAGTTAAAAATATTAAGCAATTTGTTTATTGAATTAACCTCTAAAAATTGCAATCAAAGATGCAGCGGCTGTTACATAGATTTTCCTTCAGGGAAAAATGTTAAAGATTTTATATCTTTAGATATGATAAAACAAGCATTAAATGATACGAAACCTGAAAAATTGGAATGCATATATTTAACAGGCGGCGAACCTATGACACATCCAGATTTTAATTCTATTTTAAGACTTTGTTTAAAAAGATGTAATGTATGCATTTGTACTAATGCAAGTTTTTTAAACGAAAAAAAGGTACGTTTTTTAAAAAAAGTTGAAGATGAAAGCAGTAATATATGTCAAAATCAAATCTTTTTTAGATTATCACTTGCTCATTTCGATGAATTAGAAAGTGATAAAATTAAATACAGAGGGCACTTCAGGCAAACAATATCGGCTCTGAAAAATTTGAGCAGGTATAACTTTACCTCTGTTCTTGCAATTCAAAATTTTTATAAATTAAGTGAACCGGTTTTGAAAGAAAACTTATTAAGAATTTTTGAACAAAACAACATCACAAATACTGACATTCAAATCAATGTTTCATATCCAAACTACACAGAGGAAGATATGTTAAACCCTTCAGCAAAAGCCGACTGTATGAACGGAAGGATTTTAACAAAAAACGGAGTTTATGCTTGTCCGTTTTTAGCAAATGACTACAGGGGAAGAATGGGAGCTTCTTTTCAAGATTATTCAAAATTAGTTACGGCAGAAACCGACTTTTGTGCAACGTGTTCTGCAAACAATAATTGGATGTTTACAATAGGATAATTGTATTTTTTACAATTAATCATGTTGTATATAAGCCATATATAATAACAACTTTAGCCGAAATGGTTATACAATATAGTAAACATTTGTAACATTATTAACAGGGGTTAATACTAAAGAGTTACATTTTTATAGATATTGTGTTATAAATAGTAATGTAAAAATATATATTGGAAGATTGTAAAAATATTCTAAAACACGAGAGAAATGAACGGAGGCAAAAATGTCAGTAGGACAATTTGTATTTATGTTACATAGCCACCTACCGTATTATAGAAAAGCAGGTATGTGGCCATTCGGAGAAGAAAATCTTTACGAATGTATGGCAGAGACTTATGTTCCGCTCCTTAATGCAATATCTGAATTGTACGATGAGGGTATCAAGGCAAAATTAACCGTAGGTATTACACCTATTCTTGCCGAACAATTAAATGATGAGCATTTGCAGAACGGTTTTGTAAAATACATAGATGCGCAAATTACAGCTGTCTCTAAGGATTTGGAAAGATATCCCGATCCTAAAGTTGCTCATTCTCAGCATTTAAAATATTTGGCAAAATATTACTTTGATTTATGGAACAAATTAAGAGATGATTTCGTAAATAAATACGAAAAAAATCTTATTAAATACTTCAAAAAATATCAGGATTTAGGCTGCATAGAAATTACAACATCAGGAGCAACTCACGGATTTTCACCGCTTCTTGCAACTGATAGTAACTTGAATGCTCAATTCAAGGTCGGTCAAGATACAACCGAAAGATTATTCGGTAAGAAGGCAATGGGTGCATGGCTGCCTGAATGTGCTTACCGTCAAGGGTATGAATATGTAGGGAAAGACGGTAAAAAGCATTGGAGACCTGCAATTGAAGTTACACTTCAAAACAATGATATTCATTACTTCTTTACTGATTCTCACGTTATTGAAGGCGGTAATTCAATCGGAAATAGACGTGTAATTGGTGTATATGGAAATATTGAATACATTCCGCTTCCTGACAGACCAAAAACAGGATACGATACATATTCTGCATACTGGTTACCTGATGCGCAAGTAGCGGTAATGGGCAGAAATGACAGAGCAAGTTATCAAGTTTGGTCAGCTGCTGACGGATATCCGGGTGATGGATGTTTCAGAGAATTTCATAAAAGAGATGATAAATCAGGTATGCACTATTGGAGAATAACTTCACCAACTACCGATTTAGGCGACAAGATGTTATATGATCCTGTACTTGCATTTAATAAGGTAAATGAAAACTCAGACCACTATACAACTCTTATTTACCACTTGCTAAACGATTACAAAAAAGCAAACGGTAAAGAAGGACTTGTAATGGTATCATTTGATACGGAACTATACGGACATTGGTGGTTTGAAGGTATTGAGTTTATTAAACAAGTTATCAAGAAATTTAATCAATATCTTCCTGAAGTTGAAAGAATGACAGCAGGTGAATATGTTACTAAATATCCTCCGAAAGAAGCTATTCAAATTCCTGAATCATCTTGGGGACAAGGCGGACACTTCTATGTATGGCAAAACCACTTGACTGAATGGATGTGGCCGATTATTCACTCTTGTGAAAAACGTATGTGTGCGATTGTTGATGCTCACCCTGAAATTCCGGAAGATACACTGCTTCATAGAGCATTAAATCAACTCGCAAGAGAAAATCTGCTGCTTCAATCTTCAGATTGGCCGTTCCTGATCACAACTTGGCAGGCTAAAGATTATGCAACAGACAGATTTAATGAACACGTTGACAGATTTAGTTTAATCGCAGATATGATTGAAAGCGGAAATATTGATGATGCAAAACTCAAGGAGATTGAAAGTATAGATAACTGCTTCCCTGTAATTGATTATAGAGTATATCAATCAATCACTGAAGGTGTAATTCCTCAACAAGAGAAGAAGTTAGCACCGCTGTATCAATAAAGATTAGAGCAAGATTAAATAAAAATAGTTAAAAAAGCGGTTTTTGCAATTGCAAAAACCGCTTTTTTTATTAATATTACGGCTTAATACCTCTAAAATGGCTATGGAACTCGCCTTTATTCATATTCATAAATTTATTAACAATTTTTCTGTATGCGGTTCTTGTTGCAAGAACGATTCCTCTGCCAGATTCATCGTTATCTCTTACTGCAACAAGCGAGTATTCAAAGCCAAGCGGCCCTGATTTTTGCCTCATCTCTATAGTAAAATTATCACGTCCAAATGATGCATATTCTTCAATTTTAGCATTAAGGAGATAGTTGTTTTTGAGCCTGTTAGGACCGTTATTGAAATATCCTTGCATAGACTTAATAAATCTTGGAGAGACTTTTGCATTAAAACAAGGTTGGAAACTGTCAATTTTTTCTACTTTCATATTTCTTCTCCTCTAGGATTTACCCTTAGATGCCGTATTTTTTTATTAGTTTTTGCAATTTTGTTTCACGTGGTTCAGATGGAGTTATTATCAAATTTTTCTCTTTTTCAGCCAAAAAATTCTCGTAATTATCTAAAACTTTAACTATCTCCGCAATTCTTTCTATTTGAGTTGAAGAACTTTTAATTTTTTCTTCTATATTTTTAACTTCACTAGTTGTTTCATAATTTAGTCTTTTTGATATTTGCGTCAACCCCTGTCTTGCTTTTATAATGAGAGCTTTTCCGACATTGTTAATATTAATCGGAGGAAAAAATTTTTCTCCGCTAACATGATTTATAAAGAAACCGTCATTCCCGATATCGAGATGGTAATATTTTGTATTCGCCAAATCCTCTCCAATGCAGTCTAGTCGGTCAATCACTTTATTGGGCATTGATGATATGTATTTATCGGAGCCTCTTTTAATTCTTAAAGCTTTAAAGTTTTGTTTAGAATTATTATATGTTTGAATGTTATCTATTTGCATTTTAGTACCTAAATTAATTATACACTAATCTGCATATTTTATTCTTCCTATTTGATTAATAACAATCGGTTTGTTAAGATGTTTTATATATTCGCAAGTAAGATAAGCTTTATTGAAAGGATATTCTATGCATTCGTCTTTAGGGGATAAAACTTCATAATCAGCACCCCAAGACATAATGAAGGAGTCTGCTACGACTTTGTATTTTTTATCTTCTCTCGGGTTATCAACGTTAATCGGATGTTCGACTCCGTATTTGTCTATAAAATTCATTCCTACAAGAGTTTTCTTTGTCGGACTAACTGTATAATTCAATCCCGAAACAGCCAGAAGCCCAGGTTTATTCCCAATTGAATTATATGATATTTCAGTTGCTTTTTTAAATGCTTTTACTAAAGTTTTCTCTGATACTTCTGCAACGGAAATATTATCCGCAAACGGTGCGATTTCTTTTATATCACTTGAGTCTATGTCGCCTTTTTTAAAGAAGTTGCGTGTAGCGGCATTATTCCAAATGCCAATATCAGCCTCCATTTCATATTTCATCGCATCACACATAAAGTTAGCGTGGGGATTTTCTTCCAGTAATGATTTAGGAGTAGGCATAGCGTATTCTATATATCCTACCTTCTCAGGCTTTCCTAATATTTCGTTAAACATATATTGGTGAACAAGATTTCTATGATATAGACTTGTATCTGCCAAATTATTTTGAGCTTTTGTAATAATTCCATCTTTACTAAAACTTAAATTAAGTTCTCCAAAATGTTTTCCGTCTTTTCCTGCTTCAGTAATTATTACAGGTTCACCTGATGCTGAATAAATAAGATTTTCGCCTTCTTGTATTCCTTCCAGTAATTCGTGAGTGTGTCCGCCTATTATTACATCAATACCTTCCGTGTTTTGAGCAACTTCCTTATCTCTTGCTATCCCTAAATGAGATAGAAGAATTATTTTATTTATTCCTTGTTTTTTAAGTTCATTTATTTCTTCTTGAATAAGTTCTGTTGTCTTATCCAAATCGTGAGCTTTACAGTCTTTATGATAATCAGGGTGAGTTGCACGTTCTGTTAAATCAACAGGGGTTGTTCCGATTAAACCTATTTTTTCACCTTTAACATTCACTACTACAGATGGCTTAATAAATTCTTTTATATTTGTTTTATTAAAATTATCCAATTCTTCTTGCTCTTGGGCAGTTTCTTTTAAATCACCTTGTTTTGTGTCCATTTCGTGATTACCCAATGCAGTTGCTTTTACTCCTGCAAGGTTTAAAAACTTGGCAGTTGCATCGTGTACAGGTCTGTTTTTTTCATCACCGATATCATTGTCGCCGCCTGAAAGAATAATATCACCTTTAATTCCTGATAGAATTCTCATCATGTTATTGGTTTGTCCGTGCAAATCATTAACATACCCTATTTTTAATTCAAATGTATCGCTAATTGGAGTCCTTTCCAAATTATTATTTTCAGCTTTAAAAGAAGTTACTCTTTTTGATGGGGTAACTTTTGCGGGGTTATTAGTATTTATAATGCTTTGAATATTCATATCAATTCCTATTTATCCGTGAATTTTATTCTGCCAGTCTGATTAATTACTACCGGTTTGTTTTTACGCTTAATATAATCACAAACCATTACATCTTTATCGTAAGGATATTTAATATAGTAATTTTCTTCTTTAGCGAGTGTGTTGAAATCAGCACCTGCAGACATTAAAAATTCATCTGTTACGACTTTGTATATTTTAGTTTCGCTTGGCCTTTTTACATTGATTTTATGGGATTTTCCTCTTTTATCAATAAATTTCATACTTTCTAAAGTTCCTTTTTTAGGATTTACTGTATATTGCAGACCTGATACAGCAAATAGTCCCGGCTTTCTGCTGCTTGATGAGTAAGTATCTTTGATAGCCTTCTTAAATAGCTCTACAAGAGTTTTTTCACTAACGGGGGCAACTGCAACAAAATCTAAGAATGGTGAGATGTCTTTGATATCACGAGAATCAATCTCGCCTTCATGGAAGAAGTTTCTAACACCGCAATTATGCCAAATAGCGATGTCTGAATTTGTTTCTTCTCTCATAACATCGCAGACAAAGTTTGCGTGCGGATTTTCTTCTGTGAGAGATTTAGGAGGAGGAGGTGCTGATTTCACAACACCGATTTTTTCAGGTTTTCCCAGTACTTCGTTAAATATATATTGGTTAACCAAATTTCTATGGAACAAACCTGTAGTACCTAAATTATTTTGTGCTTTTGTAATTATTCCGTCTTTAGAGAAGGTTAAGTTTAACTTTCCGAAGTAATTCCCGTCTCGACCTGCCTCTGTAAGTATTACCGGCTCACCTGACTTTGAATAAAGAAGGTTTTCACCTTCTGTTATTCCTTCTACCAATTCGTGGGAGTGCCCGCTTATAATAACATCAATTCCATCTGTCTTTTGTGCAACTTGTTTATCTTTTTTTAATCCCAAGTGAGAAAGTAAAACTATTTTATTAACACCTTGTTCTTTTAAATTATCCACTTCTTCTTGAATGTTTTCTATGCTTTCGTCCAGAGGATCTATATGGCAGTCGGTATGATAATTCGGGTGAGTAAGCCTGTCTAACAAATCAATAGGAGCTGTTCCTAAAAGTCCGATTTTTTCACCGTTAACTTCTACTGTTTTTGAAGCTTTTAGGTGGTCTAAAAGGTTTGCTCTGCCTAAAGTTTTAACATCATCTTGATCTTGATCTTCAATATCATCTTTTTGCATATTTATAGTTAAAATATCACCTTTGTATTCTTTTAGAGAATCTATCAAATCAGCTTGTGTAGTATCCATCTCGTGGTTACCTAGAGCTGTTGCTTGAATATTGCCTAAGTTTAAAAATTTGAATGTAGCTTTATGAATTGCTTTATTTTTTTCATCACCTATGTCATTATCACCTGCAGATAATATTAAATCCCCTTCCAGACCAGACAGAATTCTCATCATATTATTAGTTTGTCCGTGAGCATCGTTAACGTATCCGATGGAAATCTCAAAAGTGTCTTTGCTTGGAGATTTTTCTAACGGACTTGAACTATTTGTGATTGGATTTTGTTGGTTTTTCTGTGCTTGGTTATTTGATTTAAAGCTGTTTACCAAACTGATTTTGTGGATTTTCATATTCAACCTTCTTCTGCTCTTTCTAAAACCTCTGAATAAATATTTTTGCCTTATTTTTCAGAAATAGTTACATTTGTTTACATAGAGAGAGTAGTTAAAGCTTTCCTCAAAACTTCTTCGGAATTAGAGTTGTCAGTAATAGTTGGCAGAACCTTTTTAATAGCATCTTCTATTTCATCTTCCTCATATCCCAAAGATATAAGAACTGTTTGTGTATCTGATATTGCCTGAGTCTGAGGAATTGATTTCGAACCGGATCTCGGAAGTTCGGTTTTTATAAGCTTATCTTTGAGCTCCAAAATTATTTTTTGAGCAAGTTTTGGTCCGACACCTTTTGCACGAGTTAATTCTTTAAAATTCCCGTCAATGACAAGCGATATGACATCACAAGCATCAAATTCATTAAGAAGTGCTATTCCCATCTTCGCACCGACTCCTGAAACAGAAAGCAAGATTTGAAAGATATCACGAGTTTCTCGGTTTGAAAAACCGTATAAAGACATTGCATCTTCTCTATGAGTTAAAAGAGAATAAATTTTTTGCGGCTTGTCTTCGTTTATGGATAGAGAATTAAAATCTCTTTCCGTAATTTCCAACAAATACCCGACTCCTGAAGATTCAATAGTAAGATATGTACCTTTAGAGTTTTTTCTTTTGTCTGTGATAAATCCCTTAAAGTAGTCGAACATTTTTCACATACTCCCCAAGTTTATTTTAGCATAAACGGATAAAATATGAAATCGGATTAAACTAATTTTCTTTTCTTCTTACGTCGAATACTTCGCCGGTCAGGTTTGATAAAAGGACTCTTAAAGTTGTTTCTGCAACTTTTTCCGGCTTCAAAAGGGTTTCTACAGGCTCTTCGCCAAAGGCTTTTTCTCTCATTGGAGTAGCTGTTCTTTCGGGGCTGATTGCGTTAATCTTTATTCCGTCATCATAAAGTTCCTCGGATAAAGCTTGAACAAGATTAACTATTGCTGATTTTATTGAAGAATATGTTGAATATTCGGCTCGTCCTCTTGTATACGAACTTGAGGTAAATAAAACAATACTTCCTTTGGATTTTTGCAGATATGGAATGCTCGCCTTAACAACATTTATATTACCAAAATAATTTACATCAACTTCTTTTTTTATATCATCAATAGAGCGTTCCGTAAGTTTTCCTATTTTTAAAATGCCTGCTGTATTAATGACACAATCAATTCTTTTAGTATTATGATAAACTTTTGCGATGAATTTTTCAACCATCTCCATAGATGTAACATCGCAGCCGAACTCTAATGATATAGGAAATACTTTTGCACCGTGTTCTTCAGCCATCAATGAAATACTTCTTCCTATGCCGCTGGTCCCTCCAAATACAATAATAACTTTATCCTTCAAATTTTCTATGTCTGTTTGTTCAGCAACAGTTGATGTTTTTAACTGAAAAATTCTATCTGCAAGATAAATATCAGAAGGATAGGTAATTTTCATATTGTCGTTTTCGCCTTCTACAACATAGACTTCACCTAGTCCATATCTTATAATAAGTCCGCAATCATCTGTAAAATTTGATTCTCCTGCTGATAGCTCGTGTGCTTTTTTTATTAATGAAAGTTTAAAACATTGAGGGGTTTGTCCTCGTTTTAAAAATTTTCTTTCCGGAATAGCTTCAATAATATTTTCGTTAACTTTTATTATTGTATCAGCAGACGGTATAGCAACATCGACCGCAGAATATGTCCCAAGAGCATTGATGCAGTCATTGATAATTCTTTGCGATAAAAACGGTCTGGCACAGTCATGAATTATAACGTTCGCTTCTTCTTCACTTACGGAAGATATTCCTATATATGAACTTTCCTTTCTTGTTTTGCCGCCATCGACTATTTTATAAATTTTTTGATAATTATTTTTTCTTATAATGTTTTCAGCGAATTCTTTATATTCAGGAATAATGACAACAATAATTTTGTCAATCAAATCATTTTTCTCAAACAATTCTATTGTATGTTCAAGAACGGTTTTACCGGCAATTTTTATAAACTGCTTTGGAGTTTCATTATTGTATCTTGTTCCGCTTCCTGAAGCTAGAATTATTGCGTAATTTTTTAAATTATTATTCATACTTTCTATATTTTACTTCAAAATATAAAGTTGGTATATATATATTTTGAATTAAGATTTTATACCTCTAAAAATAAATCCGTCATTCAGGAATGGAATAATGTCTTCATCTATTTCTCTATTAATAATATCTATACCATCTTGTGATATATCACAAAGATTATACACAAGCTCATATCCTAAATTTTCATATTCGCTTAATAACCAAACTTTATCAGTTTTTGTTTCTTCACAATATTGTTCAACTAAATCCACAAGCAAGCTCTTTGAATGTTTTACCTGCAACGCTAATTTTGAAGCATAATCTTCCGGCATTAATAACCTTCCGCCTTCAAATTTGTTGTAAACATATTTTGCAATTGCAGGATTTTTAGGGAGTTCAATTTTTTTAAATAAATTTTTAATATAATCAAAATTTTCTGAAACATTTATAGACATCATTTGCTGGGATTTTGCTTTTGGCATAGGCTGAAAACCTATATGTTTAATTGAAACAGGGACTTTAAAATAGAGTTCTTTCAAATTTCCGACATAAATATAAGGAGTATTATATTCAAATGCCGGCAGAGGTAGAAGCTTTTCTTGCTTTTTATCATAATAGGTGTAAGAGAAAAACAAAGCGGTCATCAAATCTCTTGTTATATCAAGATAGTCGGAAACAAGATTATAATGTTTTGCAATTGCTTCCATATCAATTTCATAAGAAAAATCCAAGACTTTAAATTCTTTAGCTCTCTTAATATATGGAGTTGCGGATAAAAGTTTTGTAAACTCTTTTTTCTTAGCCCATTCAATGCTGTGCCTTACTCTTTCATTTCCGTCAAAAAGTTCATATCTTTTAGACGATGGCATAAACGGATAATCGTTATTCTGTCCTCTGTATATTATAGGGTTAAACTCTCCTCCTATTATAATCCTAAATTTATTTTCAGTTGATTGCACAAAAGAACCGTTAAAATCAGATTCCGTTAACATTCCTAATTTATTAATCAGACAATCGGAAAGCTCAGGTTCATTTAAAAAGTTCAAATATTCTTCAAATTTTGGCAAAGTAATATCAGAATGCTCATCGTTTTTGGGAATGCAAAAAGTTAAGCTTCTGTTACTGAGTATTTCTATCCCCATTAGCAACTCCTAATACCACGCACTAGTAATTATAAAATATTTTTTTATTTTTGAACAGAAGCTATAAAAAAGTTTACATAAATTAACGTACATTATCGGCAAGAGAGTTCCATGCTGCTTTGACTTTTTCTGCTAATGAAAAGTCATTATCAAATAATTTTACAAATTTATGCGGTAAAAATATAATATTGTTATTACTGTTTGTTGGTCGATATATACTATCTGCGCTTACAATATTTGTTTTTTCGGGACCATTATGCAAAGTTAAATGCCAACGAGTTTCTAAAATACCTTTTTTATTGTTAACTGAATGAATAACATATTTTTTTGAAATTTCTAAAACTGCATCTAACCCGTCCCCTTCAATTTTTTCAAGGTTAGCAAGCTGCTCTTTCGAAAACAAACCTCTTTGTTTTGCAAGCAAAACTTTTTCTTGCATATTTATTCCTAAATACGTTCCAAATGTCATTCTATTATTTGAATTTTGTATATTTTGAATTTTCATAATTAAATCTGTCTGTAATAATATTAAAAATAAAAAATAAAAATTTTGCTAATAGTTTACAAAATATTACAAAAATAATTTCAAAAGTAATTTAGAACAGTAATATGCAACTATACTTTTTTAGTATATAATTCATTATAAGAGTATTTATATAAGGAAGTGTGATAGAATGAAAAAATTGTAGCTTTTGTATTAATTTTATTAATAAATTTTATTACAATAGTACCGGTATTATCAGAAACAAATGAATATGAGGAAACAGACCAGCCGTTTTTTTCAACATCTATTGAGGATGAAACTGTTTATTTAAGTCCCAAAAACACATATATACTTGAGACAGAATCTGACATAGATGTAAACGAAACCAATGTAGATGATGAAATATATTTTAGATTGGTATCAAAAGTACAGGCATCAAATGGAATGGTTTTACCTGAACATACGAGATTTTTGGGCAAATTCAAAAAAGTAAAAAAAAGTGAACCGATGTTTAAAAGAGCTAAAGCTTATATTTTAATTGATTTCTCAGTTTTTGAACATTCTAAGAGCATTCCCGGCCGGTATAGGAGTCTTAACATTCTCTATAATAAGCGTTGCAGTAGTTGCTATAGAATCTGCAACTGTTGTTGGTTTAGTAGTAGTTCCGAGAACTTGCAAAGGTTTTGGACTTTTAATCAGCTCAATGGCAAAAGGTTTGAATTATAAATTAAAAGCAGGAAGTCAAATTTCGTTTAAATTAAATACCCCTGTATATGTAAAAGTAAGCGATATAATGTCAAATTAAGTAATTATTCAGATTGGGCGAAACTGACAATAACTTTTGGGTGCATTTGTAATATAACAGTCGGTTTGAGAAGAAAGAACAGAGGTTTTGAGAATTATTCAAAATCTAAATTCTTGATATTTTCTATGTTCGCAGAACAACCCCAATTTTCATCATATAATTTGTTCTCAACAAATTTATGAAAAGATGAATATACCCAATCTTTTACACATTTTACATATCCGTGTTTTACGGGATTGTAATGAATATAATTAATATGGTTATTCAATTCTTCTTGATTTACAATCGTATGTTCATAAAATCGTCTTTGAAATAACCCCTTTTCTCTTTTATTCTTATATCCTATTTTTAAGTCATCTTGTGAACAAAGGTAGGTTGGGCATACTTGCCCAACATCATGAGAAAAACTATGTTTAACAGATGATATTATTTTTGAATATTCTTTAATATTTTCAGGATTTAGTATCAAATGTATGTGGTCAGGTAAAACACAAATTGCAACAATTTCAAAAATTTCAATGTTATCAATAAAAATATGCTTTCTTTCATAACTTGCTATGATTATGTGAACAAAACTGTTTGGAATATAAACTCTATGATAATTCATAGCATTATAATATCATAAAGTTATTGTTGGGCAGGTATGCCCAACCTACCAACTACTCAAAAAAATACAACAAATTGTAAAATAACAGTCGATTTGAGAATTTTGAACAAAGAGTTTGATAATGTTGTTAACTTTTGTAAAAACTTCATTTCCTCCTATCAAAAAATATTTTTACGTGTTTTTATAAATATGAGAATCTAATTATTAAAGAGAAAGGATAAATATGAATATTATTAATAAAGTCGATTCACAATCATTTGGCGCAATACATACACAGACTTCGAAAATGAACAAATGGCAAAAATTAGTGAGTGATAAAATGTATCGAACAATTAAATATTCTGATAAATACGCAGAAATGACAAAAGGATCTGTAGATATTGATATTTACATGTTGCCTGTAAACAAAGACGATGTTGAATTGCGTCTTGTTGATACATTAAGTGAAAATTTTATTAAAAGCAGGAGAGGTAATATATACAAATTTATTGCAGATGGCTATCATGAATATGAAAAAGTAGCTGATAAAGTTTTAAAGGCTTATGAAAAGGTTTTAAATGGCACTATCAAACGTCCCAAAGAAAATGTTTCTGATTTCGTTAACGGAAATACTGATGTGTGTAAAATATATCCAAAAAATCATGATGATGTTGATATAAAAGAAATTCCAAGATTTATAAAAGAAGACGGAATGACTAAAAAAGAGGCTGAACAACAAGCATATGACCAGCACAAATGGACTATTGGTGATTATAATACTACAGATACTGAGTTTTAGTTTATAAGTCTGTAGTCTGTAGGTTGGGTTTTCAACCCAACAATAACTTTCAAAAGTGACTTTTCGGAATGGCTATTGTGTTTACACAATAGCCATTTTAACGATTATGCAAATTCAATGAGAAACAAAAAGAGTAGAAAAAGTCACTTTTGGAGTAGTTTGAGTCAATTTATTTCCGACCATGTTGAATCGGCAAAAGACTGGATTCTTCGGCTCTTCGAGCCTCAGAATGACAAAATAACTTCCGAGCAAACTGCTCATGTAAAACAACACAAATCTCTCAAAAAAAGACTTGTATTATTCACTACAAGTCTTTTAAAAATTCGGAGACACTGGGATTCGAACCCAGGATGCAGGTTGCCCCACATAACACCTTAGCAGGGTGCCGCCTTCAGCCTACTCGGCCATGTCTCCTTCTAAGATATATTCATAATAACATAAAGATATTTTTTTTTAAAGAATTATTTATAAAAACAAATCCCCATCTATTAGATAAGGGATTTGTTTATGCTCTCTACTTAATTAATCGAACAGACTATAACTATCTACTTACTTTCGTCAGCCTTTTACTGCCTGCAATTTTGCCTGAATTCCTGATTCTGCATTAATTGCTACTGCGTTAGATATTGCCATTGCCCTTCGCTTCTTTGCCCCTCTTAATATGAATTCAACACCGCAGAAAATGTTATTCGATGGGGTTGTAATCTTCTTCAACATATCCGATTTCATCCTTTCCTGTAAATGTAATTTTTGCTTCGTAATATATATATCGGCATTTTTTTCTAAAACTTTAATTTTTTAAGGGAAATGTTAACAAATCGTTACAAATAAGTTTGCAGAAAAAGTCTATGCATGTCTGAAAAAAAAGATTCTTCGGGCAGAAATGATGCTTCCCTCAGAATGACATGCATATTGGATTTTAACCGCGCCGTCATTCTGAGGTGTAAACCGAAGAATCTCTAAATTATTAAATTTTCTGTATCCTCAATAAAATTAAAGGTTCATATTTTCAAATAAAAAAGACCTTTTATTTAAAAGGTCTTGAACTCTTTTCTCTCTACTCTCTTTATATTATCCTATCAGGTGCAGTCTGTGTCCCGCACCATCATTATGTGCCAAACCGTATCCGTCTTGTCCGAGTGAAACGGGGTTACCTATCTCGTTCTCTACAAAACCAAAATTTTCTGGTATAGAGATTCCGTAGGAATTATCGACCGAAGGTGTTCCAGTAACCCTCGGCTCTGCACCATTTATTCGTCCGAAAGGATTGTTCCTGCCGAACTCATAATTACCATATTGATAATTGCTTGGAATTGCGTTTACCATTAATTTACCTTTTTTACTCTCTGTACATATATAAAAAGTATTTTAAAAATCTTCAATTTCACACATTAAACTTTTTGTTACATTTATTAACAAAAAAAAGACCTCGAATGAGGTCTTTTTGTATTATATTTTTTTGATGCAAATAATTGCACCCACAATGCTAGAACATCCAATTTTTGTTACTTGCAAAAGCACCAACACCGTGAGTATAACCACCACCTGTTACATCAGGATTAAGTTCACAATTTGTTGAAGCAATTGCTCTATAGGGAGTTGTTACTCCTTCCGCACCTTCAACTCTGTGAGCCTTTGACGTTGCAAAACGTTCCCCAACCCCGCCGATACTGCTAATTGGTTTATTAAAGAAATTTAATGCTTGAATTCCTGCGACCATAATTTTATACCTATTATTTCTCTATACATATATATAAAGTATTCTGAATAAAAAAAATTGCCTTTTTTGAGTAATTTGCGTTTACATTTCTTAATAAAAACTGCAAACACCTATTTCAAATATGGTATCTCAAAACTAGGTTTTTACCTCACCCCAGCCCTCTCCTCTTGAGGAGAGGGAGCTATTGTTACTGAACATAAGTGAAGTTTACAATAGCGGGTGAGGTATTTTTTTGACTTTTTAGTTACACTCGGTGATAAAATATTTATATGGAAATAAAATCAGGTGATACAATCGGGATAATCGCTTTGTCAGGCGATTGCGAAAAAGAAAAAATTGAACAGGCTAAAGCTAACATTGAAGCCTTAGGGTTCAATGTTAAGCTTTCAAAGAATATTTTTGACAAAAATCGTTATCTTGCTGGAAGTGATGAGGATAAAATCAGCGAGCTTCATCGTTTTTTTGAAGATGATGAGATTAAGCTTATACTCTGTGCTCGTGGCGGTTATGGTGCGATTAGGCTTATTAACAAAATTGATTATAATTTAATCAAAGCCAATCCAAAGCCGTTTTGCGGGTTTTCTGATGTTACGGCATTATTATTGATGATTTACAAAAAAACAGGGATAATAACTTATCATAGTCCGATGGCTTGTACGGATTTCGGGATAGAATGCAACACATTCTCTCAACAAGATTTTTTTAATACTATTAACGGAAAATCATTGTGTTTTAAAGGTTCTAAATCATTCAAAGAAGGTTCTGCAAACGGCATTCTTTGGGGCGGTAATCTTTCTACAGTTGTTTCGCTTTGCGGTCAGGATTTTATACCTGATAAAGATTTTATTTTCTTTGCGGAGGACTTAAACGAACCTGTATATAAGATAGATAAAATGTTTCAGCAGTTAATTAATATTCCTGAATTTTCTGACAGATGCAAAGGAATTGTATTAGGCGATTTTCTTGATATTGATAATGAAGTTTGGCTTGATGAATATTTTAATGAAATAGCAAACCGCTTAAATATTCCTGTGGTATCAGGTTTTAAAATAACTCACGCAAAAGAAAAAATCACGATTCCCATAGGTAAGAAAGCTAAAATACAAGGACTTGTGCTTAAAATTGATTAATCTATTATTTCAGGTTTTTTAGAAAAATAAGACGCAAAATTTTTCTTATATTCATCTAAGTTTGTGCAATAAGCTTCCAAATCTAATGATACTCCCTTTTTAAGCGGATAAGCTTTTACTCCCATAGCCTTATAAATTGCACGAATAAAAGTATTTGAGATTGCATCACTTCCTCGTTCCCAAGGCGTAGCGTGTGCAAGAATCCAACGCATTTCTGCAATAGAAGAATTCACATTATCCAAATCTTTTTCTTTAACTTCTTTTTGAATGTAATTTTTGTGCAAGTTATTATATATTTCTTTTACATGCCTAAAAGCATTATTTATATATTTTATGTCACCGTGATCAAGGCACTTGCCGAAAAAATCGGCATCATGTATAGGTCTTGTTAAACTTATATCACCAAAAGGATTTTTTAAAGGGTGTTTTACTATATAGTCTAATCTGTCAGCATACGTTTTGTATTTGTTTTTACCTTTTGTACTATATCGTGTAATAAGTCCAAAACTGTTATTCCAACTTGAAAGATGACGCCAGCCTTCTCTTTCAATTCTTAGTATTCCTGTGTGTTCTCTTTTCTCCAAATCCAACGGAAGCTGATTTGCTTCCGTTACGCCAACTGTAATTCTTTTCAAAGTTTCTTCTGCGCTGCAGTATTGTCTTATAAATTCAACTGCTTTATCAGCAGTTTCTATTATTTTTTTTGCCCAACCCGAATGATGTCCGTATCCTTTTATGCGAACATAAAAATCATCTTCTTTAAAACGTAGTTTTTTGGACTGTAAATTTACACCAAAAGTCGGTCTATTATAATTAGCAACGGCAAAAACTTTCATATCCATTATAAAATCGGTAAATATAAAATTTGCTAGTTAAGTACAATATTATTTCGTTTAACCGTTTTTTGCTCCGAAGTATCAAGGTTTTTAACTGTTACTTCACCTTTTGATATTTCATCTTCGCCTAAAATAACTGCGTATTTTGCAACTTTTGAAGCTTTTTCCAACTGTTTAACAAATTTTTTATTCGTTAAATCAAACTCGCAAGTTATACCTTTTAAGCGAAGTTCTTCCGTGAGTTTAATTGCTTCTGCAATATTGTTAGAAACGACAAAAGCTGTTAATTTTTCTTCCTTTTTCTCACCCAAAAGAGAGGCAAGTCTTTCCATTCCCATTGCAAAACCGATAGCCGGAGTATCTTCTCCGCCTAAGTTTTTTACAAGAGAATCATATCTTCCGCCGCCGCAAACTGCGTTTTGCGAACCGAGGTTATTTGATTTAATCTCAAAAACGGTTCTGTTATAGTAATCCAATCCCCTTACAAGAAGTTTGTTTCTTTCGTATTTGATACCTAAAGTATCCAAATAACTGAGAAGTTCATTAAAATGCTCAGAACATTCTTCACAAATAAAATCTCCTTGTATTACTGCTTGAATTTCCGGTTTTGCATACACTTCCTGACATTCAGGAGATTTACAATCCAAAAGTCTTAGAGGGTTCTTCTCAAATCTTGTTTGGCAATCTTCGCAAAGCTGAGGAAGATAGGGGCGTATAACATCTTTCAAATTCTTCTTAAACTCTTCCCTGCATTTTGGGCAGCCAAGAGTGTTCAATTCAACTGTTAAATCATTCAAACCCAGAGATTTAAGATAGTCGACTGCCATCATAATAACTTCAGCATCAGCAGTTGCTTGTTTAATTCCGAAAACTTCTATCCCGACTTGATGAAATTGTCTTTGTCTGCCTGCTTGCGGTCTTTCATACCTGAACATAGGTCCTTTGTACCACAATTTGACAGGAGCAGATAATCTGTGCATACCGTTTTCTATAAAAGAACGAACAACACCTGCCGTATTTTCGGGACGCAATGTTAAAGAACGGTCGCTCTTCTCAAATGTGTACATTTCTTTATTAACAATATCCGTTGTATCACCAACACCTCTTGCAAACAATTCTGTTGCTTCAAAAATAGGAGTTCTTATCTCTTTTGCGCCATATTTTGTAAAAACTTCATTTGCTTTTTCTTCCATAAAATGCCAAATCGGCATATCACTCGGAAGTATATCTTTTGTACCCTTTTGTATTTTTATTATTGCCATTTTATTACCTCTGTTCGGCTATCTTCCGCAAATAGCGATGGATTGCTTTTATGTTGCCTATTACATGTTTTCTTTATATAATAATTGTACTATAAGAAAGGGCTAAGTAAACAAATGGGTATAAAAATAACAAAAATGCAAGGGTGCGGCAATGATTTTATCATAATGAATTATGAAGAATACAAAATTGGTGAAATGGAAAATCGTTGGTCGACAATGTCAGAAGCGGCAAAACAGTTATGCAATCGTAATTTTGGTGTTGGCGCAGACGGTTTTATTGTCCCAAATACTGATGTTCGTGATGCTGATATTGGCTGGTTTTTCTATAATTCTGACGGCACAACCGCTCAAATGTGCGGAAACGGTATCAGATGCTTTGCAAAATATGTTTTTGACAGAGGCTTAGTAAAAAAAGATGAATTTACCGTAAATACTTTAGCCGGAATAATTACACCAAAATTAATGTATGACGGGCAAGTTAGGGTGAATATGTCAAAACCCGTATTAGAATCCCCAAAAATCCCGTTTGTTCCTTCAAATAATTTTAACTATAAGATATCGGTAAAAGACAGAATTTTTGAAGGGAATGCTATTTCTATGGGTAATCCTCATTTTGTTATATTTGTAGATAAGGAAGAAAACCTGTTAGAATTAGCAAAGGAATACGGTCCTATAATAGAAAAAAGTTCTGAATTCCCTGAAAAAACAAATGTCGAATTTGCAAAAATCATCTCTGATGAAAAAATAGAATTACAAGTATGGGAAAGAGGTTGCGGAATTACGCTCGCTTGCGGAACGGGTGCTTGCGCAACCGTTGTAGCAGGTGTTATTGACGGTCTTGTAGAACATTCTGTTGATGTGAAATTATTAGGCGGAACTGTTCATATAGATTGGCCGGGGAACAAGTTTGCACCATTTTTTGACGTAAACATGATAGGACCGGCAGAATATGTATTTAATGCTGATATCATTTAATAGTACAAATATAAAAAATTTGGTCTAAAAGGATATCTTTTTCTACATATAAGGGTGTACTTTCCAATTCATCGCTATCTTTGCAAACATAATATTCTTTGCCGTCAGATTTTTTTTGTTTACTAATTATTGTAATCTCATGACCATCTGTTAAAATATTTTTGTCATTTGAACAATTTATACTTATCATTATTAATTTTCCCTTTTTAAGTTCTTTTTCAATATCCTTTTCTATAATTTTATTATCAGCATTTTTACAAAGTTTTTTATTATTATAATTTCTATATAACTTACCTTTTACATCTCTTCCTGTAAGAATCTTTAGAGCGTATTCTTTTTCAGTTGAATTGAGACCTCCTTCTTTATTAAACAGACTGGAATGTGTATCTGTAATAGAATTATACGTTCCTTGAGATGCAATTTGAAACACCAAAGATTGAAATAAAATATCTATAGATGTTCGTTCATATTCATTTTGACATTCTTTCTGAATTTTTGCCAATACATAAGCTCCACCGTCAGTTCTTAGTATAAACTCCTTTTTGCCGTTTTTATTATTATATGGAGTTGCAAAAATAGATATTTCATCATCAACCAAATTAGCTCTTTTACAATCAACGACTTTTTTTACTGATTTGTTTTTTGAAGTAAGACCTTCTATTATACGAATAAATTCAGCAGGGTATTTTGAAGCAAAAACAAATTCTATGCTTGCTGCTACACAAGTGCCGCCTTCAGTATTTTCTATTACATTCTTTATTCTCTTTATTTCCTGTTCCTTATTTAATTTTTCTTCTCCGCTATATAATATCAATTCCCTCATATAATTTGAGTATTTTGCGATCTCTTTTCTTTCTTGACGACATTTTTCCTCATCACCATAAACATATTCAGCAGCTTCATCCATGTATTTTTTCGGAATATCTTCCATATACTGAGTAACAATTAGAGGATTATCTATTATATTTATGCATTCATTTAGAATTATTTTTGAATCAACTTCTGATGTTCTTGGTATTGATATAATCTTATATAAATTATCAAGTACGGTACTATTGTCATTTGATTCGGAATTAAGCAATTTTCCTGAATTTAAACATTTATAAAGCTTGTCTTGCATATCCTCACTTAAAAAATTATGTATTTTAGCATATAAAATTTTTTCATTGCTATTTAAAACTGTTCGAGGAATATTTTTTTTAATTTTATTTGTTTTTTTCTCCGGTTCGTTTTGAACTTTGCTCCAAGTATCAGAGAATTTTTCTTCTGCATTAAAACAAAAGAGTTCTGTTTTTGAACCGAATCCATTAACTTGTTCTTTCGTATTATAAATATGATTATTAAAATCGATAGCTTTTATACAAGACATGGCAATCCTTAAATCCTCATATATTATAAAAGTATTTTAAGGATTTAAAATTGCTATATTTAAACTTAAATATTAAGCTTCATTAAGAATTTTTGCAGAATTATCTAAATTATGAATTAATTTTGCATGATGTTTATCTAAACCTCTATGCCTTAAAGCATCTGCAATAGTTTTTGCTAAATTTGGAGCTTTTCCGTCTGAAACAGCTTTATAATACTCATTTTCAAAATCTGACGGGATTCTTAATTCCCAATTGCCCTGACTTGTTCCGGGACGGTTGTATGTTTTTCCCATACCCCAAAAATCAGCAAAGAATATTTGAACACGCCTTGCAGGACTTGTAAATAATTCCGAAAAACTTGCTTCCATAAATTTACTTTTATCAGTTCTAAGTTTTTGTTTGTATTCTCTTATCTCTTTTTTTGTTGCGCCTTTTGGTGCAGTATCTTCAGCCAGCATCTTAGTTTTTCTCATGAAGTGGATTAAATCCTCATCACGATTTTTTGATAGGTTAAATTTTTGTGAATAATGTGAAAGAATCTTTTGCCATAAACTTCTTTCGTTAACGTTTTTCCCTTTTACCTTATCAAAAAAACTGTCGGTATATTCAATAAATGATTGGTTATCATGTGAACCTATCATAATTACATTTCTTTCTGGAGTATCTTTTCCGCGATAGTCAAATTGAGTTACTGAAATACCTGACAAATCCAGCTGCTTCATTACATCTTGAGTGGGTTTATTAGGATCACCCAAGTCTTCACAAATAATATCCGTTTTGTCCATTCCGTGCTCTTTAGCGGATTGTAAAACGATCTTTTCTAAAATATTTGAATATTCTTCCGGCTTCTTTTTAAATTCACCTGCAATAGAATATATTCTGCCCGAATTTTCAGAGGTCATTTTTTCAGAGGTAGTATAAATAAACGGATCTACAAGACCGATTACATGGTCAATTCTAAGCCCACCCGGAAAACTTGAAAAGAATTTATCATATTTTTCTTTAAGAATTTTTCCTGCTTTACCTAATGTTCCATCAGGATTAAAAATGTATTTTGGATTAAAGTATCCAAATCCCCACCTTTGACCGTCTTTTGCAAAATAATCAGGAGGACAACCGATAGACTTTCCTTTTAAGAATAAATTTTGATTAATCCATTCATCAGCAGCAGGTGATGCAACAGGTGAATCGCCAATAATTTTAACCCCTGTTTTTTGCGCAAGCTCGTTTGATTCCTTGTTTGCTATATCAATTAAAAATTGTTGGAACATAAAATAATCAATTTCATCTTTGTATTTCCCTTTAATCTCAGCGATTCTTGTTAGTGCTTTTTCTGTTTCTGACGCACCTGTTGTTGAGAATAATTCTTTATCAATTCCATCCCATTCTTTCCAATCCTTTTGGTAATGCTTATCAAGAATTCGATATATTGCATTCTTCGTTAATTCTTTGCCATTTTCTTTTTTAAATTGCGTGAATTCTTCCTTTAATTTACTCCCGTTTTTAAAATTTTGGTATGCGATATTAAGAACCTTGTTATATTCTTCATTAACATTATAATAGTCAACTCTGCTTGATTTTGAGCGATTTGCAACAACTTTTTGAAAATCATATTCTGTAAGCAATTTCCCGTATTTTTCCGTAGTTAATTTTTCAAGCGGAATCATAAAAATATTCTTTGCGGAAGATTCCGGTGCGTAAGGAGAAGGATCTCCGGATTTTCTTAAATTATTCGGTTCCTGCTGAATACCTGTAAAACCGTGAGCTTTTAAAAAAGGAATAAGCTTTTCCTGTACTGTTCTTGAAAACAATGAACCTATCCCCGTGTTTTCAGCAGGAACTGCAGGCGCTGATGAATTATGAATAATTATATCAACACGCTTGTTTAAAAGTTTAAGTCCCTCTTTAACAGAATTTGTATAAACCTCCATCTCTTTAACAGTAGGTTTACGCTTAAAACTGTTGTTATTATTGCTATTTACAGGTAAAATCTTCATACACACCCCTTTATATGATATAAAATCCTATATATTAATGTATATAATAAATTAATCACTTCTTTATGTCAATATTTATTTATAGATATTCTACGCTGATACTTTTATGTGTTTTGATTTTGGATTTTTATCATTTCTATATCCTATTCCTGCTCTGTAACCGGATATAGAATACAATATCGGTAAAGAAGGTTCTATCCATTTTAAGCCTGAAAGAAGCGAAACCGTTGCTATGTCATCTGTATGTAAACTTAAATCCAGTAATTCAGGGGTTCTTTTTTCTTTAGATTTATCTTTAAAAATAATAGGATTTATCAGCTGATTTCCTATATAATTTGCCATAACACTTCCTCCTATTACTCCTGTTAATAAAATCCCTGCAACCATGCCAATACATCTTGCCGCTTTTGATTTAATGTTCATTTTTTCCAATATTTCAAGAGCAATTCCTGCGCCTATATTGCACAGAAAAATATTCGCTAAATATTGATAAATTCCTTCATTTACCTTATCCGGAACTCTATCCTTCCATTCTTTTTTATCATATATTCTATCTGCTGCAATTCCTCCGGCAATACCTCCTGCAACCGGAACGGCACCAAATATCGACAGCCAGCCGATTTCTTTAAATATGTCTTTTGCCTTTATATTATCGGGAGGAGGTATCAACTTATCACCTATATCTTTATTCTTGTTGAATAATATTGAAATCTCGTTAGGTGAAAGTAATCCTGTTTTTGATTTCTCAAGTATTTTCGATAGACCGTTTTTACCGTGTTCGGATATATATGTGTCTACAAGCTTTGAATTTTCTTCTTTAATAACGGATAAAGTTTTTGATGTGTTTCTGCCTGTAATTTTTGATGCTATTTTAGGCGCAAAAATTGCTGATAATATTGTTGAACTTAGTATTATCGCCAGTTTCCCGCCTTCTTTTTTGCGTTCACTGTTCGGTGTTTCATTTAGAGTTTTTCCGATAACAATACTGCTGCCGCAGGCCATAGCCAGTGGTACATATTTATTTATTTTTGCTGTTAATATCGGCTGGTCTAAAAATTTCCCAATTGCCTTTACGGGAGTCATAAATTTTCCTTGTTAAAATTTTCTATAATCTCAGGGTGTCTTTCACAATACAATGTATATTGTCTTATTTTTACCAAAATATTTTTAGAAATAACATGCTCTATTTTACATCCTATATCTTCGGCCTCATTTGGACTAACAAATAGTATTTTTTCAAAAAATTCCTTTAAAATATTATGCTTATGATACACATTTACTGCTTCTTTTCTTCCTGTATCCGTAAGTGTAATATTACCATAACTTTCGTAATTAATAAGACCTCTTGATGCCAACTTTGCAAGGGCTTCCGATACTGACGCGCGGGAGATATTCAGATTGCGCGCCAGCTGGGCACCCTTAAGTTGTGTCTTATTTATATCTGCAATGTAGATTGCTTCTATGTAATCCTCTAACCCTGAGGAAAGATTATTTTTATCCATATCTTGAATATTATTGTAAGGTGTGCCTAACACTTTGTCAAGTAAAAAATTTTGTTATCTGTAATTTTATAGTATAATCAGTATATGGTTAGACTATTTGAAGACGATGCAGCTAAAAAAGTAGCAAAATTAATTTATGCAATATTTCATATGCAGGAAATGTTTACTCATATTGTAAGAGTTGATTTTCCTGATGTTTCACCTTGCATTTATGCGATGTGGCACAGAAACCAGATGAACATATACGGACATCCAAATATCGGCAAGTTAAATGTCATGGTCAGTCGTTCAAAAGATGGTGAAATGATAGCAGATGTAATAGAACATATGGGATTTAAGACCATTAGAGGTTCGAAAGGCAAAGAAGGTGCAGTTGAAGCATCAATGCAGTTAATAACGGCTCTTAAAAGAGGAGAGGACGGTGCTATGATGGTTGACGGCCCTAAAGGACCGCCTGAAAAAGCGAAAAACGGAGTTATCAAACTTGCAAAAATGGCAGGTGTTCCGATTGTTCCCGTTTCTTGGTACTCTGCAAATCCTACTTGGCTCAAATTCCCTTCTTGGGACGGATTAAGAATGCCGTTATTCAGAACGATATTGAAGAAAAAAGAAAAGAGCTTCAGGATAGTTTAGATGATTTGGAAAGAAGAATTCCTGAAGCGTATAAAGAGGTATTTCTGTGGGGACAGATAAGAAGGAAAAGGTCAGACTCCTCGCCATTCAAATGGAATCCGTAATTGGTGAGCTTGACTTAAATATAGATACTGTTAAAAATCTGCTTATTGCAAATCTTGAAAAATATGAAGGGGCAGATTTTGTTTTTTTACCTGAAGTTTGGACTGTCGGGTGGCATACTCCCGCTTTTATTAATACTGCAGAAACGCTTGAGGAATCTAAAGCCGTAAAAATGCTTAAAGAGATTGCCGTTAAATACAATACGAATATTATCGGCGGAAGTTTTATACGAAAAGAAAATAATAAGTATTTCAATTCTTGTCCCGTTATAAATAGATATGGCGAAGTAGTTGCAATATACGATAAAAACCATTTATTTTCATACTATGGAGATAACGAAGGCGGAATTATAACAAAAGGCGCGAATCCAGTAATGGTAGAAATTGACGGGATCAAAATAGGATTAACTATATGTTTTGATATACGTTTTCCTGAAATATACAGAGCGTACAGAAAAGCAGGCGCTGATATTTTAGTAAATATGGCAGCATGGGGAAAGACTAAGAAAATTCCTTGGGACACAATGACCGCTTCAAGAGCCATAGAAAATCAGACTTATATGGTTGCGCTTACTCAAACGGGACTCCTTCCTGACGGTAAAGAAAATCTTGGTCATTCAATGATTTTTGACTATAACGGTAATATTTTAGACCAAATTGATGAAATTGAAGGCGGAGTTTATGCGGAAGTTAATTTGCCTGAAATGTATGAATTTCGTGATAAATGCACAATTCTAAATGATATAAAAACTGACTATGAGGTAGTTATAAAATGAAAAAAATACTTGCTTTAATATTAGTATTATTTATGTTCAACTTATGCACCGAAGCAAAAAGTTTGAAAAAAAGCATAAATTCTATTATAAAAGAATCAAATATATCTCAAAATTCAATAGCTATTTCGGTTAAAAATATTCAAACAGGCAAGGTTGTTTATGAGCAAAATGAAAACATTCTGATGCATCCTGCATCTGTACAAAAAATATTAACAATAATCCCGATAATTGAAGTATTAGGGGAAGATTATAATTTTAAAACGCAACTCTATTCAAGAGGGAAAGACGGATATGTAATCAAGCTTGGCGGAGATCCGTATTTGACCTCTGATGAACTGGGGACTCTTTTAAAAAGAATAAATTCGGAAAAGATTAAACAAGTTTATATTGATGACAGTATTATAGAACGCAAAGATTGGGGTGAAGGCTGGCAATGGGATGACGATTTGAATACTTCTATGCCAAGATTTAATTCATATAACCTTGATAGAAACATTGCAAAATTAACAATTATGCCAACTGATTACAATAAACAAGCATTTATTATTAACCCGCAGAAAGCCCCGTTCGCATTCTTTAACAATGTGATAACAGGGGATGAAAATAAAGTCAGCATATCAAGGGACAGTTCAATGGCTGCAAACACTTTGACCTTAGAAGGTGTTGTAAAAAATCCTGAGACACACTTTATTCCTAACAAGAATTTGAAATTATATTTTACTAAAAAGTTAACTGATTTATTAGAGGATAGAAAAATATACCTTAAATCATCTTATATAATATCTAAGGCTTCGAATAAAGATATTTATGTTAGTGAAGTATCTCATCCGATATCAAGAGCAATTGATGATGTATTATTAAACAGTAACAATATGGTTATTGAAACCATGGGCAAGCTTGCAGGCGGGAAATATTATAATAAACAAGGTACTGATACAGACGCAATAAAACTGTATAATGAGTATTATAAAAAAATCGGTATTGATAATTCTAGAATTCGCCTAACCGATTCGAGCGGAGTGTCTAAGAATAATCTGGTTGATGCAGATTTTATAACAGAATATTTAGTAAAAAGTAAAGATAACGAAGTATTAAACAGGATGGCATCTCCTTCGCAAGGAACATTATCAAGCCGCATGATACCATTAAAAAATGATATAAAAGCAAAGACAGGAACGCTGTCTGATATAAGTTCTATTGCAGGATTTTTAACTGCAAAAAGCGGAGAAAAATATGCTTTTTGCATAATAATAAATGATCCGACTTCAACATCTTCTGAGAAAAAAGTTTTAGAAGATTATTTAATAAGAAATATGCATCAAAAGTTATAGGGGTAAATAGGGGTAAATATATATATATTACATTTTTCGTAAAAGTCCACTCCCATTTGTCATTCAGGGGTAAATATAAATTACGTTTTTCCGTAAAAGAACACGCCCATTTGTCATTCAGGGGTAAATATTAATTACATTTTTCGTAAAAGAACACGCCCATTTGTCATTCAGGAGTAAATATTAATTACGTTTTTTCGTAAAAGAACACACCCAACCGTCATTCTGAGCGGGTTGTTTACATAAATCATATTTTGTTACATAAGATACCAGCGAAGAATCTCTTTTAGAAACTTTCGATTATTCCTTTTTAAAGCTTTTTAAACACACCTTTTTTGCATCCGCAAATCGGACAAATATAATCATCAGGTTCATTATCTAATTCACCTTCGTACTCAAATCCGCAAACACTACATACATAAACCTTTTGAGATTTATTTTCTTCTGTGTTTACGCTTGCGTATTTATCAAGTATTGCTTTGGTTGCTTCGCCGTGATGTTTCTCTTGGAGAGCGAATTCTCTAACTTGATTAACGGCTTCATTACTAATACCCATTGAGGCAAGTTTATCAGCAAGCTGATTTAAATTTCCTTCTCCTTTAAATTCAGCCTTTGAAAGTCCTTTTACCATATTCCAAAATGTCTTTTCATCACTTGGGTATCTGCCGTTAAGCATTGCGTAAAACGCACCGTGGTTTGTTTCTTGATTGCCGAGTTCAATAAATTCTTTAGCAACATCATCAAGTCCGAATTTTTCTTTTGCAATTTTAGCTAATGCGTAATACATAGCTCCGCCGATTGCTTCACCTTGCGCTAATTGTGCAATTTGTTTTTCAATATCTGTTCCTTTTGTCTGCCCGAAATAATTCATAAATACTCCTTTTTTAACTTTCATTAACTGTTTTGCCGCATATATGTTCAGGGGTAAGCTCTAAACACATTACGAATTTTGAGAATTTTTTGATTTCTTCTTCTATATAATCGTTCCCGAAGTTGAACTGTGAACTCAGCTTACGACAAATATCAACAGTTTTCTCTCTGTCTTTTACAATTTTTATTCTGCCGAAAACAATAACGCTTTTGTAGTCTAGTCCAATTTTACCTTCTGTTTGAGTCCCTTTATCAAAGACGCAAAAAGAAACCTTATCGTGTTTTGTTACGGCATCTATTTTATGTCCTTCTCTGCTTCCGTGAAAATAAATTTTACCGTCATCTTCTGAGTACCAATAATTAATCGGCAAACCGTAAGGATAATCATTATCTCCCAAAACCGATAACACTCCCCTTACTTCCTGTTTTAAAATAGAGATACATTCTTCTTGTGCTAATTGTTGTTTTATTCTTCTAAGCGGTCTGAACATAAAACCTCAAAACACTACCGTCTCTATATATCAAACGGATCGTCCTCTTTGTAATAGTTTTTCTTTGTTTTTTTAATTTTTTCGTTATGTTTTTTCACGTCTTTTGCAACGTGTTTATAAGCATTATCCAAAGAAATTTTTACCAGCGGTTTATTTTTTCTTCTGTCGTTAACCGTAAGCCAATAAGTTCCTTTGACGCTATTAACGCTAAATGAAATTTTTCCTGCAAATCTGTCCCCCGGTTTAATCTGTGAGAACACCAATCTTGTGTCGCCAAAAATAGAAGGATTAAATATGTTATTATAATCATTCATAAGAGCTAAATCCATGCCAGATATAGTTTTGTCTGACATGTTTTTTATGGAAAGAGACAGCGTGATAGTATTTACTTCACCAAAAGGATCTTTTTCATATAATATATTTGCTATTCTTATATCTAATCCCGGATATAGCAATTCTTCTTGTTTTAAAGCTTCTTCTTTATATACAGGCAAATCAACACTCGAAAGAATTTTTACTTTTATTTCGTCTCCCGGAGATATCAGAACATTTTTACCTTTTCTTACAAGAGACATCCCAAGTCCAATTGTTCCGCCTATAGCAGCACCACCGGCAAGAGTATATCCGTGAGAAGCAACTGCTGCTGCAGGCCCTAGCGCTTGCAGGGCAAATAATCCTCCTATAACGCCGCCTGCGGCAGTATATCCCAAGTCGGTTGCAACAATTTTTCCGGCTTCTTTTATCGGATGAAGTTTTGTTGACATTTTGCCTTCTATATCTATTTCTCTTCCGTCAGGAGTAGTGAGTTTATCAAAGCTTAAGTTCAAATATCCGTTTCTTCCTAAACGTTTTGCTTCTCCTGATTCTGTAATTGTTCCGTGAGCTATTGTACCTTTTGGTAATATAACTCCCTTATCACCAATTACATCGGAGGTAATTTCTGCAAAAAACTCATCTCCTTCCAGAGAAAAAGTGCCATCGAGTACTTGCGAAACAGTCATGTGGATAACGTCATTTTTATCAAGCCTTTCTGTTTTGCCTGTAAATAATTCTTCTTGAGGACGTGCAAATCTGTCATCATACTCGGCATGTCCTTGGAAAATATCCGCAAATACAGCATTTCCAAGCAACATTGCACAAATTGTAAATATAGCTAACCTCATCCTCATACTTAATATTATAAATGCTTTTAGTGCTTTAGTCCAGTAACTTAATTGAAACTAAGTTAAACAAACGACATTATATTTTCATTCTGTTATTGCTGTATGTTTGGTATAACTGTGGGTTTTTCTGCATATCTATATATGTCTTTTGTACATTAGATGCAGTAAAGTTGCGTATTACAGGAGTAATAATGTTACAAGAAAGAACACTTGCTCCTATCGTTCCCATTGTAGTTACAAAATTTTTGTAAGATTGGTATGAGTCATTAATCTTTGCCAGCTCAGGTCTGTTATTTAAAACATCATCCAAATTAAAATCCAATTTCCCTACTTTATTTTTATACTCGGAGTGCGAGTTTAAAAAGTTCCTGACACTTTGGGGAGCAATCTTTCCTGTGGAAGCCATTTTGCTTATGCATTTTTTTGCAAACATCGTAAATAAGAAAAATCCTCCGACGTTTACAGCGGCATCCATTAATTCTTGAGGCAGCAAGAAGCTTTTTTTCTCATTAGAGATTTTGGGGTTGGCAACAATAGCCAAACCTTGGGCTAAAGATGATAATGCCCAACCTAAAGTTCCAGTAGCAATAAGCATCTTGGAAGTATCTTTTTTGAAGTTTTCATAAATCCAATTAAGGTTTTTTTGTAAGAAAGAACTAGTCATAGTTCACCTCGCCTTCTTTCTTTTCAGTTTTTTTGCTTACACCTGACTTTTCATTTAAGAAGTTTGTAAAGAATATTGTAAGTGGTGCATCAAGGACAAAATTTGTAACGCACATAGCAGCAAGAGCAATTGCCATCGCTAAAGTTGCCCTATGATTTTTCAGATAAGTTTCATTTTTTGCAAGCTCTTCTATATATTTTTGGGGTATAAGAGCTTTACTATACTTACTTTTACCAATAGGATTTGTCATTTTTTCAACAAGTTTATACACAGGTCCTCTGACGACAAACATTCCGACAAGTGTACCTGCTATAATCTTGGCTATTGTTCGATTTCTTGAAACGGTTCTTGTTTCATCATCAACCCTGTGATTGTAGTAGTCAATAGTCGGCTGAGTAAGAAGTGCTGTTGCTCCCATAATACCTCTGTTCCAAGTGGGATCGGAAGTGATATATGTCCATTTGTTCCAATTTTTTATAGAATTTTCACTCTCTTTAGATGTATGCGAAGGAGACTTGTCAAGGAACCATTGTCCTACACGTCTAACCCAATTCGGATACTTTCCCTGCATGGAAATATTATAATCATTATTTACAGAATTAATATTCATACAACACTTCTTCCATATTTATAAAAACAATTTTTTTCCAGAAATTGACTTATAATTTACAAAAATTAACATATATGAGTGCGGGAAAAGTTTGTACTACAAAAAAAGATTCTTCGGGCTAAAATGATATTTCCCTCAGAATGACGTATTTATCGGATTTGACCGTGCCGTCGTTCTGAGGTGCGAGCCGAAGAATCTCAACATTATTAATTTTTCTGCAGTCTATATATATCTAAAATTGCCGATGTGGCTAATATACTCAAGGTTATGGGTATTATTTAATAGAGGAGTAGAAAATGAACAGGAGGATTTGAAAAGCTATGGTAACCGCATTACAAACAAAAAAAGATACAATCAGTGTTATAATTATTGAGGATTTTAAATTAACCAGAGTAGGTTTGAGGTGTGCGTTAAATTCTAATGAAGATATAAACGTAGTTGCAGAAAGCGAAAACGCAACAGAAGGTTTATCTTTGATTGAAAGGCACAACCCCGATGTTGTCCTAATGGATTTAGGACTTGCCGGAATGAACGGAATAGAAGCAACCATGAAGGTTAGAGAAATGAATCCTGATATTAAAGTTATTGCACTAACTTCTCACGACAGAGAAGAAGAAGTTATATCAGCTTTGTCGGCAGGTGCTATGGCATATTGTTTAAAAGATATTGATCCCTCTAAGCTTGCAGATGTAATAAGAGATGTGAAAAACGGAGTTTGCTGGTTAGATCCGGTTATTGCAAGAAAAGTTCTTGATTCATTTCCTAAACAGGAAACTCTTGGTATATTGCATGACAAAAGCAGTGAAGAAGGAAGAGTTCCGCTTACGGAAAGAGAATGTGAAGTACTTAAGCACCTCGTTGAAGGGAAAAGCAACACTGAAATTGCAAAAGAATTAATTGTAAGTGTTCATACAGCAAAAGCCCATGTTTGTTCGATACTCCAAAAAATGTGTGTTAATGACAGGGTACAAGCTGCGGTAAAAGCTGTAAAAGAAGGACTTGTATAAAAAGTAATGGGAATTTAATTTTACGATTTTTATTCCTTTACATTAAAAAAAAGAATTTGAGGAAAAAAGTCTATGCTAAATAGAAACGGATTCTTCACCCTTGAATGGTTACTGGGTTCAGAATGACGTGCATATTGGATTTTAAACGTGCCGTCATTCTGAGGTGTAAACCGAAGAATCTTTAAATTATTAATTTTTTCGCATCCTCAAACACAAAAACGCTATTTTTAGTTTTAGTGTCTTTTGTTTTGCATTATTTTATAGTATAATTACGCTTGGGAGCAAATTGTGAAAAAGCGTTTAAAAATACTGTTATATTTGTTCAAACACATGAAAAAGCTGGATAAATACATCTTAAAGCAAGTCATTGAGATGTTTATTATGGGTGTTTTAGTTTTTACATCTATAATTTTTGCCTCAGATACATTTATTACGCTTATCAAGCAAATCTCAATGTACGGTATTCCTTTTAAGATAGCCTTTCTTATAATTATTCTTCACCTTCCTTCCGTATTCGTAATGACTATACCAATGGGTGTATTGCTTGCAACGGTAATGACGTTAAACGGATTAAGCTTAAGTTCAGAGATTACTGTAATGAGAGCTTGCGGAATAGGTATTAACAGAATAGCAAAACCTATATTTATTTTTGCCATAATAATGGCTTGTTTGAGCTTCTTAGTTAATGAAACCATTGTTCCTGTTATGACAAAACAATCAACTGACTTAGCTCTTTACGCATTTAGTAAAAAAAATATTCCTGAAGGCAAAGAAAACTTTACCTTCAAAGAAGTAAAAGATGACGGTATGTTAAAGCGTTTATTCTATGTAGCAGATTGTAAAGAAGGAATATTACATAATATAACGGTACTAGATGCATCTAAAAACGGAACGATACAAATTCTTCAAGCAAGAGAAGGCGAAACAGCGGAAGAAGGATGGAAGTTTAAAAAAGGAGCTATTTACACAGTAACTAATAACGGTAAGGCCCTTGATACAACTCTATTTGATGATACTACCGTAAAGTTTGGAATGGATTTATCGGATGAGATGAATCGAAACCTTGCAAATGAACATAATTTTATACAATTGTTGAAGTTTTTGGCAAAATCCGATACTCCTGACAGAAGAGAATTGTCAATAAGCCTGTTTGACAAAATTGCCCTACCGTTAACAACGGTTGTTTTGGTTTTAATCGGTGTTCCGTTGGCTATAACTCCCCCAAGAGTACGGTATAACAGAGGCTTTTTGTTTAGTATTTTGATAATCTTTGCATATTATCTTATAAGAGCATTGTCAATCTCATTTGGAGAGGCAGGCTCACTCCCTGTTGCGCTTGCTGCCTTTATGCCGGATATAATATTAACGATTATAGGTGTAGGTTTGTACTATAGAAAAGTTTATACAATATGCTAGGGCAAAAGGGATAAATAATAGGGAGTATTATAAAAATTGGACAGATACAGATTAATCGGAGCAATAATTTTTTTATTTATTTATCTGCTTTCCAGATATCCTTGGCAAACTATTGTTACTGTCGGAATTATTTTTGTTGCATATATAATATTAAATAATTTAAGACCAAATGATATGATAGAGCGAAATGCAAGAGAGGACAGAAGGCGAATGGCTCTTAAAGCTGCCTCTATGTATCTTTCGCCTTACAAAAATATTTGGGGGAATTTAAAACTATCAAACAAATTTTGTTCTCTGCGTTTAAATATTTCCGGTACATTAATAACGGCAAGAGAGACTGAAGAGCGGCAGCGTTCTTTTTATGTAACAAGTTCTAAAACTCATTCTTACGAAGATTTGTGGAACATGCTTTGCTACAGATTTAATCACAATACTACTTTTGATGAACTTATAGAACTTTCAGAAAAGTTTAATACAACAATAAAAATTACGGATAATGCGATAAACATTGCGCCTTTATCAGATAATAAACGAACAGATATAGAGAATAATGCAGGAATCAGCAATCTACCAAACAAAAAAGAAAACAGAGAACTGCTTGATGTAAACAACGCTTCAGAAGTTGAACTTACTGCACTCCCCGGAATCAGTATTGTTATGGCAAAAAAAATTATCAAAAAGAGGGAGGAAATCGGCGGCTTCAAGTCTGTTAGCGATGTTTTCTCGTTCTTAAAACTAAAACCGCATATGCAAACTCAACTTGAAAAACTTATATGTGTTAAAAAGATGAAAGGCTCATTAAAAATTAACAGATACAATGAACGCAGTGTTGATATTTAATTTATGAAACTCAGAGTATTTAATATAATCAAAAATACCAAAGTAGAAGGTCCGGGGAACAGATATTGTATCTGGACTCAAGGTTGTTCAAGACACTGTAAAGGGTGTCAGGCCGTTCACACTTGGAGTCATAAAGGCGGTGAGTTGTATGATGTGGAAGATATTATTGCAGATATTTTTAATAATATTGCCCCCTCATCCCAGCCCTGTCTTGACTTGCTCGCAATAAACGGGTATCGCTGTCGCTTGCACCCTCTGCTCGCAAGTCGTTCTCCCGAAGGGAGAGGGAGTAAAACAATTGAAGGTGTAACTTTCTTAGGCGGTGAACCTTTTGAACAAGCTGAAGCTCTTGGAATTATAGCTGAACGAGTTAAAAAAGCAGGACTAAGTGTAGTTTGTTTTACAGGCGGAAAATTAGAAGATCTGAGGCTTGAACCTAAAAACAAAAAACTTTTAGATAATATTGATTTATTAATAGACGGAGAGTTTATACAAGAGTTAACTGATTATTCTCGTCCTTGGTGCGGTTCGTCCAATCAAAGATATCATTTTTTAACGGATAGATATGATGAAACAATTTTCATAAAATACAAAAATAAAGTTGAAGTAAACATATCTAAAAACGGACAGATATTTATGAACGGAATGGGTAATTTTGATGAGATACTTCAAAAGATTGATTTGCAAGCCGTTAAAAAATGATATTATTTATTTAATTTGTGCAGGTTGACACCTCACCCTAACCCTCTCATCAAGGAGAGGGAAAGTTATAGAAGGAGATTTATATGAGTACATACAAATTAGCAAATCTTATTCGGGCAAGATTTCCTATGATTTATATAACAACATTTGAAGAAGACAGAGTTACTAAATATATTAAATCTATTGTAACTGATGCAAAACAGGTAAAATATGCAAGAGAAGTTTTTACTTGGACTCAAACGAACGGACTTTTTAACGATACTACTCAAAAAGGAGTTGCAGACACAACTTGCCCCTGCAAAGCATTAGAATTTGTCAGAAAATATGATAAAGATGCCGTATTTATAATGTACGATTTTCATGTAAATTTTGGTCCTAAAGGCAGACAGCCTGATTATAATACAATCAGAAAAGTCAGAGATATTATTCCTGATTTAAAATTGGGAACAGTTAGAAAAACAGTTTTCTTTGTATCAACAGAACTTTTAATTCCCGAAGCATTACAAAAAGAGATTACAATTTTTGATTTTGCACTTCCTACATTAGAGGAAATCAAGGCAAAATTTGAAAGTATGATTAATCAAAATTCTTCTGTAGTAAATGAACTAAGTGAAGAAGATAAAGATAAACTATGCAAAGCCGCACTAGGGTTAACTTTGCAGGAAGCTGAAAGCGCATTTGCTCTTGCTATGGTTAATGACGGTAAAATTAATATAAATGATTTGCAGGTTGTCCTTGAAGAAAAAGTTCAAGTAATCAAGAAAACTGGTATATTGGAATTTATTCGTTCGGATTATACGATGAAGGATATAGGCGGATTAGACAATCTTAAGAATTGGCTTTTAAAAAGAAACAACTCTTGGTCAGAACAGGCTAAAAAGTATTGTATTCCTGCACCAAAAGGAGTCCTTGTAACAGGTGTCCCCGGTTGCGGAAAGAGTTTGACCGCAAAAGCTATGAGTACAATATGGGGACTTCCGCTTTTAAAGCTTGATTTTGGTAAAGTTTTTTCAGGTCTTGTCGGAAGTTCGGAAGAAAATATGAGAAGAGCTTTGCAAACGGCAGAAGCCGTTGCTCCATCTATTTTGTGGATAGATGAGATAGAAAAAGGATTGAGCGGTCTTGGTTCAAACGGTGATAGCGGAGTTTCTTCAAGAATATTCGGTCAATTCCTTACTTGGATGCAGGAAAAAGAGGCTCCTGTTTTTGTTATTGCGACTGCAAATAATATTAGCGGGCTTCCTCCTGAGCTATTAAGAAAAGGTCGTTTTGACGAAATTTTCTTTGTTGATCTTCCGACAGAAGAAGAAAGAAAAGAAATTTTTAAACTCCATTTGGAAAGAAGGTTAAAAGATAAAGAAGTTGCATCAGAAATTACTCAAGTAAAGAATCTTTGCAGTGAGCTTGCAAAAATGACTGAAGGATTTATCGGCTCTGAAATTGAACAAGTTGTTGTTTCCGCTCTTTGTGATGCATTCTTTGAAAACAGACCTCTTAAGTTTGAAGATTTAGTTAAAAATATTCAAACAACAGTTCCTCTATCAATGACACAAAGAGAACAAGTGCTTGCACTAAGAGCTTGGGCAAATGTCAGAGCGGTTTCTGCAACAAAAACATCAAAAATGAAAAATTACTCTAAAGAAATCGATAATGAAAACGCAGCAACAAGCAGAGGCGGAAGAACGCTTGATTTTTAGGGGTAAATATAACGGAACTTATATAAACCCTTTTAAAATACCGGTCGGTTTTACAAAGCCGACAATAATTAAAACAATAAAATAGGAGAAATAAAATATGTCATGTACAGTAGTAGCAGTTCCTTATGCACTAATGTGGGTTATTGGAGCAATTGCATCTGCAGCAGCTGCAACAACATCTACTGCAATTAATAATAGTGTGGATCCGGATATATTTAATCTTGCAACAGATGATGAAAATTGTTCGGAAGGCAGAGTGTTAACCGAAAAACATTTTATTGAAAAAACTTTTGAAACACCGTTTATGGATGAAACGATTTTGACTAAAACTCTGGAAGAACACGGCGTAAACAATATTGCAAAATGGGAAAACGGTATATCAGGCGATGTAGAGAATTATAAATTAACGTTTGAAAGAGCATCTTCCGATAAACCTTATAATTTACGTATTACTTGTCTTGAACAAGATAATGCTGAAGAAAAAGTAGGAGATTTAAACGGAGAGTACGCACTGAACGTTCAAGAGGATGCGTATTTGCATATTTTAGACAAGCTTAAAGAAAACAATATGCAGATTGAGCAAGAAGAAGTAATGGAAGACAATACTATTGTTCTTACGGTAAATATTGATTAAACGAGGTTAAATAATGTCCGATAAAAAATTGAAAATAAAACTTTTGCCTAATGGTGAAATTCAAATGGAAACCCAAGGAGTTAAGGGAAAAAAATGTCTTGATTACATAGAAGTCCTGAAAAAACTTGTTGATGTTAAAATTACAGACACTCAGCTTTCTCAGGAATATTATGAAACAGAAACAGAGATTGACGAAACAGAAAAGAATGAAATAAAATTTGAATAAAAATTTTATACTTCATATAGTGTATTTATTGGACTTGTTTGCACAAGTTAATAAATTATGTTAATATAAACTAAGAGAAGAGAGGTTAGTTAATGAGCGAAGGGCATTGGATAGTCAATACCGCAATTGCAGGTCATCCTATGGCTTTTAATATGGATACACTTGTAACAATGTGGGCAGCAATGGCATTTTTATTAATAGTTGCGTTTATTGCAACAAGAAAATTGACTATAATACCTACAAAACTTCAATTGGTATTTGAAAGTATATTAGGTGCCTTTTGGGGATTGGTTGATAGTTTAATGCCAAAAGAAGGCAGAAAACACGTACCGCTTATTGCATCATTATTTTTGTTTATATTGACTGCAAACCTTATGGGACAATTGCCGCTCAGAATGATTGAACTTCAGCACGGAGAGATAGCTTCGCCTACAAATGATATAAATTTGACAGCAGCAATGGCAATAATTGTTCTTATATATTATGTTGGTGCAGGATTTAAGAAAAAAGGCTTCAGATATTTCTTGCATGACTTTAAGCCAATGTCAATATTTATGGCAGGCTTGGAAGTTTTGGATATGATTACAAGACCGCTGACGTTAGCTTTACGTTTGTTCGGTAATATTCTTGCGGGAGAATGCTTGATGACTGCGTTATTAGGTATTTGCGCATACTTTTTGCCGTTACCTGTAATGTTTTTTGAAGTACTTGTAGCATGCGTTCAGGCTCTTGTATTTGCATTGTTAACAACAGTTTATATATCTTCTGCAATAGAAGAAGGTGAACATTAATAAAGATAATATATAACTCAGAAGGAGATTAAAATGGAAGAAGTAAAAACAATTTCAGATTTAGCACAATTAGGTGCAGGTGTTGCAATGGGTTTCGGTGCAATCGGTGCCGGTGTTGGTATTGGTATTGCAACTAAAGGTTTTTTGGAATCAATCGCAAGACAACCTGAAATCTTTGGTAAAGCTTTAGTATTCTTCATGGTTGGTGCAGCTTTATCAGAGGCTTGTGCTATTTACGCATTGGTTATTGCATTAAAACTTGTTGGAATTTGGTAAGAAGAAACTTAAACTATGGAATTTAACGGAACTTTTTTAGTATCAATAATTACGTTTTTGGTATTTGTTTTCCTTATGAACAAAATACTATATGCTCCTATGGCGGAAATTGTCGCAGAGAGAAAACGTATTATAGATAAAAATTATCAAGATGCAGAACAGTTGGAAGAACAAACAGAATCTTTAACTGCAGAAACAGAAGAAAAGCTTGCTGCAGCAAGAGATGATGCGCGCATTAAATACGGCGAAGTTTTAGACGGATTTAAAGAACAGCGTGCCGAAATAATTAAAAATGCTCAAGAGACTTCTAAAGAAGAGCTTGAAGCATCTTACAGAAACCTTGATAATATTTCAAATGATGCAAAAGAAAGTTTGAAAACAAAGATGATAGATTTGGCTAATGATATATCAGAAAAAATTCTTGGTTACAGAAGCGAAGTTCAAGGGTTTGATAATGATAAGGTGAATGACATACTTTATCATCAGAAAGGTTAACAGAAATCAGCTAAGATAAGTGCGGAAAATTTGTTCGGCACAGAAAGGTAAAAATGTTTGAGACGGTTTTAGATTATATAGCTCGGACAAATTTATTCAATTTTATAATTTTTGCAGGCGTATTTGCTCTTATATTTTGGAAAGTTGATTTAGTCGGCGGACTTGAAAAAGGCAGACAAAATATTGCTGAAAAAATTAAAGCATCAGAAACAAAAAAAGAAGAAGCTGAAACTGGGTATAAAACCTTAGAAGATAAAGTTTCAAATCTTGAAAACGAGATTGAAGACATTATCAAAAAATCTGAAGATAACGCAAACATTGTCGGTCAAAAAGTAATATCAGAGGCTGAAAAATCTGCTGAAAATATTAAAAATACAACTTTAAAACTTACGGAAAACAAGACAGCACTTTTAAAAAATGATATTATGCGCAGAGCATCTCTTGCAGCAATTGATACTGCAAAAAATCATATAATAAATGAATTAAACAATAATTCAGCACTTCATGACAAGCTTATTAACGAAAGCATAGAAGCAATAAATGAAAACAAAATAGGATAAAAAGATGGCGGAACTAGCATCAAAAAAATGGGCTAAAGCTCTTATAGAACTAACTTTAGAGGATGAAACCATATCAAAAGAAGAGGTTTTATCTGAAATTCGTGATGTTGCTGAGACGATAAATTCTTCAGAAGAATTATCTAATGTTATCAATAATCCGTCTATATCAACTGAAGAGAAACAAATTGTTATATGCAAATTATTCCAAGAAAGGGTAAAGCCTATTGTATATAATTTCTTATTTGTTTTAAATCTTAAAAAACGGATGAACATCATTAGCGAGATTGCTGATGAATTCGAAAAAGAATTAGAGGAATTAAATAATATTGTAAGAGTAGATATAACCTCTGCAATAGATTTGAATGATGAAAGAAAAACGGATATCAGAAATAGAATCGCCGAAAAACTTCATAAGAATGTAAAAGTGTCATGGGGAGTTGATGCAGATATAATTGCAGGTCTGATATTTAATATAAACGATACTGTTATTGATAACAGTATTAAACATAAATTGGATAAATTGAGTGAAAGCATAATAAGAGCATAATATATTTATAATAAAAAAGAGAGGATACAAATGGCAGTAATTAATCCTGATGAAATTAGTTCAATATTGAAAGAGAACATCAGAAACTATGAAGCAAAAGCTGAAGTTTCAAATATAGGTTCTGTCTTAGAAGTAGGTGATGGTATCGCAAGAATTTACGGCTTAAGAAACGTTATGTCAAATGAGCTTGTGGAATTTGAAGACGGAAAGGGAACTTTAGGTATTACACTCAATCTTGAAGAATGCAACGTTGGTGTTGTAATCTTGGGTGAATATACTCATATTAAAGAAGGTATGACTGTTAAAACAACAGGTCGTATCGCATCTGTTCCTGTTGGAGATGCTTTAATAGGCAGAATAGTTAACCCGACAGGACGTCCTATAGACGGCAAGGGTGATATTATATCAGACAGAACAAGACCTATAGAAAGAGTTGCGCCGGGTATTGTTGCAAGAAAATCAGTTCACCAGCCTCTTCAAACAGGATTAACTGCGATTGATGCTTTAACTCCAATCGGAAGAGGTCAACGTGAGTTAATCATCGGCGACAGACAAACAGGTAAAACTGCTGTTGCTATTGATACAATCATTAACCAAAAAGGCGGAGATGTTATTTGTATCTATGTTGCAATCGGTCAAAAAGCATCAACAGTTGCACAAATTGCAAAAACATTAGAAAAACACGGAGCAATGGATTATTCAATTATTGTTGCATCGACTGCAAATGAACCTGCTCCTATGCAATATATTGCACCGTTTGCAGGGGTTGCAATCGCTGAAGAATTTATGGAACAAGGTAAACACGTCTTAATTGTATATGATGATTTAACTAAGCACGCTCAAGCATACCGTGCAATGAGTTTGCTTCTTAAAAGACCGCCGGGACGTGAAGCTTACCCCGGTGATGTATTCTACTTACACTCTCGTTTGTTGGAAAGAGCAGTTAAACTTTCAGATGAATTAGGCGGCGGAAGTATTACAGCACTTCCTATAATTGAAACACAAGCGGGAGACGTTTCAGCGTACATTCCGACTAACGTAATTTCTATTACTGACGGTCAAATATTCTTGGAGACATCGTTATTTAACTCAGGTGTTAGACCTGCAATCAACGCAGGTATATCAGTTTCTCGTGTAGGCGGTGCGGCTCAAACTAAAGGTATTAAACAAGTTGCAGGTAAATTAAGACTTGACCTTGCACAATTCAGAGAACTTGAAGCGTTTGCTCAATTTGCATCAGACCTTGATGCTGCTACAAAGAAACAATTATTGAGAGGTCAAAAGCTTACAGAAGTTCTTAAACAACCTCAATACAAACCTTTAACCGTTGCTCAGCAGGTAACAATCTTGTTTGCTGCAAATGAAGGCTTCCTGGATGATGTTGATAACAAAGATATTACTTCATACAAAGCAGGCTGGTTTGAATACTTTGAAGCAAATCTTCCTGAGATGGCAAAATCATTGAATGAAGGTGCTAAACTGTCTGATGAAGATATTGCTACTTTGAAGACAAAGTTAGAAGAGTACGGAAAAACTTTGGGTTAATACGGGTGTTGGTTGTTACCTCACCCCTACCCTCTCCTCAGGGGTAAATAAACGGAGAGGGGGAAGGATATAAAATGCCAAATTTAAAAGACATAAAAACAAGAATAAACAGTGTTCAGAATACTAAAAAGATAACAAAAGCTATGAAAATGGTTGCGGCTGCAAAAGTAAAAAAAGCTGAATCTACCGTTAAAGCATCAAGACCGTTTTCTGATGAGCTTTTGCATTTGTTTAGAAAAATGCTGGGGACTGTTAACGAGTACTCAAAACAAGGCTTAAAAGTAGAACGAGCATTGGATAATTATCCTGAACTTATTACCCCAAGGGAGGTTAAAGCGGAAGGATTGCTTGTTATAACTTCTAACAAAGGTTTGGCAGGTTCATATAATGCTAATATAATTAAAGCTGCATTTAAGCGTATAAAAGAAAATAAAGAAAATGGAATAAAAACAATCATTTATCCTGTCGGGCAAAAAGCTATTTCTGCTTTTAAGCATAAAAATAGTGATGATTATGTACTAAAAAAAGGATATATGGCAATTGCAAATAATCCGACGGCAATAGGAGCTTCCGTTATTGCGGAAGATATGGCAAAAGACTTTATAGAAGGAGAGTTAGATAGCATAGATATCTTCACAACTCACTTTAATAACATGATGTCATATAATGTTGTTACTTGGGAGATATTACCAGTAAAAGTTGAAAAGGCTAAAAAGAATGAAATAGACCCTTTGATGACATTTGAACCGTCTCCTCATGCAGTTTTAAAACAACTTGTGCCTATGTATATCACAAACTCTATTTATCAGGCATTATTGGAAGCTAATGCATCAGAACTCGCATCTCGTATGACTGCGATGTCAGCGGCATCAAATAATGCTGAAAATATGATTAATACACTAACCGTTGATTATAACAAGGCTCGCCAAGGAGCTATTACAAACGAACTTGTTGAAATTGTATCAGGCGCAAATAGCGTTAATAACTAATAAGAGTTAACAAAAAACGTAAAGCAAAAGAATTTAAAAATCTTTACAATTAAGCAATTTCTTATATAAAATTGTTTTTATATAAGTATGGTTATGAAGGTTCATAGTGTTAATAATGTTGTTTTCGGACAGGGAAATAGTGTACCTGCCCCTAAAACTGTTGTATCAGAGCAAAAACCTCAGATAAATGAGCTGGGTTACGTTACCCCGGATTTTAGGGTAAATATTCCTGTCTCTTATAAAAAAACTTCTGTAGACAAGTTAGATAACGGGTTAGAACTTCACAGATACAAAATGGCAAACGGGTACAAAGTAACTGTTGTACCGATGAAAAATTCACCTGCAGTTGTAAAAAGCTATGTAAACGTTGGTTCTATGAACGAAACCGGCGATATAAAAGGTATTAGCCACTTTTTAGAGCACATGGCTTTTAACGGTACAAATGGTGAAAACGGGCATATTGAATTAAAGCAGGGCGATTCTTTTAAAAAGATTGATAAACTCGGCGGCTGGGCGAATGCAAGTACAAACTATGCAATTACAGATTATGACAAATTCAAGTAATAGCATCAATGGCAGAAGATTTAAAGTTATCGGATGATATGATTGCGAAGGAAAAAGGTCCTGTTTCATCTGAGATAAATATGATTCTTGATAATCCTCAAACTATTGCTATGGACCAAACCGTAAGAACATTATTCAACGTAAAAAATCCTGCTGATGAACTTGTAGGAGGGAGTGTATCGCATATTCAAAATCTCACAAGAGATGATGTAGCTAATTATTATAACAAATACTACACACCTGATAATATGAATATTGTTGTTACAGGCGATGTTGAGCCTGATGAAGTAATGAAGCTTGTATCAAAGAATTTTAATTCTAAAAAAGTTTCTAAAGGTCAAAAGTTTGAAGAAAAACTTACACCTATTCAAAAAACGGTAAGAAAAGATTTTACTTCGGATAAAACAACTTCAGCAGAAATGGTAATTGGTTTTGCAGGGCCTAAAAATAATGATACAAGAGGTAAAGTTTTACTGGAGCTTGCAACCACATATATAAATTCTCACGAAGCAGGACTAATACCTATACTCAAGAAATACAACTCGTACCCGATTATAGGCAGCGAAAAAATCTCAACAAACCCAAATAGCGAGCGTTTGTTATTTATGTCTATGACTCCTGCAGAGTGTAATGCAGAAGAAGTTTTAAAATTTGTGTTCAATATACTCGGACATAAAAGGCAGATCTCAAATGAAACAACGGAAAGGTTAAAACAAAAGCTAAGACAAGAAAATGAATCTGTTTTAGAGCATTCAACTTCCGTAAATGATTGTGTAGGACAATCGGTTTTGGATAATGATATTGAATATATGACAAAGTACAATGAAATACTTGATTCTATTACTCCTGAAGAATTAAGTAATGCCGTACGGAAATATTTTGATGTTTCAAAATCAGCAATCACAGTAGTCCACCCTGATAAAAAACAAAATGCGGAATTAGCTTTTAAAGGAAAAACCGATAACAGAAAACCTATAGACCTTAGTGAAGTTAGTGCGTACAAGCTTCCTAATAATTTCGAAACAGCTTTTTACAATACAAAATCAAATAATATTAATCTTTCCTTAAATCTGAAAAACAATGTTCCATATTCTAAAAAAGCAGGAGTTGTAGAAGTTCTGAATGAACTATATACAATGGGTACTTCAAAAATGCCTGTTGAAAAGTTTAATGAATTTAAGGACAAAAATAATTTAAGTATATCAGCAAACGCCCATCAAGACGGCATTTCTGTTGGCATGAGCGGTGATATTAATAACTATAAGCTCGGTATGGAAAAACTTAAGGAGCTTTTGTATAATCCAAACATTACGGAAGAAAATATTAAAACCGCAGTAGAAAGAGTAAAAGACAGAATGGTTCGCACCCAAATATCCGCAGGTTTAATTCAAGAAGATGTAGATACATTCATGAATCCAATGCTATTTAAACGGGAAGATGTTTTAACAGGTTTAGACAAAGTTACGGTTGACGATGTAAAAGAATTGCATAGTTACTTAATGAAAAATGCAAGAGGGTATGTTGCCGCAAACGTACCTGTGAAAGATGAAAAAGAGATTAAAAATAATATTTTGAACAACATAAACTCTTTACCGAAAGTAGAACCTAACAATCCAAGACTTTTAGAAATGTATAAAGAGATTAAAAATCCTCTTGTTGTTGCTATTGCAAATCATAATTCACAAGCTGACATTTCGGAAGTATTCAGATTTAAGCGTGATAACAGTATTAAAGAAAGAGCCGCTGTTAAAATTATGAACTCTATTCTTTCGTCATCAATTCAGTATTTTCCGATTATGAGGCTTATGGCGATCAAGGCAAATTATCATTAAATATTTTAACAACTACTGATAATAAAGATATCGGTGAATACAGTTACGACAATGTACAAAAATCAATAACCGGATTTAACCGCCAAATACAAGAACTTCTGAACGGCAAATTTACGGAAGAAGATTTAGATATTGCAAAACGTTCAATTAAAGCAGGACTTTTAAATAATGAAGGTAATTACGCAAAAATTGATGCACTTCAAGCTTCTCTAAATTCGCCTTATGATTTGGATTTAAAAAATAAAATATATGAAGAAGTTGATAAGATTACAAAAGAAGATGTAATAAATTATGCAAAAAAAATCTTCTCTAATAAACCTGTTTATGCTGTTGTGGCATCAAAAGATACGCTCGATGCAAATAAAAAGTTTTTAGACAGTTTAAAAGGGTAAGTATTGAAATAGCAAGCCTGCCTTTAAACATTTACCTAATTCATGTTATAATGTTTACATTAGATATTTATAAGGAGAACCTGTATGACTACTTTAAGAAACGAACGTGTCAGAAAAGAATTAATGCGTGATGTGTCTGACATTATAAGAAAAGAAATCAGAGGGCTTGAAGGGGTTGTATCTGTTGTCGATGTTGAAGTTTCACACGATAATGCTTATGCAAAAATTATATATAGCGTACTGGGTTCACCTGAACAAGTTGAAAAAGATAAAGCGATTATGGAGCGTAACACAGGTAAAATCCGTTACGAGATTGGGAGACGTATCCGCTTAAGAGTTACTCCTGAAATAAAACTTGTTTGTACGGATGCTCTTGAGCAGGGTTCTCGTGTTTTGGATTTAATTAACAAAATTTCAAGCGGTGAGATTAAATAATGTTTGGTTTTTTGAATGTATATAAACCTCAAGGCAAAACATCACATGATGTTGTTGCTATTTTAAGACGGGTAACAAAAGTCAAACAAATAGGACATACAGGTACGCTAGACCCGTTTGCGGAAGGAGTTTTACCTATTTGTATAGGAAAAGCTACCAGACTTATTGAATACCTTAAAGATGATAAAGCTTATATAGGAACCGTTCAACTTGGAAAATCCACCACCACTTACGATATTGAAGGTGAAGGGGTAAATGTATCGGATAAAAAGGTAACATTAGATGAGATAGAACAGGCTTTAAGCTGTTTTAGAGGGAATATTGAGCAGCTACCGCCTATTTATTCAGCTATAAAGGTTAACGGTAAAAAGCTTTATGAATATGCTCGTAAGGGTGAAGATGTAAAAATAGAACCAAGAAAAGTAAATATAAGTGAATTAAAAATATTAAATTACAACGAAGATAATCGTCAATTAGAGCTTTTCATATCCTGTTCAAAAGGAACATATATCCGCTCTATCGCAAATGATTTAGGTGAAAAACTCGGAACATACGGACATTTAATAAAATTAGCCCGAGTAAAAGCAGGTAATTTTGTGTTGGCTAATTCTGTTAAACTTGAAGATTTAGAAACAATAGAACAAGTAGAGAAAAATCTAATTTCCCCCTTAGAATATTTAGATTATCCGAAATACGAATTAACTGATTTGGAGTTTGAAAAAGTTTCTCACGGAATGCCAATAAAAAATAATAAAATTGGGCAAGAAGGAGTTGTAATTCTTCTCCGTAACCAAAAATTAGTCGGAGTGGGTGATAAGGTAAATGGTATTATTAAATGCTCAAAGGTATTTATATAACAATATCTATCTCTTTTTCAAACCTATCTAAAACAGGTTGAACCATAATTTTTAAATCCTTTGTAAAAGGACTTCTGCAACGGGAAGCGATTTCTAAAATATCTTCTGATGCCTTCGCAATTTTTGGATATTTAGCCAGAATTTTTTCACTTACTTCTTCTGCGTATCGTCTGAATCCTTGATATCCTGTGTATCTGGGAACATTGCCGTGCAACTTTTTAACAGTTTCTATATAACCGTTTACACCGTCCGGTTCAAAAATTTTTCTGGTTGTAACTTCTAAAATTCTACCGGTCGGGTATTTCTCTTTAAATGATACATTTGTACTTTGTATGTTCATATTATTCTTAAAAAACAAAAAAAAAAAAAGTTTGTGCATGTCTTAAAAAGATTCTTCTGGTTAAATGGATATTTCCCTCAGAATGACGTGTTTATTTAGCTTTAAGCGTGCTGTCGTTCTGAGGCAAAAGCCGAAGAATCTCAAAATCGCTAATCTTTCCGCAAACTCAGTTAGTAATTCTATTGTTAATAGATTCTATTTATTGTAGATTATTATTTATGTAAAGGATTCTATTTTGCTTAAAATAAGTGTAATATTACCTGTTTATAATGTTGCAAAATATCTGGAAGAAATCTGTGTTGATGATAAATCAACAGATAATTCTTTACAGATACTAAAAGAATATGCTGAAAAAGATAGCAGAATACGTGTTATAGAGTTTGAGATAAATAAAGGGCAAGGAATTGCAAGGAATTATGGAATCGATATTGCACAGGGTGATTACATATCTTTTGTTGACCCAGATGATTGGATAGAACCAAATGCATTGGAAGAATTGTACAATCAAGCTAAAGCATTAAATTCTGAGGTTGTAATTTTTCCATACAAAAGAGTAAATAATATAACAGGTAAAATAACAACTCCTCCTATTTTTAGAGAAGCAGTAAATTCACATGAATATATTCCTTATGAAGTTCAAGCAGGAATAAATTTGGAAAGAGAGTTATTTTTGAAAAATTTAATGGTATTTCCTTGCTTTCCTTTTAATAAAATATATTTAAGAAAATTTATATTAGATAACAATATATATTTCCCGAATTTAAGATGTTATGAAGATGTAGAATTTGTTGTAAAAGCTTTGTTAAATGCTAAAAGAGTTTCTTTTAAGAACTTTGCATATTATAATTACAGAATACGCAAATCTTCTTTAATTAATTCAGAAAATAATAAAAACCTAATATTATTTTATGATGCATATTGTAATATAAAAAATTACATGATTAGTCTTAATTTATATGATAAATTTGCGTTGAATTTAAAATACTTTCTTGTGGTACATGTAAGAGATAATTACCAAAGATTAACAAAAAAGGATAAAAAACTAATTATAGAAGAAATAAAGCATTTACTTTCCAAAGATGATTTTGAATATATCAAAAAAGTTTTAAAAATCAAAAACATTTTTTCAGTTCAAAATACTCAAGATAAAAAACACAAACAATTAAGAATACTTGGAATAAAACTCAATATAAAAAGGAAAAAGAATAATGTTCAAACTGTATAAAAAATACTATGATAAAAAAAGTAATCATTTTATAACAGAAATCTTAGGAATCAAATTTAAGAAAAAACGACCAATAAAAGAGGAGCTTGCAATTTTACACGAAGAGATTGACTCTTTATATAATTTAATTAACCTAATAGCTAAGCCAACAGATGTAAAAGTGGTTTCAAAAACATTAAGAGATTCTCAAAATAAATGTTTGGGCGTACTTATAAGAGTTGACAAAATATGTAAAGAAAATAATCTTCCTTATTGGTTAGATTTTGGAACTTTATTGGGTGCAATTCGCCATAAAGGCTTTATTCCTTGGGATGATGATATAGATATCTGTATGCTTAGAGACGACTACAAGAAAATTTTACCTTTATTGGAGAAAGAATTCGAGGGCGATTCTAATTGGTTTGTTAGAGGACATATTGACGGGTATCATAATTTTCAGACCAGAATTCGTAATAAAGAGATTAATTTGGGTTTAGATATATTTCCTGTTGATACATATAATGCAGAACATCTTACCGACAGTTTAAGAAAAAAAATAGACACATCTGTTATAGAAGCTCAAAATATTTTTGCTAAAAAACAGAAAATATTTAATTTAACAGAAAAAGAAATACAAGAAGCAAGGGGAAAAATCCTAAAAGTTTAAAGACAAGTCGGACTTATTCCTGCTGAAAATAAAATTGAAAAACCGATTTTATTTTACGGCATAGATTATCCGCACAAATGGGACTACAGAACTTTTGAATACAATAGAATATTTCCGCTAAAAACTATAGAATTTGAAGGAATACAGTTTCCATGCCCAAATGAATATATGGAGCATATTAAAGCCATATATGGAAATATAAATATTTTTCCCAAAAAAAATTATAATTGACCACCACTTTTCTTGGGATGATTAGTAGCAAAAAATTTTTTTACGTGTTTTTAATTCGGTATGAAAATTTCGCAAACAAATAATTATCAAACAACAAACTTTAAATCTGCTTATCCTGTAGTACATTGGGTAGCTGAGTCAGGCGGTAGTTACGCTCCCGTTTCTAATTTGAAATTAGTAAGAAAACTCCAAAGTAAAATTGTTCGGGTTTTGAATAAACCGTTAGAAGAAACCAAAAAAGAAATGAATATTGCCGAGCAGAATTTGAGAGCGTACGCAGGCAGGTGTGATATAGATTACAGAAATAATCCGCAAGTTCGTTCTTTTTATAATAGAACAGAAGCAAACATTGACGGGTATTCACCTGTAGCTTATATTATATCGGGTAAAGATATTGAGCCTTTTGAAGAACAATTGGCTAAAAATATCGGTATTGCAAAAAATGAAGGGATTAAAAATCTTAATACTCCATATTCTCCTGAAGCTAAAAGCGCAATTGATTTGTATAATACAAAAGGACTTAATTATGTAAATAATCCACAAATAAGAATAAAAGACAACAAGGAAATGACTTATTCTTTGCATACAAAGTTTGAGATTATAAGAAATAAATTAGGAGAAATAAAAGGCTACAGATATATAGATGCCCGTTTTCTGCCGGAAAAAGGTCCGAATAGTCCCTTTGAAAGATTAAAAAAGTAATTGTAAATATTTGTAACGAATTTAACTATAAAATGAGCCAATAAAGCAATTTTTTTAGAAAAAAATACTTTATATATGTAAGGTTAGATAAATATAGGTTAGGTAGGTATGATTAACAACATCACGGGCATGGACTTGCGCCCGCAGATGAGTGTTGCTAAAGCAACTCCGTCTGTAACGAGCATGAGTATGCCGGCAATTTTAGGATTTAAAACTCCTCAGTTAAAAGAGAAGGCGACAATTAGGGTTAAAAAAATCAAGCGTGGAGATAACATTGTTATTCCGGGCGAGATTGATGACGATTATGTTGATATAGTTGAAGAAGAAGTTGAATATAGAGGTAAATACAGCCAATACGCTCAAGATAGCGGGGGCGGAGTAAACTTTTTTAAAGATACTTCCGGTTTGTTTATACCTAAGACGTATAAGCGAAAAACGAAGTATTTAAAAAACTGTTATATTATTGATTATATTCAGGCCGCAAAACCTAAGTGCGGACAGGGAACGGAGGCGATAAAACAACTTGCCGAAAAAGCAATGTTTGATTCTCGAGCGGAAGGGCGAATTGTGACTTTCTCTGCTCCGATTATGAAAGAGGCATCGCCTGCACTGTTCTTCTATAAACTCGGGTTCAGGTTTACGGAGCCTAAGTGTAACGAAGTTATGGAAGAATGTTTAAGGAATAATATGCCTGACATCCCGCCGCAGGTAGGTATGATGTATCTGCCTAAAATCAGGCTGCATAAACTTTTACACTACGGAGAATTGTTTTAGAAATGAATGATATCCAAACCTATAATATTAATAACCAAAACTCTAAATCACCCCAAATCAAAGGTGGTGGTAATTCGGAATGTTCATATAACATTGAAGCTCATACTTCATCTAATATGAAGGTAAAACGACCGAAAGTAACACCAAATGATTTGACAATAGCTTTGCATCAAAAACCTGTATTCTCTGATAGAGAAGCAACAAAAAGAATGCAAGCAATCAATACAGATATATATGAAGGTGCAGTAAAGGAGAAGGAAAAACATGAATTTAATCTTAAACGCTTTTTTACAATTTTTGGCATCATTGCTCTGCTCACAGGAGCCATCGCCTATTTTCGTAAGGGTGGAGGCAAATGATATTTATGACAGGACTGAATAAGGCAATAAGGTAATAAGTGAATTTATAATAAAACAGTTAATGTCGGTTTAGTAAAACCGACCTATAGGCTAAAATCTATCCTACTACTGTTCCAATCCGTCATTTGGAGCAACAATATAAATTTGAGTAGCATAGAATCGTCATAACTGTTTTTCCGTAAACTCTCAAAATGTTACAAATATTTATATAATCTTAATTAGAAATTTAATTATTTATGCTAAAATAATTGAGTAACAAGGAGAGAATTATGTGCGGAATAGTAGGATATGTTGGAAATAAAACAGCTGTTGATATTTTGCTGGAGGGATTAACAAGCCTTGAATACAGAGGATATGATTCTTCAGGCGTAGCCTTAAATATTGACGGAAAGGTTCAATTATTTAAAGCACAAGGAAAGCTCCAAAACCTTAGAACAATTGTTGAACGTAACTATTCCGAGATATCCAAATCTACTATCGGCATAGGACATATACGATGGGCAACTCACGGGATTCCTTCCGTTGCTAACGCTCACCCGCATACTTGTAATTGCGGACGTGTTGCTATAGTACACAATGGTATTATTGAAAATTATAAAGAATTAAGAGTAAAACTCGAAGCTCAAGGATGTACTTTCCGTTCTCAAACTGATACAGAAACTGTAGCTCACCTTGTCGCATCAAAATTTGCTCAGACTCATGATTTAACGGAAGCAGTAAGACTTGCGACTTTAGAAATAGAAGGAGCGTATGCTCTTGCAGTTATTCATCAGGATGTAAAAGATACTATTGTTGCAACAAGAAGAAATGCTCCGCTCGTTATAGGTTTTGGAGAAGGCGAAAATTATGTAGCTTCTGATATTCCTGCTCTAATACAATATACAAAAAAGGCGATGTATCTTGACGACAATCAAATTGTTACGCTTACTCCGACAAGCGCAGAGGTTATTGATGCAGAAAAAAATCCTATTCCATTGAAGATAGAAACTCTTCCTTGGGAGCCTGTTGCTTTATCAAAAATGGGCTACAAACACTTTATGCTTAAAGAAATCCACGAACAACCCGATATAGTTAGAAATGTTTTAACAGGAAAACTCAAAACTATTGATGAGCCGATTTCTTTAAACGAAGTTACTTTAGATAGAGCTAAATTAAAAGATTTGCAAAGAATACAAATAGTTGCTTGCGGAACATCACTCCACGCTGCAATGGTAGGTAAATATATTATTGAAGATTTCTGCGGAATACCTGTTGAAGTAGAGGCATCAAGCGAATATATTTACAGAAAAACAATTACTGACGAAAATACTCTTGTAATAGGTGTTTCTCAATCAGGTGAAACAGCTGATACAATTACGGCAATAAGGTTAGCTAAGAAAAAAGGTTCACATATTCTTATTGTTACCAACAGACCTGATTCTACGATGGCTCGTGAAGCTGACAGCTTAGTTCCTGTTAACGCAGGTATCGAAGTTTCCGTTGCCGCAACTAAATCTTATATGGCACAATTGATTTCCTTCTATCTGCTTGCAATATATATGGCAGAAGTTAAGGGTTCTATATCAAAAGAAGAAATCTTAGATTTAAAACACGAATTAATTTTGTTACCTCAAAAAATAGACAAAGTTTTAACACATAAAGAAGATATCCAAAAAATAGCAAGAAAATTTTCTTCTTTTAAAGACTTTATTTATGTAGCAAGAGGAATAAACTTCCCGACAGCTTTAGAGGGTGCGTTAAAATTAAAAGAAATCAGCTATATTAATGCAACAGGGTATTCGGCAGGCGAACTCAAGCACGGCCCAATTGCTATGTTAGATGATTCCATGCCTGTTCTTGCAATTTTGATGAAGGGTAAGGTTTACGAAAAGATTTTATCAAACGCAGAAGAAGCAAAAGCAAGAAATGCAAGAATGATAGCTTTGACTGATTCTGATGATGCAAAACTTGAAGAACTGTTTGAAAATGTTATAAGAGTTCCTGAAATCTCCGAGCTTCTTTCACCAGCTCTTGCAATAGTACCTTTGCAATTGCTTGCATACTATATTGCAGAGTTCCTTGGGAAAGATGTTGACCAGCCGAGGAACTTGGCTAAATCTGTTACGGTAGAATAAATGAAAATATTTAAAATTTTTAATACAAGTATTAAACCAAAAACTAAAAATTTAGTCCCTCCGATTATTTATGATAGGAATAATGTTACTGCGGAGGAGTATAGACAGTATGTTAAATATTTGGCTGAAAATAAAATTAACAGGACATTTATTGAGCCTGATAGGTTTATCACGCAAGCAGAAAGAGAACAGCTAAAAAAGAGAAACCAAGAGCTTCAAGAATACAGAGATTTTGTTCACTTTTTAGCAGAGAATAATATTAACAGAACTTTTTTACAATAGATAGATAAAAATAGCAAAAAATATATTTATATGTTTTTATTTTGATATGGATATATCTACTAATGAGCTTCCTTTTCAAGCAAAGCTCGGTAAAAATATTATAAAAAAAATAAACAGAGAATTTAATTACGATAAAACAAGAACAGACAAATATGCTCGTTTGTTTGAAGATACTTTTGCTTCCAACATTGATATAGAAACCGTCATTGATATTAACAAAAACAATAATTTTGTATTTAGCTCCAATCATTTTCCAAGCATAAAATATCAATATATATCTAAATTAAGAACAAATAAAAATATTGCTAAAATTCTTATTAACGAATGCTCAAAGATTTTTAGTTCAGGTGAAAATGATTTATTCAAAATTATAATAAGTAAATACTTAAATAAAGGATACGATATTCAAAAATTAAAAAATATTGTCAATAATCTAATTATAAATACCAGCAGTAAAAAACATTTTTTAGAAAATTTGCAAATTGCAGAAAGACTGAAAAACGAAAATCCAAATTCCGCTTTAACAAAAGATGAGTTTTTATATATGCAAAATAAAATAATGCAAGAAGAGGCAGAAACACCTGGAACTGAATTATACAATTTAATTCATGATTTTGATAAATTAGATTTTTCTTTTTCTTAATTTTTATTTGGCAAAAATATTTTTGTTCGAGTTTTATTCAAAATATGGGAATTAATGTATCAAAAATATCAACTCCTAAATTGATACCTGAGTGTCATTCAAAATTGAATAGAATAGGTGAAATAACATTAGAGAGTTTTACAAATACCAATAAAAAAACCCGTAATTTTTTGAGTAAAAATTCGCCTGCAAGATTAAAAGAACTTGCAAAAATGAATTGTTTTGCGGCAAATAAAGTTAAAACAGAGCTTGATAAAAAATACGGCGAAAAGAATTATGTTGTTATAGCAATCGGACGCTCCGTTTCTTCTATTGCAGAGCTTTTAAAAGTGATGGGAGTTGAAACCAAAAACATTCCGCTTTCAGGTTTAAGAAAAAGAACAGTAGATGATATTCCTAAAGAATACTTGAATACATATAAATCATCTTTGGTTCAAATAGGGTTAAGCAAAACTGACTTAAAAAATAAGCCCGATAAAACTTATGTAATTATAGATTATTCTCATTACGGCAGGACTCTAAAAAGAGCCGAAGAGATGTTGAGATGTGAAGCTTTACTTGGTGATGCTAAAAATTTAACTTCTATATCAATTAATGAACTTTTAGGAAAAGATTATAAAAAGCGAAAATTTGAAGATCTTTTTAACTGCTCAAGATTTAAAGATTTTTCATTTGTCGGAAAGCTTCATGTTGATAATTTAAACAACGTATTTGAAGTTTGTTCTCCGGTCAGAGTAAAAGAATATCAAGGAAATATTACGCAAGGTCTAAGAAAACTTTTCTGGTTTAATACGTTTAATTTTTTAGACAAAAATAATTTTAAAAATATTATGCCTCAATTCGTAACAAAATAAATATGGAAAATAAGAAAATCATACAGTTATAATATTTTTATGTTAATCTAATAGTTATGCAAGTAGTATCGGAGTTAGTCGAAATAAAAAATAACGGTCAACCAACGACCGAATATATAGAAAAAGAGTTAACAAAACTAAACATTAACCCTTTAAGATGGGCGATTGTGGATGTTAGTGATAAAATGTATAAAGTAAGTGTTGCTAATTTAAAGGAATAAGAAGGTAAATTATGACAATGACACAGTTAAAATGCGATATTAAAGACATAAGTCTTGCAGAACAAGGCTTGAATAATATTCAATGGGCAATGAAAGACATGCCTGTTTTAGAACAAATCAAAAAAAGATTTATTGAGGAAAAACCATTCACAGGACTTAGACTTGCTGCATGCTCTCACGTTACAAAAGAGACTGCAGCTCTATGTATAGCAATGAAGGCAGGCGGTGCAGATGCAATTCTTGTGGCATCAAACCCACTTTCAACGCAAGATGATGTGGCAGCAGCTCTTGTTAAATACTATGATATTCCTGTTTTTGCAATAGCAGGTGAATCAGTAGAACAATACAAATCTCACATCAGAGAAGCAATTACTCACCAACCTCATTTGATTATTGAAGACGGATGCGACTTGGTGTCTATGCTGCATGCCGAATATCCCGGACTTGCTGATAAAGTTATCGGTTCAACAGAAGAAACAACAACCGGTATAATAAGACTTCAGGCAATGGAAAGAGAAGGAATGCTCAAATTCCCTGCTGTCGGAGTTAACACAAGCTTGACTAAACACCTTTACGATAATCGTTACGGAACAGGTCAAAGTGCTATGGACGGTATTATGCGTGCTGCTAATATCTTAATAGCAGGTAAAACCGTTGTTATCTCAGGATACGGATGGTGCGGTAAAGGTTGCGCCTTAAGAGCTAAAGCTCTTGGAGCGAACGTAATTGTTTGTGAAGTTGATCCGCTTAAGGCTCTTGAAGCAGCAATGGAAGGCTATAGAGTAATGCCAATCGCTAAGGCCGCTTTAGAAGGCGATATTTTCTTAACAGTAACAGGCGATAAGCACGTTGTTGATATAGAACACCTTCTTTCTATGAAAGACGGTGCTATGGTTGCAAATGCAGGACATTTTGATTGGGAAGTTAATGTAAACGGGTTAAAAGAATTTACAACCGAGATTAAGAGAATAAGACCGTATCTTGATGAATATAAACTTAACAACGGTAAATCAATATACGTTTTAGCAGAAGGCAGACTTGTTAACTTAGGTGCAGCAGAAGGACACCCTGCATCAGTTATGGACATGAGCTTCGCTAACCAAGCTTTAGGCATGGAATATATCGTTAAAAATCAAGGTAAGCTGGCTAAAAAACTTCATACACTTCCTGAAAGTGTTGATAAGAGTATTGCTGAACTTAAGCTCAAAACTATGGGTATCGAAATCGATACTTTAACTCCTGAGCAAGAAGAATACTTGAACAGTTGGAAGTTATAAATTGTTAAATATGCTAATAAAAAGGCTCGGCAATCTGCCGAGCCTTTTTATTAGAACAAAGTTTAAAGGCAAACTCCTGCAGCTTAAAGTTGCAGGAGCTATTGAAAGGACCTTTTATTATATATAAAATAGTTGGTTCTAAATGTTTACTATATCAAGTTCAATGCTATTGACGGCATTTGGTTTGCAGTTGACAGAAGTGTTGCTGTTGATTGCTGCAAGATTTGGAACTTAATATAGTTTGATGATGATACCGCTACATCGGCATCCTTGATTGTTGAATTTGCTTCAATCAAGTTTTCTCTTTGAACGTCTGTTGAATCAATAGCTGATTCTAGTCTGTTCATATATGCACCGATTTTTGTACATCTTAGTGAAATGTTATCAATAGCTTCATCAACAAATGTGATAAATTCACGAGCAGAGGAGTCATTTCTATAAATAGCATTACACATATTTGTAATAGATATGGTTTTTGCTCCGCTCATAAGCTTGTATTCAACTAAATTACCTTGATCTACAACATGGTTTTCTGCCATAGCTGCAGTAAGAGCTGATTTATAAGAGCCCGGTAAGTATTGTACTTCACCGTTAACTAAAATTGGTTTACCATCTTGGTCAATTTTTCTTGCTCTGTATTCGTATTCATTTTCGTTTGCAGAATATGTTAAATCAACATAACCGGGTCTTGATTTTGTAATGTGATCGTTATTAGCTTTAAATCCGAAAATTACTGTTGATTTTGCGCTGTCAAATAAGAAAGCGTCCATCTTAATAACGCATCTTTTGTCAGAATATAACCCAACTTGAAGGTTAATATCTGTTTGTCTTGAACCATCAAGCAAGTATGTGTCATTGAAGTCTGTAATTTCACAAAGTCTGTCGATTTCGTCCATTCTTTGGATAACTTCCAATGCTAACGCATTAAGTGATGCAGAACCGTAAGTTCCGTTTGCTGCTTGCATGGTTAAGTCACGAATTCTTTGTAAGTAATCATTGATAATATCAAGAACACCTTCTTGGGTAGTTAACATATCTAACCCCATTTGAGAGTTCATTTCAATGATGTCATAGCCGTTAATTTTTGCTTCCATACCAGCTGATACGGCGTAGCCGGCAGCGTCATCTTTTGCACTGTTAATTCTAAAGCCTGTTGACAACTGTTCCATAGAGGTATTCATGCCTTTAGTTGCAGATTTCAAGTACTTTTGACAGGTCAATGACGCAAGGTTTGTGTTAATCGTAATTGCTGCTGTCGATGCCATAATAAATTTCCTTTCAATAAATTTATAATTTGCCTTTCACTTTTCTTAACGGCACAAATTTTTTAAACTTTACAACTTTAGTTATAGAATCCTCCATTCGGAGTAGGATATGAATGAAAATAACGATAAATAAAAGGTTCTGGGGATTAACAAAAAACTAGAAATTGTCCTAAAATTTCATTTCCTATAACTAAAGTTATAGAATTGTTTGAGATAATAATATATTTCATGCTAATCTTTTAATATGAAGAAAGTTGCTTTAATAATATCTTTACTATTAATATGTAATCAATTTGTGCAGGCTGAATCAATTGTGTATTCGGACAACAACAAATTTGGGCTAAAAGATAATAAAGGTAATATTATAATTAAAGCGGAATACAAAAAACTTGTACGTCTTGGTGAAACAGCATGGATTATGCAGGACGGGACGAAATTCGGTATAATTGATGATAACGGTAATGTACTGGTAAAGGCAAAGTACAATCAAGCAGAAAGAGTTTTGGGTAAATTTGTAAAATTCCGCAAAGGGGACAAGTACGGAATATTTGATGAAATGGGATTTGAGATTTTGCCTGTCGAATACTCCTCTATAGACTTGCTATATGGCGGCATGTTTGTAACCGCAAAAAATTACATGTACGGTATTACTGATTTGAACGGGCAAATAATATTGGATAATATTTTTGATGATATTTACATGCCGGATTTTAATACTTTAATAATTGTTTATAATGGCAGGGTGTTGGAGATAAAAAGAGAAGGCCAAGGTTCTGTAAGCGTTCCGTTTGATATTCAAACAATACATGAGGATTTATCAACGCTTAATTTTTCGGATATTACAGGAAGTCCGCTTGTGTCTACAGGTTATTATAGCGTAACATTTACCGATTATATTTTAAAACTGTTCTCGTCAATATCACCTGCGTATGAGCAAACAATAGACGAACTAATGTTTTCACAAGGTGCAGATACAGTTTCTGTTCTGGTAAAATGTTCTTGGATACCTATGTTTCCGTTTGTTTATGCAAAGAAGTATTATAAAAATGTAGTTGCTCCGTTTAATGGACCTCTAAGTAAAACTAAACGCTCTCTAAAACAAAAAATAAAAGGGTAGCAATAATTTATTCCAAGTTTATATCCAACAAATCTTTTAATGTTGTATTTAATCTTTTCGCAAGCAAATAAAGACAATATATAGAGGGACTTTTTTCACCCATTTCTATAGAAGTGATATATGAGCGTTCTACACCAATATCCAAAGCAAGTGCTTCTTGCGAGATATTAGAATAAAGTCTGCGATATCTTATGTTTAAGCCAATCTTTTTTAATATTTTCTTATTTAAACTTTGATTTTTTTTCATAGTAAACATCATTATGAATTGTTTACTATTTTTATTCTACATAGTTTTAGAAACATTGTAAAATATTATTAATTAAAGGTTTTAAATAGTTTATTATCATGTAACATGTTTCTATAAGAAACATAAGGAGATTAACATATGGGGTTCAAAACTTTTATAAGAAATTGGTTGAATGTAGATAAAAGTTCTCTTGGGAATAATTATGAAAATTGTGTATGCGACAAATCTGTTATATTTACAAGAGAAAGCCTCGCAGAATGTTGTAATAACGGTAAAGAATCTATAAAGATTGGACCAAACACTTATGTAAACGGACATTTGCAAACTCAGATTAACTCAGGCGGAAAAATTGTAATAGGAAAAAATTGTTTTATTGGAAAAAATTCAAGTATAAGAGCTGCACAAATGGTAGAAATAGGTGATTATGTCTTAATAGCACATAATACGACTATTTTGGACAACAATTCACACCCTATAAATCCGATACAAAGGCGTGCCGGTAATGGTTCAGAAGAATTTGATGTAAAACAATTAAATCCAAAATCTATAAAAATATGTAATGATGCGTGGATTGGGTGTAATTCTGTTATTCTAAAGGGGGTTACAATCGGAGAAGCTGCAATAGTTGGAGCAGGTAGTGTTGTAACTCATGATGTCGAACCTTGGACTATTGTTGCAGGCAATCCTGCTAAAGTTATCAAACGAATAGAACACTAAAATAAATAAGCAATCACAACGTGGACTTACGCCACCTTCCTGGCTTGTCTTGACCGACTCGTATTAAACGAATACCGCATCTGCTTGCATACTCTGCTCGTCGCTCACTTACCCATTAGGAGAGGTAGTTAATGTGTTCTCCAAAAAATTTGCCTGTTAGAGGGATAATTAATGAGTTAATGTAGGTTGGCTTTACTAAGCCGACATACTTTATTAAAAACTTATAGCCTATGCCTTAGCAAGCGTGCATTAAAAATCATCAGTTATTGTCAGGTAAAACCTGACCTACTTGAAAAAGTATTATATGCCTAATCTCGAATAGATTATATATTAATCTTTGTAGGTCAGGTTCTACCTGACAATAACTGTTTCTTTGCAAAAGTTATGGCGATTCTTCGGGGGTAAAATGAATATTTCCCCCTCTGAATGACGGATTTATGTGCTGCTTTCTTGCGAAAAATGTGAATTATATTTACCCCCCTCCCCCTATTTGATTATTAAAAAATAAAAGTGTAGTATAATATAAAGAGCGCTTTTTGATAATTTTATTAAAGAGGAGTTTAGTTAACAAATGAAGAAAAGATTTATAACATCGAGTTTAATACTATTAACAGCACTGCTAACAACTGTTGGAAATGTTTATTCTGCAACTCCTGCGGAATTATATGACAATGTTTGGATGCTTATTAATAAAAAATATTATGACCCTACAGACAATTGTCAAGATTGGGACAAATGGAGATACAAATACGACCATAAGCTTAAAACTAAAGAAGATGCTTATGTAGCGATTGAAACAATGCTTGCAAGTTTGAATGATCCTTACACAAGATTTTTAGATCCAAAAGAATTTTCTGAAGAAAACCAATCAATAAAAGGTTCTCTAAAAGGTATCGGAACACAAATCGGCTTAAGAGACGGGCAATTGGTAATTATTGCACCGTTAGAAGATTCTCCGGCTGAAAGAGCAGGGCTTCTTGCAGATGATGCGATTTTAGAGATTAACGGAGAAAGTACAAAAGGTATAAGTATTGATAAAGCCGCTGATAAGATTAGAGGTGAAAAAGGAACAACTGTTACGCTATTAATCCAAAGAAAGGGTGTTCCTAATAAAACTTACAGCATTGTAAGAGATGAGATTGAAGTTAAATCTGTTTCCACAAAGCCTCCTATCGAAACAGAAATACCAAAAGATATTCAGTATATAAGATTAAGCTCGTTTATCAGCAAGAATGCTGCAGGTGAGATTGAAACAATATTGAATAATTCTTCTGATGCAAAAGGTTACATCATAGACCTTCGTTCAAACCCCGGAGGACTTTTAACAAACGCTATTTACATCTCTGATATGCTTTTAAAAGGCGGTGTAATAGTTAGCACGGTTGACCGTGACAGCTACAAAACCACGACCAGAGCAAGAGCCCATCAGGTTACGAACAAGCCTATAATTGTTCTTATAAACAAAGGTTCTGCTTCTGCAAGCGAAATTCTTAGCGGTGCTTTGAAAGATAACAGCCGTGCTACAATCGTCGGCGAACAATCCTTCGGTAAAGGTTTAGTACAAGAAATTAACAGGCTTCCTGATGAAGCAGGGGTAAATATTACAATACAAAGATATTTAACTCCGTCAGGAAGTGATATACACAAAAAAGGTATTACACCCGATGTTGTGGTAGAGTTAAAGAAAGAGAATGTTGATGCAAAAAACGACGTTCAGCTTAAAAAAGCTATTGAATTATTGAAAGAGATGACATGTCTTACAGAAAAGAGTGGAACATTAGCGGGGGGTTAAACCCAAAACAATCAATTGTTGACAGATTATTAGAGGTTAGGGGCATCAAGTCAGAGGAGGCAAAAAGAGAATTTTTGAACCCTCTTGAGATAACTTTGATGCACCCTAACGCTTTTTGTGATATGCCTCGTGCTGTTGAAAGAATAGTTAAGGCAATAGATGAGAAGGAAAACATTTTAATCTATGGCGACTTTGATGCTGACGGTGTTACTTCTACTTCTGTTTTAGTTAAGACTTTTTCATACTTAGGCGGAGTTGTTGATTATTATATCCCTGATAGAGATGCAGAAGGACACGGACTTAATTCAAAAGCTTTGGTAAAACTCTTGAGCCAAAAAAAGCCAAAACTAATAATTACGGTTGATAACGGTATCAGTAGTGTTGAAGAAGTTAGGTTTATAAACAGTTTCGGGCGTGATGTTATTATTACAGACCACCACGAAGCACCTGATGAAGTTCCGCCTGCTTATGCAATAATTAATCCAAAGGCAATGAACGCTTTAGACGAAAAACTTACTCCGCTTCAGATTGAGTATTTAACCTCTCTAGCAGGAGTAGGAGTGGCGTTTAAGCTTGCACAGGGTGTTTTAGAAAAATATGATAAACTTGCTTTTAGCTATGATTTACTTCCTTTTGTAACAGTAGGAACAATAGCTGACCTTGTTCCGCTTATCGGCGAAAACAGGTACTTTGTAACAAAGGGATTAGAATTAATTGCAAAAGGTAAACATTATGGATTGAAGCGTCTTTTGGACCATGCCGGAGTTAATGTTGATAACGGGTTAACCGCTGAACAAGTTGCTTTTACTGTTGCTCCAAGGATTAATGCATCAGGAAGAATTGAATCTGTTGACCCTGCAATAAAACTTCTTATCTCAGATAATAAGCAGGAAATTGAGCTTTGCATAATGCAATTGGATAATCTTAACAAAATGCGTCAGCAAATGGTTAATGACACCTTTGAAGAAGCGGATGAGATTTGGAAAAATTCAAAAAGCAGAGATAATGCAGTCGTACTCGCAAATCCTAATTGGCACATCGGAGTAATAGGAATTGTTGCATCAAAGTTTGTTGAAAAGTATTATAAACCATCGTTTATAATGACATACTCAGAGGACACAAAACTATACAGATGTTCTGCAAGAGGGGTAAAAGAATTGGATTTGTATGATATTATCTCAACAATATCCGATAAATTGGAAGGTTTTGGAGGACATAAACTTGCAGGCGGATTTACGTTCTCTACAGAAAAAGCAAGTTTTGATGAAGTAAAAAAAGCATTAAACCAAACAGTTGACGAAATGCTTAACGGAAGAAAACTCAAACCTTCTCTTGATATAGATTTAGAGCTTTCAATAGATGATATTGATATTTCGCTTATAGAAGAAATCTCAAAACTTGAACCGTTTGGGATGTCAAATCCTTCACCAACATTTGTTGTTAATAATTTAACCTTAAAAGAAAAAAAGCTTATGGGTTCAACAAAAGAACACCTAAAGCTCATAGTTGAAGGGCCCAGAGGAAATATAGATTGTGTATGGTGGTCAAGAGGTGATATTCCTCTGCTTGCAGGTGATAAACTTGACATAGCTTTTGCACCGCAATTGAATGTTTATAACGGAATTACAAGTATTCAACTTGTTATTAAAGATGTCCATTCGGAAGCTTTGGTCGAGGAGGAGGAAGTTACCAGAGAGAAAGTTTACGATCACAGAAAGAAAACAGACATACTGGCACAGGTAAATGATTATATAAAAAACTGCGGTAAAACTGTTTCGGTTTTTGTCGAGAATAAAATTATCTCAGAAAGCTTAAAACCTTATGTAAGCATATATAATTCTGTTGTAAACAGACTAACCGCAAAAAAAAGTGATGTTTTAATGTTTTTTGACTATCCTGCTGATGACGATATTTTGGAAAAAATTATGAATGTAACTGGAGCGGATTATATTCACTATATGAGTTATACCCCTAATATTGGGAATAATTATGAGAGCATGCTCAAAACCTTCTCAGGCATGATAAGATATACTTGTAATAATCTTAATGGTGATTTTAATCTTGAAAGAGCAGCATCTGCTTTGGGAATTACAAATGCTGCAGTTGAAACAATGCTTGAAATGTTTGAAGACTCAGGCATGGTTAAAATTATTGATAGAAAAGAAGAATGCTTTAAGGTTGATTTTATTGGAACGGTAGAATTATCAAAAACCCTGCACACACAGAAGTATGCAGAGTTTGTTGAACTTATGAATACTGTAAATGATTATAAAAACAACTTCATGACAGCAGATTTGACCATGAAGATATAGTGGTAAATGGCTAAAGGGGTAAATAATATAATTTACGTTTTCCGTAAAATATTACGTTTACCCGTCATTCTTGTATATGTTACATTATTCGATGACAAAAGTATAGAATTCAAGATTTGGAGTTGATATGTTAAATCGTCATACTGAGCAAATTGTCTTTTGGTTTTTATGTTTGTTTGGACGAAGTGCGAAGTATCGCCATAACTGTTTTATTTACAAAAAAGTTTTAGAGATTCTTCGGACTTCGTAAAGATAAAAGTATCATCTGTAAACTACGTCCTCTGAATGACGAATCTTTGTTACATTTGCAAATCTTGAATTTATATTTTGTCATTGAATTACATAACATACGCTATTTCAAAAGGTGCATCATTTGATGCACCTTTAACTTGATATTGGTACTTTAGTCTGCTGCGTTATGCTGAATATCCTGCCAATCTTTTATATTCTGCAATTATATCATCGACAATGTCTTTGAATCTGACGCCCCAAACCCAAGAATCACTTCCGTCATCATCTCTTGTTCCGACAACTCTATGACCGGTTCCGCTGCGATCGTTTTTCATTCTCCAAGCTAAATTGTTTACTAAATCATATTCGTTGGTTCCGTCATCATCATCATTTAGTGCATTGTTGAATTTTGTATCGCTGTATTTTTTTATTATATTATTTTTTGCTATTTCCAATATGTCTTTATCAAATAAATTAGTTGTACCTAATGCAGATGTAATTATATCACCCAGTTGATTAAGTTGTCCATTTATTGTTTTACCGGCATCTTCCCAACTTTCACTACTGTCCATACTGATATGTAAACGTACAATATAATCATTGTTATATAATTCTTTAAAATCTTTTGATGTTAAAGGGTATGAATCGTAACGATCATCCGTAGTTGCAGGTAAAATTCCTTCTAAATTATACGAAGGTTTACCGCCCCAACTTGTAAGATTTTTTGCGGCTTCGTCAATTTGTCCAGCGGTCGCATCGTTTTCAGTTCTTGTTCCTGCTTGTATTGATGCAACTGCATATTCGTTTGCAATTGTTGAAATAGCTTTTTTGAATGTTTCAATATCGTTATATTTCTTTTGATAGGAGTCATGATTTTTTACTTTACTATATACATCCATAGTTTGCTCAAAAGTTAATTTACCTTTGTTATTATCGTTTATTGAAACTCCGTTTGTCATAAAACCTCTGCAGATTTCAAGCAAAGCTTCAGATTTTTCTATGTCGTTGATATAAGTTTGTGTCGTTGCAGATAAATCAACAACACCACTATTTATAGTAAAACCTGCGTCTCTCAATGTTTGTTCATCAACTAATTCTGGACCTAATGTTTCCCCATTACGAGTAATAGTCACTTCATAACTGCTGCCGTCTCTTGTTATGGTGATGCTAATATCTCCGTTATCATGATATTTTTTCAGTTCACTTAATACTGCGGGAGAATGATTGCCGCTATCTGTGAAATTGCTTATGAGTTCATCTAAATCGCCATTGTTACCGGAACTCTGATTTTTTTGTTTTAATATTCCTTGTGCAATTTCCAATGCTTTCTTTTGTACTTCAAAAGCAAAATCCGTATCAATTTTATCTTTCCAATCTGCAGCTGCGGTTTGTACCAGATTTTTCAAATTGTCATTGTCTGCGCTATCCAAACCGACTGCTGTGGCAACGGTGTCGCATATTTCTGTTATCTTCGTCTTTTGCGCATCACTTAGTTCATTTGTTACTGTATCAGTAGATTTTGGACTTTCTGTCTTAAAATGATTATTAATATAGTTTTCTGCAATATTCTTAACTATTGTTTTAAACTCGTTTTCAGATTTACCTTTTACATCGGTTAATTGTTTTTTAACATCATCTCCGTGCATATATTCTTTTAGTTCGTTTGCTTCTTTCGGTGTTAAATTGTTTTCTGCAGCCAAAGTGTTTATTACATCATTTATCCATTGTGCAGCCTGTTTTTCTTGTTCTTTTTCTTTTTCAATTTCTTCTAACTTTGTTTTTAGTACCAAGATCTTTCCAAGCCGTTTCATTTTTTGTATAGAACTGAACTTTTCCGTCAACAACAAAAGCTTCTACAAAATATTTTTTAATTTCTTCCGAAGTAAATCCTGCACGATAAAGGTCTGTATGTTCAATCTCATTATATATTATATTGCCTTCATGCTTATCGTTTGTTCCGTCAACAGATCCATCAATATTACAGTTGAACGAATATTGTTTGCCTCCGTAGTTCAGAGTCAGCAGATAACCGTTATTTCTCCAATCATATTTTTCGGAAGTCATAAGCTGTGCTTTTGTAAATCCGTAAGGAGCCAAAGCTTCTTCCAAATCACTCCAGCGAAGTTTTCCTAATGCAAAATCTTTGATAATGGCCTCAAACGCTAAAACTCTTTGTCTGTCAGGGTTTGAATTTATATCATTAATTTTTGAAGTATCAATATCTTGATTTATTGAGAATGTATAACTTTTTCCGCTGCAGTTAAAGCTGACACTTGTTGTACCGTTACCGGCTTGTTCGGTTTTTACACCCCAATCAGAATGTCTTGATAAAATATTAATTAACTCATTATAGTCGTCAGTAGACATCTGTTCGCTATAGCTTTGATTTTTAAGAGCCAATCTTTCTATTGTCTTTACATCAGGATCTTTGAGTTTTTCATTTTCTAAAATAGTTATTTTATCAGTAAATAAGGTAAATAACTCTTGTACATTTTTTACATTACCTGCCTTGCTTATAAGTTCGGCAATATTTTTATCATAAGCCTCCGGTGCAAGCTCCTGTATTCTTTTTATAAGTTTTTCCAATTCTTCTAATACTTGCTGACGTTCTGTATCGTTTTCAGCTCCAATCTGTTCCATAAGAGTTTTATATGCACTTGGATCGGTAATACCGAGTTCTTGCAGTTTCTTTTTCTCGTCTGAGGTTAATTCTGTTACTGTTTCTTTCTTGCTAATGTTAGAAGCAATATTGTTTAAAATTTGATCAAGGTTGATGTAAAAACTCATTATTATCTCCTTATTTATAAATTGTTATCTTATACAAAATCGTAGCAAATGTATTCCTTCGGTGAATCAAGAGAGATTCTGAGTCTTTTATCATAGTTAACAATAACCACTTTTGCTTCACCGATATAAAATGTTGACCTATCAAGCGCAATAGGCATGGTTCTATTTAATAGCTCTTTTGCTTCTTGTAAAGTCTTTATACCTTTGAACTGTATAAGTCTTTGCTTAAAACTTTCAAGTCTTTCATTCTTTTTCTCTCGCTCTGTATTTAGTTCCGGATATAGATTTTTATAGTCCTCTTCAATCTGTCCCGCATTGAATTTTTTATACTGTATAGGCGGAACATAAGTGTTTTGTTTTTTCCAAGTCGCCATGAAAATATCCTTTACCTGTATAATTATACATTTATATATATCGGCAGATTTTTTGAAAACTTTAGAGAAGAGTGCATTTTTGTTACAAAAATTTACACTTAAAGATGGAGATTTAAAAATAAACGTAGTTATCCTATGCAAGAACACACCTTTTCCCGTAATGATAACGGGTTCTCGTTTTTTATGGGAAACGTTAGTGATGGATATAGCGGTTTTAAAAACAGGTGTGTAAAAATGGATAATTCCAAAAATAAATATAAGCACAATAAAAAACATGCAAAACCTTGCATGTTAAATATGGACTAATAATAAATTTTTAATTTTTAATCTTTTTATCCAAACATATTAAATATTTTTATATCATCTTGTATCAACGATTTAAGAGATTCCATCTCTGTATTTAATGCTTGCATTTCAGCATCTAATTCAGTTATACGAAGGTTGTTCATTGTTTCCTTCTGATTTATCAATTCTCTTTGCTGATTATACCAAGCCGTAACTTCTTCTCTATGGCTTGATTCCTGTTTCGCCGTAACACCTCCGATACCGGCCATAGTAAAATATGAGAGTGAAGTATCCGGTTTATAATTACCATCCGATTTCTGTACTTGCTGAAGCTGCAAGGTTCCGCTAACTAATGCATCACTGACATAATCGGGATTTGTTTCAATTTCTTTTGAATATCGATTTGTCCACCCGTTTACTGCCGCAGCTTGGAATATAGGATAGAAAAAGTCCACAATACTGGCAATCTTATCCGTTAGAGTATCCGAATTGTTGTATTCACTTTCAATACTGTTTACATTCAATGTTTGAGTATTTTTATGGATTGCATTACCTTCCCAAACACTTGAAAGTGTTCCGCCTGCTATAATTTCTTTAACGGCTTCTTCATCAAGACCTGCTACTTCCGCAATAAGTGCCGGAATTTTATCTGTTGAGAAGGTGCCGCCTTTGCCTTTTGCATTAATACAACCGTCGCCAAGGACTTTCTTAAGTGCATGTGCGTATTCGTCGTTCATAACAACAAGACCGCCAGCATCAGTTAATATCATACTATTATCACTTTTTATATTTTTCGGGTTATTCCATAATAAATCAAAAGTTGTTAAACCTGTTCCCATCAAAAAGCTGTATGACATTTTATTATATTCACCGTTTGCATAATAAGAAATATCTTTTCCTTTTAAACGAGCGTTATACTCTCTTGAAAGATTTGATTGTTCGTTAGCAAGCAAAATGTTAGCGTTTTGTATTAATGTAATATCTAACTGACATTGACTTTTTCGCCTTTGACAAAATCTTATACTTGCTTGATTAATTGCTAACGCGCACATTGTTCTTTCCTTTATTAGTCCCTTTTACATGTATATCGGCATTTTTTTCAAAAACTTTAGCTTTTTGAAGAAATTTTTCAAAAATTGTTACATATCTTTACAAAACTTGTTGTAAAGGGCAATTTTTACCTGTTATTTGTTTTATTAATAATAGAAGTCAAATTATGTGTGTAAAGGAATATTGTGTATGAATGAAGTTAGTACAATCAACAATTACCCAGTACCTGCAAATACAACCGTCAAAAATAAAGTTGTAAACTTTAAAGCTGATGGATATGTGAAAACAAAAGAAAATGAACAGGTAGATAAGTTCATAAAAGAACAAGAAAAAGCGAGAAAAAATGCAAAAAGGGGACAATATTTTAATTATACAGTATTGGGATTAATAGGTTTAGCGAGCTTAGGATCGTTAGGTATAATGGCACATCAAGCCGGTTGGTTTAAAAAATTTAAATTAGATTTTGTAGATTTAGCAGGCCAAAAAGGGCTAAAAGACATGGCGATGCCTGAAACACAAAAAAAATCGGCAGAAGGTATTAAAAATTATATAAATAATTTTGAAGAAATTTATAAAAAGGGCGGCGGTAAAGGTACAGCTATTTTAATGTACGGACCTCCCGGAACAGGTAAAAATACATTTGCGTATGCAATTGCAAAAGATTTTCCCAATTCTAAATTTGTAGATATGGATGTTTCAAAAATGAATTCAAAATGGTTCGGAGAATCAGAACAAAATATTCTGGGAACAATGGAGGCAACCGTAAAATACGCAAGAAAACATCAAAATGAAAAAGTATTTGTTTTTATAGATGAAATTGATTCGGTTATGATGCAAGATTCAGGAAATGGTGCAAAATTATCTCAAGATATACTAAATGCATTTAAAAAAGGTTTTAATAAATTAACAAAAGAAAAAAATATTATAGTAATCGGTGCAACAAATTTACATATAGATCCGAAAACAGCTAAAATAGCTGGTAAAACATTAGATAGCGCTATGTTAGACCGCTTTGGAGAAAAAGTCCTAGTTGATTTACCGGATAAAGAACAAATAAAAATTGCTTTTACAAACTTCTATAAAAATCCGGAAAGGGGATTTATTGATGAATCTTTGATGGATATAAATAATTCAACATTAGATAAAATTGCAGAATTTTTATCTAAAAAAGAACATCAAACTTCTTTCAGGAAATTGGAAGAAGGCATCTTGAAACAAGCTGCAAGAAAATCTAAAATCGGTGAAAACATTACTTATCAAGATATTATAAACACTATCTCTGATAATAAAGAAAACTTAAATATTACAGATGCTGAACTTGAAGCATTTTTAAAATCAGTTAAATAAAGGAAAAACAATGTTAACAATTACTCCGACGAATATAACCCCGACAAATTTTAAAGCAGAACAAAACATGTTTGTACAAAAAAAAGATATGCAGCCGATTCCAATGGATTATGGAATGGATACTTTGGATTTACAAACATTAACTCAGGAAAAAGAATTACAAAAAAAAGAAAAACAACAAAACCGAATGAATAAATTACTAGCATACAGTAGTGTTGGTATTGCAGTAGGTTTAGTAGGACAACTTTTATTAAGTTTGTACGCAACATTCAGAGGCGGACATGCAACGCTTGATAAGATATCTAAATCAGCTCAAAATCTTAATTTTAAAGATGTTACAAATGAAAAAACTTTTGAAGAATTATTCTTGAGTGATGAGATGAAAAAAGTTGTAGAAGATTTAAAAACAACTATAGAACGTGCAGAATGGATTAAGAAAAAAGGCGGAGAAGGCGGAAGCGGAATTATGTTATACGGTGAACCAGGGGGCGGTAAAAACGCTTATGTTTACGCTTTAACAAAGTATTTGCAAAAATTATTCCCTGATTCAAAACTCGTAATGATGGATGTTCTTAAATTCAAAGGCATGTTTAACGGGCAAACGGAAAATAATATTATAGGGTTCGTTGAAAATGTCATTAAAGAAGCAAAAGAAAATCCAAATAAAAAATTCGTCGTATTCCTTGATGAATTTGATTCTATAGCAAGAAAAGATACAAGCAGCAATTCAAGCATGACTGAAAGTTTCCAAAACGCATTCAAAACAAAACTTTTGGATTTAACGAGTGTTGAAAATATACAGGTTATAGCAGCGACAAATAAAGCTGCTAAGGACAAGCCTCTGAACATGCTTCTTGATGATGCAATCTTAAACAGATTCCCGACTAAAATCTATGTTCCTTTGCCGACAAAAGAACAAATGTTGAATGCAATTGTAGGACATTATAAAACTCTATCAAAAGAACTTGTAGATGCAAAACTGCTTGATACGAATAATTCGGAATTAAATAAAATTTGCGAATACATAACCAAAGAAAATCATCACGCTTCATTTAGAGATTACAATTACATACTGGAAAAAGCCAGAATTATATCAGAAGCAAAAGATAGAAAACCCGGTTCGCCAATTACTTTAGAAGACTTTAAGAAAGCGGTTGAGCAACATGCTTACAATGAAAATTGGGAATCAAGTCCCAATACAAAAACTAAAATAACAACTAAAATAACAAAAAATCTGTCTTTATTACAGAAAATCAAAAATTGGTGGGCAAATAGAAATAAGTAATATATACTTTTTGCATGTAGTTTAAATACAGTTTTAAGTTGTGTAACAATCTTAAAAATATTTTCTTCAAAAAGGCAATTTCTGAAAAGAAAAATACTTTATATATATGTAAGACAGGGGTAAATACCCCCCCAGCAAACGAAAGATGGTACAGTAAAACAAAAAAAACAAAAAGGCGGCGACAAATGTTGCTACTTAAAGGAAGCGGAAAAATAATTCCAATCCCTTTATTTACACCTTCTTTTTATACTCTCTCTTAATATCCTCGTGTTTATTTAATGTTGCTAAGTCAAAAACCTAGCAACTTTTCTTTTTATAATATAATATTGTTAGATTAGATTAATAAAAATAAACATAGGAGAGATAATATGCGTCAAAGACCGGTTGAACAAGATAGGTTTGAACGTCGTAAAAATTTTAACGCTGTTGAAGAAAATTTAACAGAAGAACAAGTTAAGCTTGAAGCAAGCAGATGCTTAAATTGTAAAAATCCAAGATGTGTTCAAGGCTGCCCTGTTAATATTCACATACCTGATTTTATAAAAGCTTTAAAAGAAGATAAATTAGATGAAGCTGGCAAAATAATTCGAGAAACGAGCATGCTTCCTTCTGTATGCGGCAGAGTTTGTCCGCAGGAAAGACAATGCGAGGGGAAATGTGTTTTAGGTATAAAAGGTGAGGCTATTGCAATAGGAGCATTGGAAAGGTATGTAGGCGATAATACAACTGCTAAAGAACCTAAAATTGTTAATTCGGGTAAAAAGGTTGCAATTATAGGCTCCGGTTGTGCAGGAATTACGGCAGCGGCGGATTTAAGAAAAGCAGGTCATGATGTTACTGTTTTTGAAGCGTTGCATAAATTCGGCGGAGTTTTAAGATATGGGATACCACCGTTTAGGCTTCCAAGAAAAGTTTTGGACAGAGAAATAGATACACTAAAAAAAATGGGAGTAAAATTTCAAAAAAATGTTGTTGTCGGGAAATCAATTACTTTAAAACAACTTCAAGATGACGGATTTGATGCAATATTTATCTGCTCCGGAGCAGGACTTCCTAAAATGATGAATATTGAAGGTGAAAACTTAAACGGAGTATTTTCTGCAAATGAATTTTTAACTCGTGTAAATTTAATGCAGGCTAATGATGAAAAAACCGCAACACCTTTAAAAGTGGGTAAATCAGTTGCGGTAATCGGCGGCGGAAATGTAGCGATGGATGCAGCAAGAACTGCTGTCCGTGTTGGGTTTGAAACGGTTTATATTGTATATAGAAGGACTGAAACTGAACTTCCTGCAAGGCTTGAAGAAATAAGACACGCAAAGGAAGAGGGTGTTCAATTCTTATTCTTGAGAGCACCGAAACAAATTTATAATAAAGACGGGTACGTAAACGGAATGCAATTTGAGGTTATGGAGCTTGGTGAACCTGATGAATCAGGAAGACGCTCTCCTGTAGGAACCGGAGAATTTGTTGACTTAGATGTTGATACTGTTATTGTTGCATTAGGAACAGGTCCAAATCCTATTATTCAAAAATCTGCAAAAACAGACGGTCTGGATTTCGAAACGGACAGAAAAGGATATTTTACCGTTGATTCAGAAACAAGAGAAACATCTATTCCTGCAATTTATGCAGGCGGGGATGTCGCACCTGTAGGAGAATCTAATGCTATAAATGCAATGGGAGCAGGAAAAAAAGCGGCAAAGGCAATAAATGAATATTTAGCGAAAAATTAGTTCGGACAGACTTTCGTATTATATAAAGTGTTAACTTTAAATTGTATTTATAACGAAATTGAAAATGTAAAGTTGAAAATGGAAAATTATAAATTTCGTTTTTGCTTACGTATAATCTATTAAAAGCAAGTTTTACTATTGTAATTTTTATAAAATTTTTCCATTTTTACATTTTCAATTTTCCATTAATAATTTATTTACAAAGACATTAATCCGTGATATTATCATATAGTAGAAGAGTGCTATATTATGAGGGCAGTTTATAATGCTTATAGAAAAATATTTGGAAGTAGTTGTTAAGCAAAGAGGTTCAGATTTACATATATCAGCAGGTTTACCTCCGGTTGTTCGTATAGACGGAAATTTGCAGAGAATGGATGTTCCGGCTTTGAAACCCGAAGAAGTTGAGCTTTTGTTATTCCCGATGTTAAACAAGGAACAAAGGCGTAAACTTGAGCAAGATTGGGAGCTTGACTTCTCATACGGTATTCAAGGTTTAAGCCGTTTCCGTGTAAATATATATAAAGATAGAGGTAACTATGCAGCAGCTTTCCGTGTAATTTCTTCAAAAGTTCCTAACTTTAAAGAGTTAGGTTTATCAGAAACTTGCAGAAAAATTGCTGAAAAGCCAAGAGGACTTGTTTTGGTTACAGGACCTACTGGTTCGGGTAAATCTACAACTCTTGCTGCAATGATTAATTATATTAACGAAACTCGTTCTGAACACATTTTGACGATTGAAGACCCTATCGAATTTATTCACCCTTCAAAACGTTCTATTATTCATCAAAGAGAATTGGGACAAGATACGAGAAGTTTTGCAAACGCTCTTAAATCAGCACTTCGTGAAGACCCTGATATTATTCTGGTCGGTGAGATGAGAGACTTGGATACAATAAGACTTGCTCTTACCGCAGCAGAAACCGGACACTTGGTATTTGGTACATTGCACACTTCTTCTGCATCTCAAACAATTGACCGTATTATTGATGTATTCCCTGAAGGACAGCAGCAACAGGTTCGTGTACAGTTGTCAAACTCATTAGTAGCAGTATTTTCTCAAACTTTGTTACCACTCCTTCAAGCTGACGGAACAAAACAAGGTCGTGTTATGGCTCAAGAGGTTATGCTTGTTATCCCTGCGATTGCTAACTTGATCCGTGAAGCAAAAGCTGCACAAATTTATTCTACAATGCAAACAAACTCAGGATTTGGCATGCAAACTTTAGAGATGGCTCTAAGAGATTTATATTTGAAGAAAAAAGTTACATTAGAGGATGCCCTTTCTCGTTCAAGCAGACCGGAAGAGTTTAAACGTGGATTGCAAAATACTTAGTGGTAATTAATATAATCAAATTTATAACACAAAAAAAAGATGGCTGTATGTCATCTTTTTTTGTGTTATGCTTAGAGTTGTATAGGTATTAAGAGGAGAATAGATATGGAAATGATACACGCATTTGTATCAGCTCACAATATTGTAATATCTGCAGGATTATTAATCTTAGCATATATCTTTATTGCGACTGAAAAGATTCCAAAAGTAACAATAGCACTTTTGGGAGCCGGTATTACAATTTTATTGGGGTTGGTAAGTCAGGATAAAACTATAGCAGATGCTCTTAACCCGCATTATTTTATTAATTTTGTTGATTTTAACGTTATATTCCTTCTTGTTTCTATGATGATAATTGTTAACATCTCAACAAGAAGCGGAGTATTTAATTGGATAGCAAACGAACTTTTGAAACACACAAAAGGTCAACCTATAAAAATCCTTATAGCTCTTGGTCTATTTACAGCAGTAACAAGTGCTTTTTTGGATAATGTTACAACCGTAATTTTAATTTTACCGATTACGTTTGCTATCGCAAGGAAACTTGAGATAGATCCTTTGCCATATTTGCTAACTGAAATATTTTCATCAAATATAGGCGGTACTGCAACATTAATTGGTGATCCACCGAATATTATTATCGGAAGTGCAGCAGGATTTTCATTTATGGACTTCATTTGGAATTTGACGCTTCCAGTTGCTTTAATTATGGTAGTAGTTTTATTTGTACTAACTTTTATATTCAGAAAAAAACTTCACGCTGATGCTGATAAGATGGCAGAAGTTGCAAATTTAGATAATACAAAAACTATAACCGATAAGAATTTAATGATTCGTTCAATGTTGGTTTTAGGTTTAGTAATACTAGGATTTGTAACCCACGATATTACACATATTCAAACTTGCGTTGCCGCTATGCTTGGTGCAAGTGTTTTACTGTTATTTGAAAAACCGACTGATATTTTAAGAGATGTAGAATGGAATACAATATTTTTCTTTGTAGGTTTATTCATAATTATCGGCGGAGTGGAAGCATCAGGCGGCATTAAATTAATGGCAGAGTGGATATTAAAAGTTACTCAAGGTTCACAAGAAGCAGCATCAATGCTTATTCTTTGGGCATCAGGAATTATATCAGGTGTAATTGATAATATTCCATATACTGCAACAATGGCACCAATGCTTAGCGTTATTGAAAAATCAACAAGCGCAGAATACACCTTCCCTCTATGGTGGTGTTTATCACTAGGTGCATGTTTAGGCGGAAACCTTACTATTATAGGTGCAGCAGCTAATGTTATTGTATCTGAAAATGCTGCGGCTGAAGGTCATCCGATTGCATTTATGAGATTTTTAAAATACGGCATCGCTGTAGTTGCAATATCACTTGCGATTTGTACGGCATACATTAAATTTATGTATTTATAAAAATAGCTTCTTAGAATATAAGGCGGCAAAGTTATTTATAACTTTGCCGCCTCGTTTTATAAATATATCCTCTATTTAGTTGATGCTCTCTGTACAAAAATCCTCTATTATATGTATGGAATATAGTAGGGATGAGGTATGACAGACTCAGTATTTTTTGATGAATTATATAAACAATTTGCTTGGTTTGATTCTCTGTTCACACCGATTATAGAAGAGTGCAGCAAAGATTTTTTCTATGAAGGATTAAGTTATAAGCTTTTGTCCGTCAGTACTAATATGAATATTCTTGCACAAAATGATACATTCTTTGTAACCAAAGTTAAAATTAATTCAAAAAATGATGTTTATGTAAGAATATCTCAGGATGCTATAAACGTAATATTAGATAAAGTTTTGGGTAAAAACAACAGAAAATTTGATTTAACTGAAGTATCCGAGCTTGAAGCAAAAATTATTACAGCATTTAATAATTCTTTATACGAAGGTTTAGCACCGCATTTTAATATTGAGCCTCACAGAAGGTACAACGAAATACTGCACCTTACATATTTTGTAAAAAATGAAAGTTCTGACAATTCTGCAAAATTTATAATATCTTTACCAAGAGATATTTTAAATCCAAGATCAATAGAATCGTTTGATCCGCCTTTTGTTGATGCGGATTTTATATATAGTCCTGTAGAGGCAACTTTTATAGTCGGAACAACAAAGTTCCCTCTTGCTGATATAAAACGTCTTGAAGTTGGTGATGTTGTTGTTTTTGAAAACAGTAATTCGTCTGAGATGACACTTATAACCCCAAATGTTCAACAAAAATTTAAAATAAAACCAAACGCAAATATAGTAGAACCTTATGATGCCGCAACAGGTGTCAACGGGATGGAGGAAGATATGAATAATTCTAATTTATGGGATAGTATTCAAGTTGATATGTCCGCAGAATTTGATAAAGTTAAGGTGCCTTTAGGTGAGCTAAAGAGTATAGAGCAAGGTCTGATTGTAGATATATGTTCTGTTTATGATAACAAAGTATCTTTAAAAGTTGGCGGAAAAGTTATTGCTTCCGGCGGGCTTGTTATCATAAATGACAGATTCGGGGTAAGAATAGAAAATATTTCCGAATCACATCCGGAGCAAACATATAACTCACAAATCCCGCAAGGGGAAGAGGGTGAAGAAAATAATCAAGATTTTGATTACAGTGATTTTGAAGTAGAAAAGCCTCAAGGTTGATTTTTTAATGAAAATCATTAAAGGGTAAACATATAAGGTATTATAAATTAGGGTTAGTACAAAAAAGGACATTAGTATATGGGATATATTACGAATTTTATAGTTTATACTTTGGCTATGGTCGGTGTTATTGTTGTTGCACTTTTAGTGTTTAAAAATGCAACTTCAGTTGGCGGCGGAAAAGCATCTAAGTTTTTAAAAATAATTGATTCAATATCACTCGGGCAGAGAAAAAATCTTTATATAGTATCAACGGGGAAAGAGCAATTTTTAATTGCAGGAGATGTTAACAGCACTTGTCTAATATCTAAGCTTGAAGGATTAAATGAATTAAAAAATGAATCATTGCAGGATATCAAGCCCTTGCCGGTTTCTTTTCAAGATACATTAAACAGTTTGCCAAAACAAAATTATATGGATAAGTCAAACATTGGAATAAAATCGAGTTTGCTAAGAGAAAAAACAAGCAACTCTGTTATTAAAAATTTGGCAGAGATAATGAAACAATAACCACACAGTATTGTATAAAGAATCTGAACGCAGGAAATACCTCTTACTGCGACAGAAGGCAGGGTGAGGGGATAAAAGCATAAATAAAAGGATAAATAATGGATACAGCATTACAAAATATGAATCCGGTTTTACAACTGCTTACGGTAATGACACTTTTTTCTTTGCTGCCGTTTGTATTTTGTTGTATGACCTGTTTTTTAAGATTTACAATAGTTTTTTCTTTGTTGAAAACAGCAATGGGTGTTCAGGTTCCTCCTGCTTTGGTAACGATAGGTTTATGTATGATTTTAACCTTTTATACTATGGGAGGAGTTTTCCAACAATGTTATGAACAAGGTTCAATCCCTTATCAAAAAAATCAGAATTTAATTATGGCGGTTGATGCCGGTTCCAAACCATTGAAGGAATTTATGCTGAAACAAACAAGAGAAGGTGATTTGGCATTTTTTGTAGATTTGAAATACAAAACTCCGCCAAAGTCTCCTGATGTGCTAACTATATGGGAAGTAGCTCCGGCTTATATCTTAAGTGAACTCAAAACTGCATTTGAGATTGGTTTCATCGTATTTGTACCGTTTATTGTACTTGACCTTGTTGTTGCAAACATATTACTTGCATTAGGTATGTTTATGTTATCACCTACAATCATTTCACTTCCGTTCAAATTGCTTATTTTTATTGCAGTTGACGGTTGGTCACTAATTGTTCAAGGTTTGGTACAAAGTTATAATTAGGGGTAAATATTATTAGGACAATTGGAATAAATAATCGAATTAAATGAAGGATTTAAAATGATAGAAGTACTAACTGAATATTTAGCAAAAGGGTTTATGACAATGCTTTCGATATCTATGCCGTGCGTACTTACGGCAGCTGCTATCGGTCTGGTTGTAGGTATAATTCAAGCCGTTACTCAGGTACAAGAGCAAACAATTGCCGCAGCGCCTAAGATTTTTATGGTGTTTTTAGTTATTGTTGTCGGGGGCTTAGGGTTTATCAAACTTCTGACAAATTTATTTTTAGACGGCATGAATTTAGCTTTTAATGCTGTTCCGAAGCAGGATAATTTTGTTCTGCCTGCTGACTATTATAAATATACAACACCGTTTGAAAAAGAAATGAAAGGCGAAAAATTTAAAAACATGCCTGATGTAAAAGAAGTAATGAAAAATCCTTCAAAAATTCCTTATATTGACAGACAACAAAAAATGAAATATGGCACAGCTCCAAAAGCGCCAATGCCAAAAGGAAATTTTGTTGAGATTAATAAAATGTTAGGCAGGTAAAAATGGAAAACGTAAAACGGAAAATAGAAAAAACTTTTTCTTTATTGATATTATTAATCGGTATTATTTTTATGCAAAGTGCAAATGCGTTTGAAGATTGTATTATTACAACGAACGGAAAACTTACGAATATAAAAATAGAACATAATGATGTTATTGATGTTTATCCGCTTGTAACAATATCAAATGAAAAAAATACACTATTTGTTCAGCCTCTTAAAGTTGGAGAAACAAAATTTACGGTTATAAAAAATAATAAAGATAAATATTTGTTCGACGTGAAAGTAACCGAAGCAAAAACAGAAATAAATGAGATTCAAGGGTTTGACATCCTAACGGTAGATTGCCCTCCAAATCTTTATGAATATTATTTTGATTTAGACGAACCTCCGGAAGTTAATAATACGTCTGATATAAAAAAACTTGAAGAAGCTAAAGAATATCAAGACTTTATAGACAATCTTGAAGCACCGCCTGAATTAAGAGGGATTGATTAAGTATAATGGAGCAAGTAGTAAGCCAAATATCAATAATGTTTCCTGATTTTGCCCGTTGGTTTTCGGCAGGTTTTATTGTGTTTGCAAGGCTGCTCGGCTTTATAAGATTTGCTCCGATATTTAACAGAAAAGAAATTGCCGGAATGGCAAAACTTGCTTTTGCGTTTATATTAACAGTAATATTAACACCTCTTATAAAACCTGTAAATCCGCCGGCTGATTCAATGCTTTTGCTTTTGGTTTTAAATTTTGCAGCGGGTGCTATTATCGGGTATATTGCACAAATTATTATTCTGGCTATTGAATCAGGCGGAGATATGATTAATACTCAAATGGGTTTATCTTCAGCAATGGTCATGGATCCTTCTACTAATAGCCAAACTTCTATTTTGAGCCGTGTTATCACTCTTTTGGGCTTGATTATTTTTATGGAGGTTGGCGGATTTTATTGGATGATTAATGCTTTTATAAGAAGCTTCGAGATATTTCCGATTTATGCGACAGCTATTCCTTTGGAAAAAATTATTAATCTTGATTATTTGGTTACAACAACCTCAAATGTTTTGTATGTAGGTCTGCAAATAGCATCGCCCGTTTTATTAGCAACACTCGGTCAGGATATAATCTTGGGTGTAATCTCAAAAACCGCTCCACAGGTAAACGTATTTCAATTATCATTCCTGTTTAAGCCGGTATTTGGGGCAGCCATTATGATTTGGATTTTACCTATGCTTATTAATGTAATATCCGACTTTTTTATATCATTTTCAAGTATATATTAAACATGACTCATGCAAAATAGATAAAACAGTCAGTAGGTCGGCTTTACCAAGCCGACAAAAATTATTTCCCAATACAGAAGTGATCAAAGATATTGTTTAAAATATCGTCTGTAATAAGTTCTCCTGTTAACTCGTCAAGAGCAAGCAGAGCCGATTTTACATCAATTGATATAAGGTCTTGAAGCTCTCGGAGCTGCGAAGCCAAAAGGGCCTGCTCTATTGAATTTTTTGCTTTTCTAAGGCATTCCTGCTGACGGGTATTGGTTACAAATTCCAAATTTTCAGGATTTATATCACACACTCGTTTTGTTAATTCTTGTTTAAGCTCTTGAACCCCATCTCCAGTCAGGGCAGATAGTTTAACTGTGTGTGACGCAAACTTGTCTGTATTAACAGAGGCATTGTCAGCTGCCCCCTCTCCCTGCGGGAGAGGGCTGGGGTGAGGGGACAATTTTAAAAGATCACTTTTGTTTTCAACAATAATATGTTTTTTATTTTTTAGTAGTTCTAAAACCTTTTTGTCTTCACTATCTAAGCCTTTAGATGCATCATACACAAAGAGGACTAAATCTGCTTCGTCCAGAGTTTGTTTAGAGTATTCAATGCCTATTTGTTCTACTTTATTAATCTCATTTGCCCCTTCACCTTCATCTCTTATTCCTGCAGTATCAATTAAGGTTACAGGGATTCCTAAATCCAAAGTTTCTCTAAGTACATCACGTGTTGTGCCTGCTATATCAGTTACAATAGCTCTATCTAAACTCAAAAGTGCATTAAATAAAGATGACTTGCCGACATTTGGTTTCCCTACAATGGTAACAGAAGCTCCTTGACGGAAAATATTTGAAGTATTTGCACCTGATAAAACGGAATTAATGGAATTAATAATAGTATTAAATTTATCAATTAAATATTCATATTCAGGCTCTTTTACGTCTTCAGGAAAATCAATTCCTGCAGTGATTTTTGAAAGAACTTCAAAAATCTCGTTACGAATGTCATTTATTTTATTTTTCAAAACTCCTGACAGGTTTTTGACAGATACTTTAGCAAACTCGGAGGTTTTGGAATGAATAATGTCGGCTACGGCTTCTGCTTGGGATAAATCCATTCTTTTATTCAAGAAGGCACGTTTAGTAAACTCACCTTTTTCAGCCATTCTTGCACCGTTTTTAAGTACAAGGTTAAGAATATTACGAACTACATTAATTCCACCGTGGCATTGGATTTCGATAACATCTTCGCCTGTGTAACTGTTTGGAGCAAAAAACGGAAGCACAATAACCTCATCAATTTTTATTTTACCCTCGCCCTGCGGGAGAGGGTGCTGTTCTTGCAGAGAGTCTTGCTCGATGCTTAGAAAAGCGGGTGAGGGGTTGGTGTCAATAATCCAGCCGTGGTTAAATTTTCTCGGTTCAAACTTGGGATTAGAAAAAATTTTCTCTATAATCTCAAAAGCCTTGTCGCCTGAAATTCTTATTACACCGACTCCGCCCATTCCGATGGGCGTAGCAATAGCAGCTATTGTATCAAATTCATCCGTAATGTTCATAAAACAATTTTACAATACACATGAATTTTACGAAAGCAATAACAGAATTTTCTCTCCCTGAGTAGAGAGTAGTTTTACACACATACCGTGAAGCAATTTCTCCCCTTCTTAGGGGAGGTTAGATAGGGTTGTATTTTACAAACTACAAAAACCACTCTCAATTTTCATTCAGGGGTAAATATAATTGTCGTTTATTAAGAATCACCATAACTGTTTTTATTCACAAAAGTTTTAGAGATTCTTCGGGCTAAAAAGATATTTCCCTCAGAATGACGGTTATTGTAGACTTTTACGCATAGAGGTAAATATAATATAATTGTCATTTATTCGCAAAAGATTACGTCCAATCATCATTCTGAGCGGAGCGAAGAATCGCCATAACTGTTTTTATTTACAAAAGTTTTAGAGATTCTTCGGGCTAAAAAGATATTTCTCTCAGAATGACGGTTATTGTAGACTTTTACGCTTAGAGGTAAATATAATATAATTGTCATTTATTCGCAAAAGATTACGTCCAATCGTCATTCTGAGCGGAGCGAAGAATCACCATAACTGTTTTTATTCACAAAAGTTTTAGAGATTCTTCGGGCTAAAAAGATATTTCCCTCAGAATGACGGTT
>CACYKP010000019.1 GCA_902775025.1 uncultured bacterium | reverse complement strand
TTTTATTGTCCGTTCATTCTTACTAGAATTAACAAGTTTTCTTTCGTCTTTTTTTACATTTAATCGCTTAAATGTGTCACTATTCTATTGTCAAGGTTCGAATGCTATTTAAAGTTCTTTTATTTTTGCAAACGACTGAAATACTAAAACTTCCTTCAGCTGCTATTTACTGGCTTCGTTCACAGGGCTTTTCAACCACATTCTACATCTTATATCATCAAGTAATAAAATCAACATGTTTTAAAAAACTATTTACATTTCGTTACATCGCTGATATAAGTGCAAATCTTAATTCTTTTAAAGTGCTAATGTTATATTTCGGCTTTTCAGTAGTGTCCTTCCGCTTTTTGGCGGCTACCGTTTGTACCTAAGTGTAAATCAATTTCTTTACGCATCATTTCAACGCGCATTATCAATTATAAACAGAAAAAATTTTTATGTCAAGTGAAATGTTAAAAAACTTTTACTTAAGTTTACATTTGCGTTATTACTTAGCTTCACGCTCCCATTTGTAATTGTATACTTGCTTATACAAATAATCTTTTGCTAATAAATATTCGTTACATGCTTCTCGGTCAATATCTTTATTTGCTAATATGTCATCATAAATTTGAACAAATTTTTGAATCAATTGAGAATCATCATAATGTTTCTCTATCCAGCTGCGTGAAAACTTACCTATTTGAACTCTTAACTCAGAATTTTTTGTTAAATCTAAAATTGCTTGTTCTAAACCGTCTATATTAACATTGACAAATGGAATGTCTTTTGTTTTGAATGTATTCATAAACGTCATAACACTTCTTCCATCCATATAAGTAATAGTTGGCTTACCTTGGGATAAGGCTTCTAATTCTGTTAAGTGGTAGCTCCCCGTAACTACATCCCCTATTACGATGTCTGCATTCTGTTTTATTTTCATTGCATCGCTAAATGCTATATCATTTATTTCTATGTATTCGAAATTATACTTTTCGCTTAATCTTCTTAACAATGTACTAACTTCGGGATATCCTTTTGTAGCCCAGCGATTTTTCTTATAAGAAGCCTTATTTGAAGCAGAAAAAACTATTTTTAATTTTTGATTACTAGTTTCTTTTGGTAAATACAATTCATCATTAATAGGAATTATATTTGGTACAATATCCAAATTCAAAAAAGTTCTCTCCGGATAATGAGGTATAACAACCTTAGGTAAATCATCTTTTGCAAAATTTTCATTAAATCTGATTTCGGTTTTAGAAATATACTCTTTATCCGAATGAAAATGACGCAAAATTTTGCAATCAGGCTTTGATGTCTTTACTAAATCTATCATAAAAGGATTTGTCAAATCAGTATTCATATAATGATGTAAATGAATTATATCAGCTTTTTTTACCAATTGTGCAATTTCTTTTCTTTGTTCAGGATTTTGCCACACTATATCTTCACGGTACATGTAATTGTTATCCGGCAGTGTAATCGGCAAATATACTGCAAGCCTTGCACTATATTTAGTATATTTATTTAATGCGTCTACTATTCTTAATGGTGCGCCTGCAAGCGAAGTTTTTGCCATGTGCAGAACAAATTTTGTTTTATCCATCTTCTACTCCAATATTATTTTATAGATAACTATATATTATTTTAGTATATAATAATTATTATGGAAAGTTTAGCAGAATTTATTATACAAAAAAGAGAAAAAGCAGGATTGTCTACAGTAGGACTTGCAAACAAAACTAATATTAAATTAGAAATATTAGAAGATATTGAGTCCGGAAAAGAATTATTTTTATCCGTAACTCAACGCCAACAAATAGCCAGAGTTCTTAAAATTTCACCAAAAGAATTAAAAGAATACGAAAGAAGTTACGAATTTCAAGAAATTTCAGACGAAGTAATTGATAATATAAAAACACAAATTCTTAATCATAAAACAGATTTGCACTGCCCAATGTGCGGAGAACCGCTGGTTACAAGAATTGCTAAAATGTATGACTTAGACGATAATCTTGTTTTGCAACCTAAAGCTCATTGTACAAAATGTGTGTTTCAGATTAAAGAATAGGGATAAATGTATAAGGTACACAAAATTGCACCCTACAGACTTTCGAAGGGGACTAAAAAGTCAAATTTATAACGAGATACTTCGCTTACTCCCAGCATGACGAGCAAGTCTAAAATAAGTAATCTCGTCTTTCTGAGCCTGTTATCAATTTGAGGGCGAAGAATTGCATACAAAGTAAAATATGACTTTTAGTAACCCTATTGAATTTCAACATGAGAGCTTCGCTCGAATACTGGAAATTCGGCTGAGGTTTTATCTTATTTTAAACTTACAAAAAAGGTGTGGCACACATTCGTTTTGTCTACCGTTACTACTTGTTTTTATTGGTAGAGCAAGCTCCACCATACTCTACTATTTGAACGTGGAGCAAATTCAAGACAGTATCGCCATAATTGTTTCTTTGCATAAGTTATGGCGATTCTTTGCTGATATCTTATGCAACTAAATATGATTTTGCAAACGACCCGCTCTGAATGACGGATTATTACATAACCTGTAATCGGCAAAATATTTTGTCTCCGAATTATGTAACATATACATGAATGACAACTTTTTGTGCTTTTTACGGAAAAACTTAATCTTGATTTACCCTTTTACTTCTTTACCACTACCCCATTCTCTATTTGTAAAAGCTGCATTTTTACATCTAAGCTGCCGGAATATCCGCCAAGCGTACAATCTGATGATACTACTCTATGGCATGGAATAAATATAGGAATAGGATTTTCATGGTTTGCCATACCGATTGCCCTGCTCGCATTAGGTTTTCCTATTTGCATTGCAACATCTTTATAGCTTCTTGTTTCTCCATAAGGAATTGTTAAAAGAGCAGACCATACCTTTTGCTGAAAAGGTGTTCCTTTTGGATTAAGGGGCAAACTAAACTCTTTTCTTTTTCCATTTAAGTATTCTTCCAGTTGAGAAAAAGCTTGATTTATTGTTTCAGTTAAAAATTTTTTGTCAGGCAGAACCTTACCTGCATTCTTATAATTCCCAAAACTTAATGAGGTTATAAATCCTCTTTGTTCAGTTATAGTTATCAACCTTAGATATGTTTGCCTTGTATAATAATACATATTTGAATAATAGCATAAATCCTATTTATTTGTTACAATATAAAAATAATTAAAATAAGGAGTAGAGCATGATAAAAAGAACCGCTTTAGTTTTAGCACTGTTAGTTTCTTTTATGGGAAGTTCTTTTGCAGGAGAAAATAATGATTTAAGAACGAAGTTTCTTAACAATCAAGCAAATATTTTGGGAATAAATATAAGAACATTTAATGCTCAAGATACAAACGGAAACGAAATTATTGATGAAAACGAAGTAAGCGGAAACTTCATTAATGCAATAGAAAGACTTGATGAAATTAAAGAGCTAGGCATAAATACAATACACGTTCTTCCGATTACTCCGGTCGGGAAACTAAAAGCACTAGGAACTGCAGGCTCTTTATATGCTATATCCGGTTTTGATAAAATTAATGAACAGCTTGTTGATAAAACTTCCAATTTATCCCCTAAAGATCAGGCAAAAAAATTTATTGATGAATGCCACAAAAGAGGTATAAAAGTGGTTATAGATTTACCAAGCTGCGGCTCTTATGATTTATTTTTAAAACGTCCTGAATTGTTTATAAAAGATGATAAAAACATTTCTATTGTCCCAACGGATTGGACAGATGTAAGACTTTTAAATGCCGGTAATAACGATAAACTTAACCAAGACGTACTTGATGAGCATAAAAAATTTATTGATATGATAATAGCTCTTGGTGCTGACGGTATAAGAGCCGACGTTGCAACAATAAAACCTTCCAAATTTTGGGAAGAGATTACTAAATATGCAAGAGAAAAAGATTCCGAATTCTTGTTCCTTGCAGAAGCTTCCGACTCATGGAGAGAACCTCCCAGTAAGTATGCAGAATTTACGCCCTATGACGAACTGTTAAAATCAGGATTTGACGGCTATTACGGTAGCTTTTTTAATCTAAAGGATTGGAATGCTAATGAATTTATTGAACACATTAAATTTAATAACAAATTATTAAAATCATACAATGAACCCAAAAGTGTAATAATGAGTTTTACAACCCATGATGAAGTAAGCCCTGTTATTCTTCACGGTGCTGATTTCTCAGTTATGATATCATGGCTTGAAGCCGTATTGCCATACAATCCGTATTCAATCGACGGGTTCCCTTATGGCGATGAATACATATACCCTTGGGCAAACGGTAAAGCAAAATACACTCAAACAGATGACGAAACATATTTTGTTCACAGAGGAAAGCTTGATATATTCAACTTCTCCAGAACACCAAAAGGCGGACAAAAGGGAATTAACGAGCAAGTTTTAAATAATTTTAAAAATGCATATAAATTTAGAGACGAAAACATTGACTTGATTACTAAAGGAGAATTTACACCGCTTAAAACAGACGATGAAAAAATATTCGCATTTATGATAAGTTCAAAAGAAAAACATCCCGAAAGGATAATTGTACTTGGGAACTTAGATTTTAAAAATACAAAAGATGATATTTGTGTAAAACTTCCTAGATTACATAAAGACGATTTTATAGAGCTAGTTCAAGGCGACGGAAGTATGCAAATTCACAAAAGAAAGCTTACAACTTCTCTTACGCCCGGAGAAATTGAAATTGCTAAAATCTCTAAATAGCACATTGTTTATAATATAATTAATTTATATATTAATAATAAGGAATTTAAGTATGAAGCAAAAAATTATGTCAGGTATGCGCCCGACAGGGAGGCTGCATTTAGGACACTATCTTGGAGTTATTGATAATTGGGTAAAACTGCAAGATGAATACGATTGCTATTTCTCTGTTGCAGATTGGCATGCTCTAACAACAAAATATGATAAAACGGAAAATTTAAGACAAGATACAATTGATGTTGTTACGGATTGGCTCGCTTGCGGAATTGATCCAAACAAGGCAACAATATACGTTCAATCACTTGTTCCTGAGACAGCTGAACTTCATATATATTTAAGCATGATTACTCCGCAAAACTGGGTTGAACGTGATCCAACCTTAAAAGATATGGCTAAAATTCTTAAATCAAAAGAAGGCATGGCTTCTCAAATAAATTACGGTTTAATGGGATATCCGGTTCTTATGACTGCGGATATTTTAACTTTTAATGCAGATTTAGTTCCAGTAGGAATTGATCAGGTTGCTCACGTTGAACTTACAAGAGATATTGTAAGAAGATTTAACAATATATATAATACTGACTTCTTCAAAGAACCGCAGCCAAAACTTAATAACTGTTCGCTAATTTGCGGATTAGACGGGAATAAAATGGGTAAATCATTCCACAATGATATAAAAATTTCCGATTCGTCAGAAGTTACTGCTAAAAAAGTTATGACTGCAATAACCGACAGAAGTCGTATCAAAAAGGATGATATAGGACACCCTGATGAGTGTGAAGTCGCATTCAAATATTGGACAATTTTCGGCAGCGAAGAAGATATTCAAACAACAAGATGTGAGTGCGAAACAGCTGCAAGAGGCTGTGCTCAATGTAAACGTTTGTTAGGTGAAAGAATTAACGAACGCATGAAAGAAATTCGTGAACGAAGAACTCACTATGAACAACACCCTGAAGAAGTTGAAAGAATAATCAAAGAAGGTTCTGAAAAAGCAAGAGTAGAAGCTCAAAAAGTTCTTGCAGAAGTAAGAAAGTTAGTAAAAATGTATTAGACTAAATAATAAAGGGGCTGCCCCCTCACCCCAGCCCTATCCCACAGGGCGAGGGTGCAGTGCTAAGTTGTTCGATAAGGGATTAATATGAAAATATATAGTATATCAGGGGTAAATATATCTAAAACACCCCATTTCCAATCACAAAAACAAAATAATTACGTAATTAATTTTCAAGGCAGAGTTAATAAAAAAAATGGCAACTGATTTAAGGGTATTCTACCATCACGTTTACGAATACCAAAAAGGAATCAGAAATCTTATCCTCACAACAGAAAAAGCTGAATACAAAGATGCAATAAAAGAAAGACTTGAGAAAGAAAAAATTGCATATAAAATAGACGATGTGAACGGAAAAAATATAAATGTCTATTTTGGTGCGGAGGAATGTGTTGATGTAGTAAAAACTCTAAACCCAAATCTTACCCGACTTACAGCTGAAGAAGATTTTATACTTGGAATTTTGCTCGGATATGATAGAGTAAAACAGTGTGCCAGATACATGCGTATAAAAAATGGCGATTTAAAAATAGGAAAGCATGTCGGATAAATATAAAAAAGGCTTTTGTGATTTTTCACAAAAGCCTTTTTTATATCTGTATGATTACATTTATACTGAAACTTTGATTGCCTTTTCGGCTCTATATAAAGAAGTTTCTTTACCTAAGATTTCTAAAATACCAACCATATCAGCTCCGCAAGTTCTGCCTGTTATAGCAGCTCTTACTGCCCACATTGTTACTTTTGGCTTAATTCCTTCTTTTTCTTTCCAATAAGCTCTAAAATCAGCTAATTTTTCGTGAAGATTTTCTTCATTCCATTCCCAATCCTTAGCCTTGTTTACAAAATCAACCAAAACTTTTTGAGAAACTTCAGTATCCAATGTTCCTGTTTGAACATCAGGTTCAATCTTAACATCTTTTCCGAAGAAATACGGAACTGCATCTGTTATATCAGATAACAATGTTAAAGGTTCTCTTGTCAATTCAACCATCTTTGTATAATTAGCATCACCTAACTCGTCTAAATTGTACTGAGTTAAATAAGGTTTTAATCTTTCTTTTAATTCTTCAATAGGTAACATCTTGATATAATGACTGTTCATCCATTTTAATTTGTCATATTCAAAAATTGAATTTGAAGAAGATATCTCACCAATCCTAAAGTCTTGTGCTATCTCATCAACTGTCTTAATTTCCTGACCGTCGGATGGTGCCCAGCCTAACAATGCCACAAAGTTAATCAAAGCATCCGTTAAATAACCTTCTTTAACGAAATCTGAAACAGCGGTTGCACCGTGTCTTTTTGAAAGCTTGCTTCTATCAGGTGCTAAAATCATGCCCAAATGACCAAATCTTGGAACTTCAAAACCTAATGCCTCAAAAATCAAGATTTGTTTATATGTATTAGAAATATGATCTTCACCTCTTATAACGTGAGAAATTTTCATCAAAGCATCATCAATTACAACTGCAAAGTTATAAGTTGGAGCTCCATTAGATTTCATAATTACAAAATCGCCGATAAGATTTGTATCGACGTGTAATTTACCTTTAACCAAGTCATCAAATTCCAAAATTGAAGAATCATGGAAAGCTTTTTGAGCCTTTGCTATATTAAATCTTATAGCCGGTTTTCTTCCTTCTGCTCTTAGTTTTGCTTTTTCTTCCTCTGTCAAATTTTCACATTTTTTTGAGTAAACATAAGCTTTCTTTCAGAAACATTCATAAGCAAAACCTTTATCCAAAAGTTCTTGAACATATTTTGGATAAATATCAAATCTTTTTGATTGTGTATATGGGCCATAATCTCCGCCTACGTCAGGACCTTCATCCCAATTTAAACCTAATGCTTTTAGTGAATCAAAAATGTTATCCACATACTCTTGAGATGTTCTCTCCGCATCTGTATCCTCTATTCTTAATACAAATTTACCGTTATTTTTCTTTGCAAATAAATAATTAAAGAGCGCCGTTCTTGCAGTACCAATGTGAAGGTTACCGCTTGGAGAAGGTGCAATTCTGACTCTTACTTCTGACATTTTTATATTCCTTCCTTTAAAATCCTTTTACCCATTTATTATTGCATAAAAATAAAAAAGGGGGTAATGGGGTAAAGGGGTAAATTTATTTGGGGTAAATGTACTTTGGGGTAAATGTACTTTATGTTTTATCATAAAATATCATGCCCAATCGTCATGTTTATTGGCAATTAATATTTAGCCAAAAACAGACTATTTTATAAATCCTCTAATACAACCGAAGAAAACGTAAAGTCATCATTATAACTTTCATCTATTTCTTGATAACACTCTTGTCTAAAGCTTCTCATCCCAAATGCTATTAATTGTATTGCATTATTTAATGCTCTAATATTATCTAAATAAGATTTATCAATTCTTCCTTTTATAATTTTGTAATAATTTTCTGACAAGGACTGCTCTATTATTTGACTAATTCTGCTTATTGCAATAATTTGATATTTTTGCTCGATTAAATAGCTTTCTAAATCCATTTTAATATTTTCCTTAATTTTTTAGTTTTTGTCAGGTAAAACCTGACCTACTATTGCATAGTTAAATATGCATATGCATATTCTAAAGGATTGTTAGTAATAAGTCAATAGTGTTTATAATAGTTATATGAACAATAAAATGTGTGAAATTAACAGAAAAATCGGAATAAGGATAAGAATTGCTCGTTTAGATAAAAAAATATCACAAGAAAAACTTGCTGAATTTGCAGATGTAAATCGTAATACTATCGGCACAATTGAACGTGGAGAGATATCACCAACAATTGAAACACTCTACAAAATAGCAACTGCTTTAAATATTGAATTACACGACTTGGTTGATATCACAAAAATAAATATATAGATTTGTAAAAAGAAAAGCCGAGGGTTAACTCGGCAGTTTTCTTAAATAACCATCTTACATCTTATTTAACTATGCTTCTTCATTTATATGGGGCGACTTACCTTTGACCTTTTCGTTGTAATCCGCAACTAATCTGTCAATTATATCGTCCATATGATTAGCAAAACCCGTTCTTGATGAATTGAAGAAAGACCAACCTTTGCCAAACCAATTTAATCCTAAGAAACGGTTGCCATCCTTTCTCCAAGACGTAGAATCAGAGTTTGTACTTTCTGCTGCAAACTTCATATCTTCATATTCTTCACTTGTTATTCCGTATCCGCCAAGTGCACTGCTATGCATTTCCATTACACGTTTAACTTGTTTTGCGATTATTTGCAAAGCTCTTGTTTTTCTTTCAGCACCATAATCATTTTCACTTGATATTTGAGAACATAAACTATTATTCCAAGTCCAAGGAGATTCGCTATCTTTTTGCTTTGTATATGCTTCAATAAATTCTATTATGTCATCAGCTTTTGTATATGTTTCAAAAACGCTTAAAATTTGATCGATTCTGTCATATTCATCAGAAGTTGTGTCATTTCTCAATTTTCTTCTTAATTCGACACCTAAGTCCGATGGTGATAAATCTGTTTCGGCTGCGGTCCAAACTCCGTTCTTTTTAATTTGTCCGTTTGATTTTACTCCGGTTACGCCTTCTTGTAAAACAAGCTTTCCGTCTTGATATCTTAGATAATATCTTTGACCATTTTTTCCGTCTATGACAAAATAATCCGCCAAACAAGTTTCTCTATATCCTAATTCTTTAGCTCTATCCTTTGCTTCTGTAAGGCTACCAAATGTTTCTTGTTCTATTTTGTGAATTGCTGCTTTTTCATTTTTTTCTAGATCTGCTTTTTTAGCTTCTTCTTTCTTTACTTTTTCTTTTGATTTAACATCATCATCATTGAAAGCTTCTAAATCACTTTCTTTTATTTCATTTGCAGTAGCTAAATCTACAGAAGATTTAACTTTACCAAATGTATTACCAACCAGAGCATAATATTCATCGGCACCGGTTGACTTAAACAGATTAGGAATTTTTTCAACCGGTTCTATAGCATTTGTATTTAGAAGATTATTTATTCTTGTTATTGTACTATCATACGCTTCTATTGATTTTGCACTTACGGACTCATCATCATTTACAGAATCAAATAATCCATCGTCGTTCTTTACTACTTCTACTAATTTTTTATCTTTAACTGTAAAATATTTTATTCCTGAACCATTTTGGTCATAAGCTTTTGTCTGATAAATTTCAGAATTTTCTGTCTTTGTTAAATATTTATTGTCTTTTGCTAAGTATTCATCAAGAAGTCCTTGGGGATTATCTTTATATTTTTTATCAATATCTTCTTGTTGTATTTTTACGGTAAATCCTCTGCCTTTTTTAGGAAGTTCATCAAGCTGTTCATCTGTAGGAACAGCTATATTTTCAGATTTTAAATCTTCTGTTGTTTCTTTGATAATTATATCTTCAGGGATTACACCTTCTTTCATAGCATTCATTTTTTCTGCGTATTTTGAAACAACTTTTTTATTTAAAACTTTTGCCTCTTGAACTCTTAACATTGCATAAAGTTTATCAAATTCATCTGCAAGAGCATTTATTTTTGATTTTTTAGCACTAAAGCTTAAATTTTTATACACATCAGATGTTATAGCTTTTTCTACGGCATTTAGTTGTGCGCTTAATTTAGGGAATGAAGCTGCACCACCGTTTTCTCTAATAAATGAATCAGCTTTAACGATTAATGCATTAGTTATAGCTTCTATACAAGTATTATAACTTACTTGTTTGTCATCATCAGGCAGATTTTTAGCTAAACCTCTTAAGATACCTTTTGCATCTGTTTTGTGCGTATCATTCAAAGTGCTTACAATATTTAAAATATAATCTTTATGGTCTTTTACAACACTTGCTAATTTACCTACAGCAACAGAATCTGATAACTTCAATTCTACTATAAAATTATTTATTGTAGTTTCTAATTCTGATTGCTTATGATTATATTTTCCTGATGAAAAATTATATCCGATTTTATATAGCTTTGTATCTATATCACTATCTGACAAAGCTATTTGTATAAACTTTTCATCATCAATACTTGACATTACTTCTTTTAATTTTGCTAATCTGTCATCAATTTTTTCTTCTTCCAAAGCTTTTTTGAAGTCTGCTTCTAACTGTTTAAACTCTGTACTGTTTTTTATATCTTCATCTATAATTGATTTAAACTTATTAAAACATTCTTTACAATCGTCTATTTGCGCTTTCTTTGCAGCATTTTCAGGTTTATTTTCTTCTTTTTCTCTTGCTTCTCTTGCTTTTCTTTGTTCCGGAGTTTCTGAATTCTGTTGAGTCCACCAAGGTGCCATATTATTAGACCAAGGCATATTATTCATTCCGGGGAAATTATTAAACATCGGAAGCATTGTATTTCCAAAAATACTTCCTCCGCCATAATAAAATGATTGTTGAGCTTGCATCATCGCAAGACGTGGATCCAAAAGATAATCCATACTTGTATTTCTAAACACAGGAAAATTCATGAACGTTAACATATCGTTCTGTCCATAAAAAGGCATATTGACTCCACAGCCGCATCCGCCGCCCATAAAGCCAATTGGTCCAAACATCATAAATAATGGATTCATTTTTATACCTCTGTGTTATTATCCTATATATATAAAGATGATATCTTTATTAGAATTGCCTTATTATAAACAACTCTTTACAAAACTTTACATTATTTTTGTTAATTGTAAAGTTTTGATAAATATAAATTAGATATACTCTTGTAATAAGTTCTTTATATGATATAATAGACACGTGATATGGAGGGAATATGGCTAGAGTCTTAATTTCAATGTCAAACGATTTTTTAAGCAGAGTAGACAACGTAGCTTCTTCTGAACAAAGAACAAGAAGTGAATTGATTAGGGAAGCTCTCCGTGTTTATATAAAAAGAAATAAAATATCTAACAACCTAAAAGCCGAAGAAAATGCAACTCTTCTAACAGAATTGTTAGGATAAATTCAACTGTCAGTTTTATTCATTGTTTAAATAAGGTTTTTACGCCTTATTTGTTTTTGTCGTTCATAATTTTAATAAAACTTAACAAAATAACATACATAAGGCAATTTTTTTGTGGATTTTTACTTTATATTAATATAGTGTGAAATAGAAGGTAATTGTATGACTAATCCAATATTTAATCCACAGCCTAATTATTCTGGAGTTACAATTCAAATATCAAATCCCGCAGTTTATACAGGACAATGCAATGAAAAAAGCATGCCATATATGAATTCCGGACAAATTGGCGTAAACAACAACTTACCAAACAACCAAAATTATACTAATTATCCGCAAGGAACATATAACGTTTATGCAACAAATAACTTAGACATGAATAATGTGAACAGGCAATCTGTTTCCAATCAACCTGCTATATCAAACACAATTCCGCAATCAGGATACCAGAATGCTTATCCTGCACAATATTATTTAAATAACTATAATTATAATAATAACGCAGGTATAAATAATGACGAATTAAACAGAAATTTACCACAAAATAATTCAAGTACAAATGACCCCCAAAATAACAATATTGAAAATTTTGCAGAAAACTATCCTTCACAAGATAATTTAATCAAACAAAATCAAAAAAAAGGATATAATGGTACAAATTCATACAGAATTTATGCTTCTGAGAGTATTAAACAACAAGAAAATGATATGACAAAATCTCAAAATATTATTGAAGATATAGCAAAACGTGAAGCAGATATTCAAGAAGAAAAGAAAAATACCAAAGAAACAAAAATAGTTGCACTTACAGATGAATATATTAAATCTCTAGAAAATTATTTAAACAATCCTAATGACGAAATCAGGTTAATGGCATCTAAAGAAATATTAACAAGATTAGATGAAGACAAAGACAGATATGATGATGCTGCTTTAAATGCATTATTAAATAAAATGCTTCAAGATCCTAACAAACTTGTACGAATATCCGCACTTTCGGCATTTGCATCACAACTTGCAAGCGGCAACGACTATACCGTAAAATTGTTACACAATATTCAATCAAATCCGAATGCAGATAAAGAAGATGTTCTTCAAGCCGCCGATATATTACTAAAAATGTCTGCCGGTGTAGAAGTTAAAAATATTCCGAACCCGAAAGTCAAAGAAACTAAACAACAGTAAAGGCAATAAATATGACAATAGTATCTAACATAGTATGTAAAACAGCAGGTGTTGCAGGACTAAGTATTGCAGCTTATGATGCATTTGCAATGGCTAAACATCACGCAGATGCAGAAACCACAAAAACCTCCGCAGATACATTTGAATCAATTATTGCGGCAGAAAGATCAAATAGCAATGCAAGTGCTGTTACCAATGCTATGCAGCAAAAAGTTGCAGACTTGAGAATGAAAAACCCCATAGTACCGATTTTTGGTAAAATGAAAGGTTTTGCAGAAGGCTTCTTTAGCTCACTGGGAGACAATATTGTACCTATTGCTTTATCATCAATTGCATTAGCTGCCAAAGGAGCAATGCAAAAGGCAGGAGCATGGGGACTTGGCATTTACGGAGCATATATTGTTGCGAAAGAAGGATTCGGCATGGGTAAAACGGCACCGGTTGATGAATAAAACTAAACTTTTGGCATATTTTTAATAACAGCTTTTGTTGAATTTTTTGCTGCAGTTGATAAATCTCCCGCGTCAGATACAAACTTTTTCGGCATCTCTATTTCTTTGGCAAACACATCATTATCAGCCTTTTTTGTCGTATTTATGCCGGATTTATATAAAAACCCCGGACCAAGAAACATCATAGATATTAATGCAGCACCAATACCAAAATAACCAGCATGACGCCAAGAAGAAGTATTACTTCTGGCGATTGCGGTTGTTGCGGCACCTAATACGACAGAAATACCGGCAGCATTTGCAAGAGCAAGTCTTTTTCTTGTTTCCTTTTTTTCATACTCTTTCGGATCATTAATTGTTTCGCCCCTAAATAATACCTTAGGGGTCAAGGCATTTACAGGTTGAATCATAATCACACACTTTCTATATTTTCTCTATGCACACATGTTAACTCAATCGTAACAATTTGTAAAGTGGCAAATAAGTGTAAAATATACATTATTATTGATTTACAGCATTTCAACAAGACGAAACAAAGGAGATTAAATGTAACAAAAAATAAGAAAAATAAAATTCAATTTTACAAAACTTAACAAAAGACATTAAACAAAAAACCGGTTGGAACTTTAGAAATCCCTGCTGATTTTAATTGCTACTACTTAAATAAAAAAGACAGACAAATGAGATTCAACAATGGCGGAGATCCTATTTACGCTATTTTCGATAAATTAGACAGCAGACCTCTTTCTAAAATCGCTAAAGAATTTGTCAGAGAATTAGCTGATGATTCTATCAAATTTATCTCTACTTTAGTTAAATAGGGAAGGGAAACATTAAGAGCGGCTAAAAATCAAATTTTCATTTGTCAGAGATTCTTCGTCCATAAATAATGAGCTCAGAATAACGTATTTGCTTCACTTTAGGCTTGCTATCACTATTAGCATAAGCGAAGTATCTCGTTAATTCATTTGCTTTTTAGCCGCCCGCTTTTATAGAGCTTTATCGGCATAATCTTCCCTTAGCCACTCTACCAAAGCTTTATCTTCACCAAAATTTATATCAAATAATTCTGCTTTTTCATTATTACGCAGTACGGTTCTATCAATATTATATGCTTTTGGAACCACTGCATCATTTTCATCCCAAATAAAGGCGTTACGTTCTTTATCATATACACTCGCATAATTTAAACCTAAATCTACACAAAATGGAATTTTTGACTTTTGTTTACCAATTGATATAAGACCAAATGTTCTGCAAATAAGAGGTCTTGCTGCATATACAGAGCATTCGTCATTTATAAGAAACGGACAAGAGTAAAATTTCTGACGATTTTGTTTTAAAAGGTTATCAATGTTTTGATTAATTATAGCTCTTATATCATCTGACAACGTTGTATAATAAAACATTAAATACACATATTCTAATTCTGAAAGAGGATATTCACCCTCTTTACAACAATAAGAGCATCCTTTTTTACATTTTATAAATGGTGCTTGTTCTTTTAAAATGTTTTTAAAACCGGCATCAACTATCTCTAAATACTTTTTGTATCGGTTAATCATTATTTGTAACCTTGTGCCTTTTTTCCAATAATTCTTCTTTTCTTTCAAGTTTATCAAATAACTGAGAATTAATTTGCCCGCCTACCAAAATAAGAATTGACGTATAATACAACCAAATCATAAGAATTGCAAAACCTGCAATCGTACCATATACAAAGTTATAGGTATGAAGGTTATTAATATATATAGAAAATCCCCAAGAACCGATTAACCAAGATATAGTAAAGAAAAAAGCCCCTGGTAATGCACTTTTGCGTCTTAATATTTCATGACACTGTAAATCCGGCAATATATAATAATGCAAATAAGCCATGATAAATAAAGCAATAAAGGCTATTGGCCATCTTATAAATAATATAATGTTACCCGCATGGGCCGTTAAACCGAGATATGTAGTTAAGAATTTTATTATAACTTTACCAAATACAATTAAGTCTATACTTAAAAACAATATTAGAGCATTAACAAATACCATTACTAAAGCAAGAATCCTGTTATAGATCCAAGAACGTGAATCTTCCAGTTTATAAGCTCTGTTTAAACCTTTTGCAACAATAGCAATAGCATTTGTAGACAATACAACAGTAATAGTAAAACCTAAAGCTGCTACTAATCCGCCTTTTGAGAAAAACCAAATATCGTTCATTACTATCTGTAAAAGATTTAAAACATCACCCGGTATAACCTTATAAGAAAAATCCATAAGCGGAATCATAAACGAATGTTTTCCAAGCCAGCCGAACAAACCTGTTAAAAACAACATAAACGGGAAGAATCCAATAACCAGCGTAAACCCCATCTCGGCAGCCATACCGAAAAGGTCGTTGTTAACTACAGCTTTTATTATATTTTTGATTGTCCCAAATTTTTCTTTCACAATTTTATTTCTTTCAACAATTTTTCTATAGAGTCTTTAACTGATGCTGTTATAGTACAACCCGCAGCAAATGTATGGCCGCCTCCGCCAAATTTTGTACAAATTTCGGCAACATCTGTTTTTTTGCTCCGCATAGATATTTTTGTTAGCTTAGTATCAACTTCTTTTGCAACAAATGCAACCTCTGTTGTATCTATAGCCCTTAAAGTTTCAGCGATTCCATCTGTATAATCATCACCTGCTGAAAATTTTTCTAAATCTTTTTTATAAACTGTTGTATACGCAATTTTATTATCCTCTAAAAACTCCGCTTTATTAACACAATAATTCTGGAATAATACAAAATTCTTTGTCTTTGTTTCATAACATTGTTTATATATATAATTCGGATTTGCTCCTGCATCAACTAAATCCGCTACAGCTCTAAATGAATTTGAGGAAGTGTTTTCAAATTTGAAATTCCCTGTATCCGTCATTATTGCAGTATAAAGACAAATAGCGGATTCTTTATCTATACTCCACTTATTAGCCTTAAAATAATTATACAAAACTTCGCCACACGAGCTTGCATTAGCCTCTATAATCTGATAATCGCCAAACTTAGGGTTTGTTTTATGATGGTCGATATTAACTGTGCATTTTGCTTTCTCGTAAAATATTTTGGAGTCCAAAATTCGGTCTATAGCAGCAACATCAAGCGTTATAACTAAATCATACACAAGAGATTTATCAAAATATCTTTGTGCATTTTCAATATTAGGTAAAAACTTATAGTTGTATGGAACATTTGAAACAATGTTCATATCAGCTTTTTTCTTAAACCTATGATAAATCATGCTATACATTGCACACATGGAACCCAATGTATCACCGTCGGGATTCATATGAGATATAAGAAGTATCTTTTTTGAATTTTTTATGATATCATCTAAATTGCAAATCATAAATGCATATTAACATAAAGAGTTATAATAGTAAATTTTAGATAAGTACATTATTAAATTCAATTTAGGAGATTGTTTTGGGAAAGGTTTTATATACAGATTTCGAAGGAGTTGACTCCATTATAGAAGCAATGATGGATAATCCGCAATTAAAAAAAGCTGTTGCAAGAACAAACCTTTTTAATATGTGGGACAAAATTCTGCCTGAAAAATTTAAGAAAAAATCAAGACCTTTTTCAATGCTGCCGCAGGGAACAATGGTAATAGCCTGCGAAAATCCTGTTATTGCGCAAGAATTGTCTCTAAGAAAAGTCTTATTGTTACAAAAATTCCAGCCATATCTTCAAAGTTTAAAAATGAAAGTTTCGGACTTAAGATTTGATCCTAAGAAATGGGCATAACTGCACCCTAAACACTTATCAAGTCAGTCATTTTTTTATAAATAACTTCCGATGATTCGTTTTTTGAAACCCAATCAGAATTTTTATAAATGCTGTCAGCTGCCCATATATTATTTTGATAAGTCAACCATAAAGTTTTTGTTCCCAAATAAGTTGCTAAATGAGCAGTCCCTGTATCTACGGTCAGCAAACATTTTATATCACACAATAATGATGTTAAGTCCTCTATGCTTGTTTTATTAACAAAATCTATAAAAGGAATATTGTTTTGACGCAAAGCTTCAGCATAATTTTGTGCTTTTCCACCTTTGCCTAATAAAATTATTTTTTGACTTTTTTTATTAAAAAACGATATTAAATCAATTAAGTTTTCTAACGGTAAATCTTTATAATCTCCATCACCAATTGGATTAATAGCAACACACTCGGTCAAATTTATATCAAAAGATTTTTTTATTACATTTGATTTATTCAACTTTATAGGAATATGTACGATTTCATGTTCTGTTATTCCTTTTAGCAAGCCTGCTGTATCTGTTGTTATGTGAAGTTTTGGATTTGTAGTAATTTTATATTTTGAATGCCTTATAAATCTATCAAAGAAAAAATTTATATCGTTAAATAAAATATATTTACTGCCTAAAGCAATAGAAATCCAAATATGACGTTGGCGCCTGAATGGAATTATAGAAGCATAAATATCTTTGTAACCGATTTCTTCTTTTAATTTTAAAGTTCCCGTTATACCTTTATGTTTACCTCGCTTATCCAAAACTACAATTTTATCAATATTATTCATCAGTTTTGCAATATATTCCCACTGAGGATATACAACAAGACAAACTTTAGAATCTTCATAAGCCAACTTTATATTATATATTAGCTCTGATAGAACTAAAGTATCACCAAGATGTCTTGTACCAAATATTACAAATTCTTTTGTACTCAAATGTTTTACCTCTCAAACATTATAATATCGTTTCTTAATATTAACACAAATTATCAATAACACGCACCATTTGAATTCGTCATTAATACTTTAAACTTTTTTAATGTACGCACTTCCCCACTTGCTTAGATATTTGTTTATGTTAGCATGGATACATAAGGAGAAATATTATTATGAAAAATTATGAATTATTAACAATTTTTAAACCAAGTCTTGACTCTGAAGAGTTAGACAAAGCTGTTGATAAAATCTCTTCAGATATTAAATCTGCAAAGGGTGAAGTTTCATCAGTTGACAAAATGGGAAGAAAGAAACTGGCTTATGCACTTCAAGGATATCGTGACGGTTTCTTTACAACAATGATCGTTTCACTTCCTGCGGATGCTATCGTTGAATTTAAAAGAAATCTTAAATTAAATGATAATATTTTAAGATTTATGTTTATGGAAGTTGCAAGCAAAGCTCAAACAGTTTAGAGGTTTAATTTATGGCATTAGCAAAAGCAGTTGTTACAGGTTCTGTATATAGAACTCCGGAAAAACGTTTCACTCAAAATAATGTTCCTATATCATCCTTTGTTCTAAACATTGGTGATAGGGAAGAAATGTTATTAAGAGTAATATCTAAACGACAGGCTCTAGATGAAATAGTCTCTGCATTAGGAAAGGATGACAGAGTTCTTGTTGAAGGCAGACTGCAAATTACAACAGTAAAAAACGAAAACGGTGCAGACAGAAAAATCTTTGAGATAGATGCAAACGCTGTTGAACCTATAAATGCTACAACCGGTTCCGGTTCAATGGCTTCTTCAAATGAAGAAATCGTTAAATTCGCAAAAGATGAAGAATTTGCTGATGAACTAATCGGCGAAGATGAAATACCGTTTTAGAACAAAAATATTGGGTGCCGGTTCACACCTCATCCCAGCCCTCTCCACAATGAGAGGGAGTATATAACAGAAGGCTAGAAAGGCAAAATAAAACAATGGCAAAACAAGATGCAGCAGATAGAAAGAAAAAGAAAACATGCAGTTTCTGCGCTGAACATGTTGATTCTATCGATTACAAAGACGCAGCAAAGCTTAAAAGATACTTAACTGAAGCAGGAAAAATTATTCCAAGACGTGTTACAGGCAATTGTGCAAGACATCAAAGAATGATTACAACTGCTATCAAAAGAGCAAGAGAAGCTGCAATCATCAGTTATGTTTTTGACTAATGTCAGATACATAAAGTTATATGGAATTTAGAATTGAAAATGGAAAGTTGAAAATGGAAAATTAATTTATTAAAACAATTTTCCATTATCCATTTTCAATTTTCCATTATTTAAAGTAAGCAAGTAGCAAGTAGCGTGGGTATTGCCCCACGAACAAAATTTAGGAGAAAATAATGTCAAATCAAATCACAATCAGATCAGACAGAGATACTGACTATACATTTCAATATAAAGGTGAAGATGTTACTTTAAAAGCCGGCGGAATTCTCAGTGTTGCAGACGGATTAGACGAAATAGTTCTACCGACTTGCGCAATGAAAATCGTTAAAAATCTGATTGTTATAAAAGGTGATGTAAAGTAGAAAAAATAAGGAAGGTAGTTGTTAGTCATGTATATACTGATTGACAATACATCTTTATTGTATAAAATTGTATTATAACTTAGTAAGGTATAAGTTAACGTAGTATATTTAATCAAAGAAGGAGATTAATCTCATGGCACGTGAAAAGTATGAACGTACGAAACCACACGTTAACGTAGGTACAATAGGCCACGTTGACCACGGTAAAACAACATTAACAGCAGCTATTTCAGGCGTTTTAGCTGCAGCTGGTAAAGCAGATGCTAAAAAATTCGATGAAATCGATGCTGCTCCAGAAGAAAGAGCAAGAGGTATAACCATCTCTACAGCTCACATTGAATACGAAACAGACGCTAGACACTATGCACACGTAGACTGCCCAGGCCACGCTGACTATGTTAAAAACATGATCACAGGTGCAGCTCAAATGGACGGCGCAATCTTAGTTGTTGCAGCTACAGACGGTGCTATGCCTCAAACTCGTGAACACATTCTTCTTGCTAGACAAGTTGGTGTTCCTAAACTAGTTGTATTCTTGAACAAATGTGATATGGTTGATGACCCTGAATTATTAGAATTAGTTGAAATGGAAGTTAGAGAACTTCTTTCATCTTATGAATTTGATGGAGACAACATTCCATTCATCCATGGTTCAGCTCTTAAAGCTTTGGAAGCTGTTCAAGCTAATCCAAACATCGCTAGAGGCGAAGACAAATGGGTTGATAAGATTTGGGAATTAATGGATGCTATCGACAGCTACATTCCAACTCCTGAAAGAGACTTAGACAAACCATTCTTGATGCCTATCGAAGATATCTTCTCTATCACAGGTCGTGGTACAGTTGCTACAGGTAGAGTTGAAAGAGGTATTGTTAAAGTTGGTGATGAAGTTGAATTGGTTGGTTTAGGCGAAACTAAGAAAACTACAGTAACCGGTGTTGAAATGTTCAGAAAATCTCTTGATCAAGGTCAAGCAGGTGATAACATTGGTGCTTTGTTAAGAGGTATTGATAAGACTGAAATCCAACGTGGTCAAGTTCTTGCAAAACCTGGTTCAATTCACCCACACACTAAATTCACTGCTAACGTTTACGTTTTGACAAAAGATGAAGGCGGACGTCATACTCCATTCTTCCCTGGTTACAGACCACAATTCTATATCAGAACAACTGACGTTACCGGTTCTATCAAATTTGACGGCGAAATGGTAATGCCTGGTGATAACGTAGTTATGGACGTTGAATTAATCGCTCCTGTAGCTATCGAACAAGGTATGAGATTCGCTATCCGTGAAGGCGGTAGAACAGTTGGTGCCGGTGTTGTTGACAAAATTACTGAATAGTTAACAATATAAGCAAATAACAAAAAGTAGGGTGCGTCGTTTGACGCACCTTATTTTTATTTTTAAAATCTTTGGTGCGTCAAACGACGCACCCTACAAATCTCAAAATTTATTGTTGGGGTAGAAACCCCAACCTACCTGCTTAACAATCCGTAATATATTGTTACATTTACCCTTCACAAAATGTGATATTATATAAAAAGAGGTTTGTTTTATGTCAAAATTAGAAGAAAGAATTGATAATTTTAACAGAGCATTTGAGTTATTTAAACGCATGTATGATATGCATATAAATAACAGAAATGATGAAACATATTCAAAAATATAGGAGCATACATGAGAAAAGACGGAAGAAAAAATAATCAATTAAGAGAAATTAAATTTACACACAATTTTACAAAACATGCGCTAGGCTCTGTTTTGGTAGAGTTTGGAGATACAAAGGTTATAACGACAGCTTCTGTTGATTTAAAAAAGCCAAAATGGATGGCAGAAGATGATAACAGAGGTTGGGTAACTGCTGAATATTCTTTACTCCCCGCATCTACAAATACAAGATGTAAGCGAGAGAGAGAGAAGGTTTCAGGAAGGACTCACGAGATACAAAGACTAATAGGAAGAAGCTTAAGAGCTTGCGTAGATTTAGAAAAAATGCCCAATATGACAATTACAATCGATGCTGATGTCATCCAAGCAGATGGCGGAACAAGAACGGCAAGCATTTGCGGCGGCTTTTTGGCACTAAAGGATGCGGTAGAAAAACTTATGGAATCAGACGATATAAAAGAGAGCCCTATTATTGAGCCAATTGCAGCGATTTCTATCGGCATAGTTGATGGCGAGATAAAGTTGGATTTAAATTATGAAGAGGATTCTCACGCTCAGGTTGATTCAAATGTTATTTTAACAAAGAGCGGTAAGATAGTGGATTTTCAAACGACATCTGAGGGTGAACCTTATGAGTTTAATAGAATGATCGAATTATTTAATACTGCAAAAGAAGGAATAAATAAAATTATTGAGATGTATTAAGGATTAAACTTTTTAGCTTCTTCTCCTAAATTAAATTGATTGTACAATGAACTGTAGAGTTGTGTTGCTGCTTGAGCGTTGCTTTTTTGAGTATATTCATATACTTTGCTCAAACCTTTGTTGTTGATTGTTCCGTCAATGTTGTTAATATCTGGAGTATCAGATTTAGATAGCATGTCAGCAGTTAATATTGTTGTACTGTATTCTGCTATATCTATTTTTCCGTTTTTGTTAATATCTATAGGATTTGAATTAACCCCCAGAACATCATTCATTTCTTTGACGTTTATTTCTTTTCTTCTTCCCATCTCTTCATAAGCTGTTCCGAATAGGGCATTTGTATCTATTTCTCCTTTTTTGTGAATATTTGGCATATATCGGTATTCAAATTCCAATGGCGGAAGAGATTTTAAATAATTATCATTAGCCTCAACGTATTTGTTCATTGACTCAATATTTTTTTCTTGAGCGTTTGGATTTGTGCTAAAGTCTAATATAGGGGGAGTAGCGTTATTGTCTTTAATAAGCGGTTGTTCTAAATATGAATAGTAATTTTGAATTGCATTTTTACCATAGTTAGCAGACGGATTAGTAACATTTTTATCATCACGTTTATTGCTGATACCGTTTATTTTAGCAACACTATTATTTACTTCAAACATATATTACCTCCACACACTTTATATTTATATAAAGTATTTTTAATAAAAAAAATTGCTTTTTATTGTTACAATCTTTAACAAAACTGAAACCGAATAAAAATCTTGTAGTATAATAATTTGGATAGGTGATTAGGGAATGAATGAATATGTATATATGAACGGAGAATACGTTGAAGCGGATAAGGCAGTTTTGCCGGTAAGGACTCACGCTTTTTTATACGGAACTTCCGTTTTTGAAGGTATAAGAGCTTATTATAATCAAGAAGAAGGGCAGATGTATGCGTTTCGCGTAAAAGACCATTATAAAAGGCTTCTGGCAAGTGCTAAAGTTATGTGGATGCAATCTCCATATACATTAGATGAGTACGAACAGATTACAATAGATTTATTAAAGAAAAATAATTACAAAACAGATGCATATATAAGACCAACACTTTATAAATCAGCTATAAAAGTTGGTCCAACTTTGACTGATAACGAAGATTCCTTTTTAATTTTTACAACACCGTTTGGTAATTATTTTGATGCAGAAAGAGGTTTAAAACTATGTGTATCATCTTGGAGAAGAACATCAGATAATGCAATTCCACCAAGAGCAAAAGTAAGCGGGGCTTATGCAAATTCTGCTCTTATAAAAACAGATGCACATGAGATGGGATTTGATGATGCGGTTGTTTTATCAGAATCAGGAAAAGTTACGGAAGGTTCTGCAATGAACATATTTTTTGTGTTCAACGGTGTTCTTACTACTACAAGTATTACTGATGATATATTAATTGGTGTTACAAGAAATACGGTAATTGAACTGGCGAAAGAATTAAATATACCTGTTTGTGAAAGACCTATAGACAGAACTGAAATATATAATGCTGAAGAATGTTTCTGTTGTGGGACAGGAGCACAGATTGTTCCTGTTGAAAGTATTGATCATAGAGTTATAGGTAACGGTAAAACGGGAACTATAACAAAACAAATTCAAGATTTATATTTTGATGTAGTTAGAGGTAAGGCAGAAAAGTTTAAGGGATGGTGTACACCAATATATGATTAAGTTTTTAGGAAAATGCATGACAAATCTTTGGATAAGTATCCGCTATTTATTAAGCGGTAGTTCAAGATTTTCTCATTCAATTTCTCAGGCAGCATCTATAAGCTTTGATTCACTTGTTATTTCTCTTGTTATTGCATTTGTGTCAGCGGCGGTTATAGCAATACAAGTATCAAAACAATTTTTAATGTCAGGAGCAGAAGCTTATATTGGAGGTTCAATCGCTATTGTTATGATAAGAGAAATCGCTCCGGGGTTTGTAGCTCTTGCAATCGGCGCAAGAGCAGGTACTGCAATTTCTGCGGAGATTGCAAATATGCAAGTTACATCACAAGTTGATGCTATAAAAACATTAAAGGTTGATCCTGTGGGATATTATTTTACGCCAAGAATTTTGGCTGCAGCTATTACAGTTCCTATGGTTGTTATGCTCGCAGAAGTGGTTGGTATTGCAGGTGGTCTGCTAGTATCTCATGCAACAATAGGACTGCATCCTGCTAGATATATCAATTCGGTTTGGTTATGGCTTAATGCAAGAGATGTGTATATCAGCTTATTTAAAGCATTTGTATTTGGTATTTTGATAGCATTAGTTTGTGCAACTCAAGGATATGAAACAAAAGGCGGTGCAAAAGACGTAGGTGAGTCGACAACAAAAGCTGCGGTTTTATCAACAGTTTATATGTTGACAGCAGATTTCGTAATAAATTTGATATTTTATTTATAGAGAAAGGGTGAAAATATGAAAGTAAATCCAATCAACACGATCAATAGTTTAACAACATTTAAAGCAAATATTCAACCAACACAATCTTTAAAAGATGGATTCAATATGATTGAAAGAAGTGTGAATTCAATTATAACAAAAGATATGGATTATGCTAAAGATTTTCTTAACAGTATTGCAGAAATAAGTGAATCAAAAAAGATTGATAATTTTAAAATAGAGATTGACAAAAGACGTCCTGGCCATACATATACCAAAATTAACGGACGTCGTGTAAGCGGCGGCTCCAATGAGAGCTTTCCATATTTACAGGATTCTTATTTGGTTGTAGAAGGAACAAAAAAATATGCTGCACGTTTGAAAAGTTCAGAACATAGCGAAGTTGCAGAACCTGCAGAACTTTCTTATTTAGATATTCTAAAAACACGTGTAGAGGATGCTCAACGTTTATTGGATGAAGCAAAAATGCGTTACAGTGAAAGATTAAAATCAGAGTTTGAACAAGCAAAAAAGATTATATTTAATGATGTAAAGTAAATTAAATTGATTATCCCCTTATCTCGTGTTATTATAGTTTAGAAGCGGGAGATTAGTTTTGCAGGATAAACAACAAGAGCAAAAGATGTATGAGCTTATAGCAGAGTGGCTTTCAAGTTATCGTTCTGCGAGAAATCAGCATGAAAAATCAAAAGCAAAGGCTCTTATTGTATCTCGTATGCTTCCTATTGTTAAAAGAATTGCAAGAACAATTGCAAGACGTTCTTATGACCCTATTGACGATCTTGTACAAGCAGGATCTATAGGTTTATTAAAAGCAATTGACAGCTTTTCTTCAGATATAAGTGATAATTTCAAATATTATGCAGGTAGTCTTATAATTGGTGAGATGAAGCATTATATCCGAGATAAAATGAATACGATTAAAGTTCCTAGACATATACAAGAGCTTTCTTTTCGTATAAATTCCTTTATATCAACATTAACCGCAGATGAATTGAATGATTTAACAAATGAATATGTAGCAGATGCATTGAATGTTACTAAAGAAGATGTTGACTTTGCACTTCAGGCTGACAGAAGAAAAAATACATTATCACTTGACGAGATGTATAAAGCTGATGCGAATAATTTGGGGTATGAAGAGGTTATAGCTCGGGATAATTATAAAGAAAAAGCAGAGTTAGAAGATGCGAGATTAATTATTGAGCTTGTAATAGTAAGACTTCCCAAGGAATATAGAAAAATTGTTGAATTGTATTATTATGATGATTTAAGTCAAAAGGAAATATCTGAAAAGTTGAGTATAAATCAAATGCAAGTTTCAAGAAAACTAAAAAAGGCTTTCTCTATGCTGCATGAGATGATTGCTGATTCTCAATTGGGTTCATCTTTGCCGGAGATTATATAATGGATTTGAATACTTATATTTTGATTTGGGTGTGTGTATTTGGACTTTGTTTGGGTAGTTTTTACAATGTAGTAATTCTACGTTCTTTATCAAATGAGAGTATTATATTTCCCCCTTCAAAGTGTCCAAAGTGTGGTAATCGATTAAAGCCTTGGCATAATATTCCTGTTCTGTCTTATATATTTTTAAGAGGGAAGTGCCATTTTTGTAAAGAAAAAATAAGTATTCAATATCCAATCATAGAACTTTTAACAATGGTTTTATTCGGATTTTCATATTTAAAATTCGGTATAAGCTATACTACTTTGTTTGTGATTTTTTGGATATCTTGCCTGCTTATAATGACAGTTACTGATATAAAAGAGAAGCTTGTTGATTGCAATCTTGCAATCGCTATGGCTATAGGTGGAGTTGTATTCGCAGGGATATCAGCAGGCAGGCATGGTGTTTTGCTTTCTGTACTAGGGTTGATTGCAGGTGCTTTGATAATGGAATTGATTGCAAGAGCAGGTTTTGTAATTGCAAAAACAAGGGCTATGGGTGAAGCTGATACTTATGTAGCAGGAGCGTTAGGTGCGATTTTTGGAATATTCAGCATAGTTAAAGTTCTGTTAATTAGCTTGTTTGCTTCTATGATTTTTGTTGTTCCGGTATTTTTGTATAACAAGTACAAAGCAAATGATAAACCAACTTGTATAATGGCGATATTATTCACCCTATCCGCTGTTGTATATTATGCAAAATGGCAAAACTATTGGACATTAGGAATACTGGCAATAACAGGGTTGTTGTTAGCATATTTTATAATGAAAGGCATAAAAACAGAAGAAAACAGGAATTATCTTCCGTACGTTCCGGCTCTTGCTGTTTCAGCTTTATATTATATATTTTTTGTAATTTAGAATTAAGGGGTAAATATAAAGGGCAAAGGGTAAACTTAGGGGTAAATATATGACAGTATCGTTTCCTAATCAATATCAAAATTATTGTGTGTTTAATAAAAATGTTTATGACAGGGCAAAGCAAGGAGAAAATGAACTCCTTGTTATTCGAGATGAACTGAGTAATCCCAAAGATTATGAACAGGTAATAGAGGACTTATTTATCTTAAACTTGATGCTTGATGACGGAATGGATAAACAAAAAGTAAGTAATATTTATCCCGAATTATCAAAATATAATGATTCAAAATCGCCAAACATACAGACATTTTTAGCCGGAATTTACAGAAAAACAAAAATTCCGGATGCGTTTGGACCACTGGTAAAAATGCTTATACAGGACTCCATAAATCCTCCTAAAGATGCTCATTTTGATCCTACAGAGGAAATTGGCGGTGCTATATTAGATTATTTAGCTTAGATGTTGCGATTGATAAAAAAACGAGTTATACTTCTAGTATAAATTTATATTAGGAGTATAAAAATGTTTAAAAAATCACTATCACTTATTTGTATTTTGTCGTTTATCGGCTTAAATATAACCCCTGCATTTTCTGCTTGCGCAGCTCCATGCAGCGATAAAACAGTAGCAATTGAACACTTAGATGTTCATAAAAAAGCACCATGTAATGTTGTTACAATAAAAACTACTAAAAAAACAATAGAACAAGGAAATGTTTTAGTTTTCGGTTTTGATGAAAAGTTTTATTCAAAATGTGAAAAAGCAGGAACAATAGTTCATTTTACCGTTCCTGAGGCCCTATATACAACAGAAGGAACATTAGTTTTTCCTGCGGAAACAAAAGTTACTGCAGAAGTTACAAAGATAGAAAAACCAAAATGGTTTAACAAAAATGCTCGTGTTAGCTTGATCTTCAGACAAATAATTTTGCCTGACGGAACTTGTATAGATATAAAAGCAAAACCTTTTACAAAGGATTACAAGTTAAAAGAAGGTCCTTGGATAACCTTTGGTAAGGTTGCTATTTCAACATTATCTCTTGGTATAATCGGTACCGGCGCAGGTGTCGGATTTGGATTTATTCCTACTCCTGCAAAAATCGGAACTGGTATTGCAGCCGGAGTTTCAGTAGGCTGTGGTGTCGGTTTCTTGATTGGTATAATAACCCCCGGCTGTCATTATAAAGCCAAAAAAGGCGAACAGGTTTATGCTTTGGTGTTAGAAGAAATAGATTTATGCAATAAATAAGTTTACAAAAAAAGGCGGGTGCGCATAATGCGCACCCGCCTTTTTTTGTAATAAAATAGAGAAAGGGAGTAGCAAAATGGAAAATAAAAAAGTTTATATAGAAACACTTGGATGCCAAATGAACAAGTCTGATGCTGAGAGAATGTACGGTATGCTTGAACATATTGGTTATACTCAGACTGATGAGCCTAAAGAGGCAGATATGCTTATTATTAATACTTGTTCAATAAGACAATTATCTGAAGACAAAGCTTACAGCCAAATTGGTGTCTGGGGGAAATGGAAAGGGGTAAATGTAAATGAAAAAGGTACAAGAGTTTACAATCCTTATCCAAAAATTGTTTTTGCCGGTTGTGTAGCACAACAAGCAGGAGAAAAACTTTTCAGACGTGCGCCTTATGTAGATTTGGTATTGGGTACTCAAAGACTTTATGAACTTCCTAACCTTGTTAAAAGAATTGAAGCAGGCGAAAGAGTTGTTTCTATTGAAGAAAAACCATATGAAGAAAGTGAGATTCAAATTAATCGTGTAAACTTTTGTACATATTGTATCGTACCTTATACAAGAGGTCGTGAACGTTCAAGAAAGCCCGAACTTATAATAGCAGAAGTAAAAAAGGCTTTATCGGAAGGGTTTAAGGAAATTACACTTCTTGGACAAAATGTAGACTCGTATGGAAAAGATTTACCTGAGGGGCAGAATTTATCTTGGCTTTTAAGACAAATTAATGCAATTGAAGGCAAATTTAGGATTAGATTTGTTACAAATTATCCTACTGATATAACTGATGAAGTTATTGATACGGTTATCGAGCTTGATAAAGTTTGCGAATATTTTCATATTCCTATGCAGTCGGGTGATGATTATATTTTAAAGAAAATGAACAGAAGATACGATTATGCAACTTATAAAAAGATTTGCGACCATATCCGTTCGAGAGTTAAAGATGTAACTAGAAACCGAAGAACAGTTTGAAAACACTTTGAAAGCTATGACAGAATTAGAATTAGATTACTCAAATACGGCATCTTATTCCCCAAGAGAAAAAACAGTTGCTGCAAAATGGGTTGATTTGTATATTCCTGAAGATGTCAAAACAGAACGCCTTGCAAGGTTAAACGAACACAATAGAGCTTGCTGTCTTGCATCCAATAAAAAATATTTAGGCAGAGAGATGGAAGTATTGGTAGAGAATTTTGAGGTTCGCAAAAACGGGGATAAGGTTATAACAGGCAGAACAAGAAATAACAAAATTGTTCATATACCATGTGAGAGAGATTTGACTGGAGAATTTGTAAATGTAAAAATAACAAATGCTAGAACTTGGTACTTGAATGGAGAGTTAATTTAGCAGGATAGAATTACTAGTAAATAAACATACCCCTCTCCAATTGGAGAGGGGAAGGAAATAGAATAATGAAAAACATAAGACAATCAAACGTAAATACACATAAAGATGCTTGGGTTGAGATTAACCTTGAATCTTTAGCACAAAATATTATTGAGATAAAAAAGGGAATTCCAAAAAACAAAAAAATGCTTGGAATAGTTAAAGCTGACGCTTACGGTCATGGTTCTCAAATGATTGCTCAAACAATGCTCGCTTCAGGTGTTGATATGTTTGGTGTTTCTTCTGTTGATGAAGGGTTGGACTTAAGAAACGTAAAAATAAAGGCTCCTATTTTGGTAGTCGGTGCAATTCCTACTTGGGCGGTAGAGACGGCTGCAACAAATGATATAGCTTTTTCTGTTTTTAATGATGAACATTTGGAAGCTTGTAAAGATGTTTATGAAAGAACAGGAATAAAGCCAAAAGTACATGTAAAACTTGATACAGGTATGAACAGAATAGGTGTTCGCTCGGAAGATGGAGTAAATTATATAGATAAAGTTAAGAATGCAGACTATTTACGGTTTGAGGGTGTGTTTACTCATCTAGCCGCCGCGGAAGAACCTGACGAAACAAAAAAACAAATAGACCGGTGGAATAGCGTTATTGATAATATTGATACAACAGGTTTATTAATCCATATCCAAAACACAGCAGCAACTTTTGCTTATGATATCAAGTCGAATATGGTGCGTGTCGGAATTTCATTGTACGGTTTGTATCCTGATTTACCACCGAAATATAACTATAAACCGAAAATTAAGCAGGTTATGGGTTTAAAAGGACGTATTACAAATATACACGAGGTTAAAGCCGGTGAGGGCGTAAGCTATGCCCATACCTTTATTGCTGATAAACAGACAAGAGTTGCGACTATTCCTATCGGATATGCAGATGGTGTTTCAAGAGGTTTATCCAATAAGATATACGGAATGATTAACGGTAAAAAAATTAAACAAATCGGAAATATTACAATGGATCAGATGATGTTTGATTTGGGTGAAGTTGAAGCTCAAGTAGGAGATGTAATAACTTTATTAGATGAAGAAAATTTAACCCTTGATTCTTGGGCAGAAATATTACATACTATAAATTATGAACTCACTTGCAGACTAAAAGTTAGACTGCCGAGAGTCTATGTGAGATAATGGAAAATTGAAAATGGAAAATGGAAAATTATTTATAAATAAAAAATAATTGCAGCTTGGGGTTGCTATAACAACAAAATAAAATTTGTAGGTCAGGTTTTACCTGACAAAAATTAAAAAGAATGTAGGTTGGGGTTTAACCCGACAAATAAAAAGGAATAACAATGAAAAAGACTTTAATATTATTAACTGTATTATGTTTTGGCTTGATGGCATTTGCGTTTGATTATGTTCCAAAAAATACCGATGCGGATCCTTTTGGAAATAAGGTTTTGAACAATAAAAAAACAGAGCAGGCTGCTCAGCCTGAGATGAGAGAGATAAAAAATTTAACCGAATATTTTCGTTATCTTCCTGCTGAGGTTCACAGACATTGGACACCTTATAAAGCTAATGTAAACTATGAAGTAACAGTGCAGTTCACAGTTCATCGAAATGGCTCAATATCTGATTTACAAATAATCGGAACAAATTACCCTAATGCAAACACGTCTGTTTTGAATGCCGTAAAATCAGGAGCCCCTTATCAACCATTACCTCTATCATATAAAAAAGACAGCGTAAAAGCTCAAATCGTTCTTGAATACCGAGCAAAATAGGGGTAAATATAACAAACCCTCTCCAATTGGAGAGGGTAGAAATTCAACTTGAGAAACTTTGTTTCGAAAGTTAGAATTTCGGGTGAGGTTTAACAATGAATGAAAAATATAGTAAAGCAAGAGAACTGAGACAAAATTCAACCCCACAAGAAATAATGCTATGGACATTGTTAAGAAATCGTCAGTATAAAAACTATAAGTTTCGCAGGCAATATCCAATAGGGAATTATATTGTTGATTTTATTTGTAGAGAAAAAAGGTTGATAATAGAATTAGATGGCGGTCAGCATAATGAACCGAATAATATAAAGTACGATAAAGAAAGAACAGAGTTTTTAAAATCAAAAGGATATAAAGTAATAAGATTTTGGAACAATGATATTGATAACAATATAGAAGGTGTATTTGAAGTTATAAGAAAAAATCTGGACGCAGATTGAACCTCACCCGCATTTGTAGTTTTCGAACTTACGTTCTCAAACACAACTTCACCCTCTCCGGTTGGAGAGGGTAGAAATTCAACTTGAGAAACTGTGTTTCGAAAGTTAGAATTTCGGGTGAGGTTTAATTAATAAAAACTATTATACAAAAATTGTTAATTTACTTACATCAGGGTTTGTACCTCACCTACATCCGTATGTCACTGACGTTCCTACGGCTGTTTTCCTCTCCATCTTGAGAGGGAAAGGATTGTTTTTATTTTAGGCTTTTTGTCAGGTTGTAAATGATCTCTAACTTTTGTGCATCATCTCCTATTGATGCAAGATTTTGATTAATCATCTTTAAAAGTTCAGCAGGTTCTTTTACATCGTTGGTTGAAAACAAGTCTTCTGCAGTAATATCAAGTGCAGCAAGAAGCTTATCAAGAGTTTCAGAAGTTACAAAATTTTCGCCTATCTCTATGCTGCTAAGTGCCCGTTGAGAAATATCAGCTAATTCAGATAGCTTTTCTTGAGTGTATCCTCTTTCAATTCTAAGTTGTTTAATTTTTTTTCCTAGTTCTTTTTTTATACCCATAATTTACTATTTAAAGTTCTTAAAATTCTCAATTTAGTATTTACATGTATTTTATATTAAGTTTTGTAAACTCTACATACATTGTAAATACTACGTCTTGGTGATTTAGCATTTTGAATTGTAAAAATTAAGCAATTTATGAATAGAAAAATACTTTATATACGTATAAAAGTTTTAACAACATTACACGAGTAGAAAAGGAGAAAAACAATGTCAGTACAAAAATTACAACAATCAGAAAATCACCCAAATTACAGGGTTTTACATCAACGAACAGAAAAAGAGAAACAAGAAGGCAGTATCTTTGTCAAAACTGATAAAAAAATCAGTGTAACATACAAAGATTTTAATGGGGACGGTTTTATTACTGAAAATGAAGTTTATAAAATTGAGAATTATTCATCATATAAATCGGCAAATGAAAATCAAATTACCGTAATAGAACAACGAATAGATGATAACGGAGACGGAAAATTAGATATGCATACAAGAACTAGGCTCAGAAATGGTAAAGAAGTTATAGATACCCGTAAATTACCACTCGAATGGGGCAGTAAATTAATTGAAGATGCCAGAGTTGCTTGGATAAAGGAAATTGAATTTACAGAAAATGATTTCTAATCTTTGTAAAAAAGTAAGTAACATAGGGTGCGTATAAACGCACCAAATATTTCAAAAGTAACGTTAGGTGGGCAAAACAAATGTATGTCCACCTTTAATAAAATAGTAAAGTAGGGTGCGTCGTTTGACGCACCTTGCTTAATATCAAACTAATTACCCTCTCCAACTGGAGAGGGTAGGAATTCAACTTGAGAAACTGTGTTTCGAAAGTTAGAATTTCGGGTGAGGTTTAATTTTTGAAAAATTTTGAAAATAAATTTGTTAAATTAGTTTAATGTAGGTTCAATCCTCACCTGCATTTGTAGTTTTCGAACTCACGTTCTCAAACACAACTGCACCCTCTCCAACCGGAGTGGATAAAAATTTATTTTCCATTTTCCATTTTCCATTTCTTCAACTTTACATTTACCCCTGTTTGTTGTATTTTTACCATGTATGAGGTTATTACCTCAAGGTAGAAAAAGAAGGAGAACTCAACATGAGTGAAAGAAAATTAGTTGGAACAGGAGAGATGTTCCGTAAAGCATTAGCAGGCGGTTACGCTATCGGTGCTTACAATGTTAACAACATGGAAATTTTACAAGGTATTGCAGAAGCTGCTGAAGAAACAAGATCACCTATCATTCTTCAAGTTTCAGCAGGTGCAAGAAAATATGCTAACCAAACTTATCTTATTAAGTTAGTTGAAGCAGCACTTGCTACAACTACAGTTCCTATAGCACTTCACTTAGATCACGGTGCTGATTTTGAAATTTGTAAAGCTTGTATCGATGGCGGTTTCTCATCAGTTATGATAGACGGTTCAAGATTCCCGTTTGAAGAAAACGTAGCAGTAACTAAGAAAGTTGTTGAATACGCTCACGAAAGAGGAGTTTCAGTAGAAGCTGAGTTAGGTAAATTAGCAGGTGTTGAAGATGACGTTAATGTATCAGACAAAGATGCTAAATACACTAACGTAAAAGAAGCTGTTGAATTTGTAAAAAGAACAGGCTGTGACTCTTTAGCTATTGCTATCGGCACTTCTCACGGTGCATACAAATTCAAAGGCGAAGCTAAATTAGACTTTGAAAGACTTAAAGAAATTAAAGATGCTCTTAAAGAAGCTGGTTTTGGTGATTACCCAATCGTTCTTCACGGTTCTTCATCAGTTCCTGCTGAATTTGTTGCTAAATGTAATAAATTCGGCGGCAATCTTCCTGATGCACAAGGTGTTCCTGAAGATATGCTTAACTATGCTTCTAAACACGGTGTTGCTAAGATTAATATCGATACAGACTTAAGATTAGCAATGACTTCAACAATCAGAGAATTCTTTGTTGAACACCCTGAAAAATTTGACCCACGTGAATATATGGGACCTGGTAGAACTGCTGTTAAAGAAATGGTTATGCACAAAATGCGTGACGTTTTAGGTACCGCAGGACACGCTGACGACTAGGGTTCAATAAAACCATAAATAGTAATTTCAAGTCCTTGTTTATTATATTAAACAAGGGCTTGTTTTATATAATTAATACTAAAAAAGACCGATTCGGGCAATCCAAATCGGTCTTTTTGTTTACAAATAATGTCAAACTACTTGATTTCAACAGTAGCGCCAGCAGCTTCAAGTTGTTTCTTGATAGCTTCAGCATCTTCTTTCTTAACTTGTTCTTTAATAGCTTTAGGAGCACCATCAACTAAATCTTTAGCTTCTTTTAAGCCAAGACCTGTGATAGCACGAACTTCTTTAAGAACAGCAATCTTCTTATCAGCAGGAACTGATGCTAAGATTACGTTTACTTCAGAAGCAGCTTCTTCTGCAGGAGCAGCACCTGCAGCAGCCGGAGCAGCAGCTACAGCAACAGGAGCAGCAGCAGATACGCCGAATTTTTCTTCCATAGCTTTTACTAATTCAGCAGCTTCTAACAAAGTTAATTTTTCAATTGATTCTAAAATAGCTTCTACACTCATGATTTTCTCCTTTTTATTTTTTTTGTTTAGTTACATATTAATTTGCATTATGCGCATTTTAAGCAGATTTTTGATCTCTGACAGCTGCGATAGCTCTGACAAGAGCTGACATAACGCCGTTGATACCGCCAACAATACCGGTAGCAGGTGAATTGATACAGCCAAGCATTTTTGCGTACATTTCTTCTCTTGAAGGAATATTTGCTAATGCTTTTGCTTCTTCTGCACTTAACAATTGACCGTCAAGAGCAGCTCCTAAGATTTCACCTTTCTTAGTGTCTTTAATAAATTTAGATAAAGCTTTTGCAGGTGCTACCTGATCTTCGAAGCCAAAAGCCAAAGCGATTGGTCCTTTTAAAGAATCTGCCAATACTTCGTATGGAGTTCCTTTGATAGCGATTTTTGCAAGGGTATTTTTAGTAACCATGTAATCACCGCCATCTTTTTGAAGAGCTCTTCTTAATTTGGTAATTTCTTCAACGCTTAGACCTTTGTATTCGGTAACAATAGCAACTTGAGCTTTATCAATCTTTTCTTTGATAAGTTTAATCTTATCGTCTTTGAAAGCTTTTGTTGACATTTTTTGCTCCTTTATTTATCTATTTATATAATTTATCGGATTATATTCCGTTCGACCTTTTTTCATACAAAAAAGATTTCGCAACCTTTTTCTTAATCGCAAAATCTACATCATCTTAAAGCTATTTATATTTTTAAGATTTTGGGCTGTTCTATCGCACCCCTTGTAATCTAGGCTAGCTCTTAAGTAGATTTAAATCCTAACAGGATACTAACTGTCTGCGATTATGTATTGATGTTATCAAGGACAAAATAAAAAGTCAAGGGGGGGTAAATATGTGGGGGTAAATATTGGGGGTAAATATTGGGGGAATAAGAGGAAGATACATATAGGGTTAAATGTTTTCGTGTAAATGTATTTTGACTTTTAATAAATGGAAATTATATAATATAGTAATAGTGAGGATAATGTATGAAAAAAGTATTTTCTCTTTTAATAGCATATATAATTACATTTTCTACCGTTCAGGCAAGAGGATTTGAACCTGTACCAAGCAATGTAAAACTACCTGCAAAATATACTCAAAGCTATATAGACAGTATCTCACCCGAGTACAAAAAAGTTTCTAATGAACAGATTTTCCATGTTGCTCTTGATATGCTAAAAGGTACTTCCGGTGATTTTTCCAGAAAGGCAATTCTGGGATATAACATTACCCAGTATCCCGTAAAAATTCAGTTCAAGGATTTATCTGAAATTGATCAAGCTTATTCAACATTTGATGCTATAGGGTGGAAAAAGAGAGGAAAACTGTATATATTTATAAATCCAAAACACGAGTATGCACCTCCGGGGGCGCTGGCTGCATTACTTGCACACGAAGCTTTACATCAGGACGAGTATAATTCTTTGAGTGAAGAAACTTATGCTTGGACTATGGAAGCTAAAGTTTGGACAGAAATACTCAAGCAATATCCTGAGTCAAACAATTTAGAGTCATCTTTAGTAACGAGAGAAAATATTTTAAAACAATTATTAGAGAAGGGAAATTATACAAACAAGTATATAAAGAAAACCGTTTTTGCAAATAACGGCTACAAAAATCTTCCTTTAACTTCCCCCGGATTTGAAAATAAATAAAAATTCAAATTTTAAATCTGTTCAAATAAGCATGCTAAAACATAAAAAGCATATTGCTTATATTTACTCCTTGATGTTAAATTGAGTTATGAAGAAAAAACATCTAATAATTTTTATATTGTCAGTATTAATTTTGGTAATTTTTAACAATGTCTTTATGTCAACATTTACCAAGACTAATTCTTATTTTCTAAAACAAGAGTTGGTAAATAGTGATGAAGTTTCTGCTCAACGCTTGTTTGACAGAACATGGAGAGTTATAAGCAAGGAATATTATGAGCCTAGCTTAAATCATCAAAATTGGAGTAGATGGAAAAACCGATATCACGGTAAAATTAAGACTGAAGATGATGCGAAAGTTGCTATAGACAGCATGATAGCAAGTCTTGATGAGCCCTATACAAGATTTATGCCCAAAAAGGATTTTGAAGAATTGACTACTTCAATAACTTCGAAAATATATGGAATAGGAGTTAATATTTATTCTAATTCAGGGAAAACGGAAATTTTTAATGTAATGCAAGGTACTCCTGCTGATTTTGCCGGATTAAAGCAAGGTGATACTATTACTCATGTTGACGGGAAAGACATTTCCGGTATGAATATATCTGAGGTAGCTTCACTCGTAAGAGGTCCTGAAAATAGTATGGTAGAGTTAACTATACTTCGTAGCGGGAAAAAATTTAATAAAATAATTAAAAGAAAAGAAATTAAAATAAAATCCGTAAAAAGTTCCGTTCTGGATAATCACATTGGATATATAAAAATAACAAGTTTTATGAGCGGTTCAACCCCAAATGAATTTATTGATGCTTTAAACAATACAAAGGATACAGATTCTTTAATAATCGACTTAAGAGGTAATACAGGTGGGTTATTAGATAATGCCGTGTTTATAGCAGACCGGTTTATAAACCAAGGAACAATAGTTGATATTATTTATAGAAATGGGTATAAAAAGACAATCAGGGCAAAAGATGAAGGAGATGCGTTAGATAAGCCTGTTATTGTTTTAGTTAACGGAGTTAGTGCGAGCGCCAGTGAAATACTTTCGGGAGCATTAAAAGACGCACATAAGGCAACACTTGTCGGTAACAAAACTTTTGGAAAAGGACTTGTTCAAAAAGTTGTTCCTCTTCCTAACAGTACCGGGGTAAATGTTACTATTGCAAGATATTTGACACCTAACGGAACTGATATTAATAAACTTGGCATAAAACCTGATATTGAGATTGGTAATGATATTGATTTTATGATTGAAAATAAAAAAGATATCCAGTTGGAAAAAGCAAAAGAAATTTTGAATAAAAAATAAGAATTATTTTTACTTTATTTGCGAGGTTAGTAAATATATATTGAAACTTTTCCCTCGCCCCTTGCGGGAGAGGGTTAGGGTGAGGGGTATAGTCAATGGATAGAATAGCTGAAGAACTTGAACGATTAAGACAAAATAATCAGCATAGAACAATTCCAAACATTGAATCAAAATCAGACGGCAAAATTGTTGTTGATGGAGTTGAATACATAAATTTTGCATCAAATGATTATTTGGGCATAAGCACAAAGGAAGATTTGCGCAAAGAATTTTTAGAACTGAATGATTCTTTTTTATCATCTGCTTCAGCAAGACTTTTGACCGGTTCTTCTCCGGAATATAACAATTTAGAAAAAACTTTATCTGATATTTTCGGTAAAGAAAAAGCACTTATATTTAATACAGGTTATCAAGCAAACTTGGGAGTTGTATCTGCTCTTATAGGAAAGGAAGACGTTGTATTTTCAGATAAACTTAACCATGCCAGTATAATTGATGGCATGCTATTATCGAGGGGTAATTTTTTTCGATACAAACATCTGGATTATGATAACTTGGAAAATTTGCTTAAGAAAAAACGTTCTGAATATAAACGAGCTTTGATTATTTCAGAATCAGTATTTAGCATGGACGGTGATGTTGCGGATATTGATAAACTTATAGAGCTAAAAAATAAATATAATTGTCTTTTAATGATAGATGAAGCACACGCTTTTTGTTCTTATGGAAATACTCTTGCTGGAGAGAGTTACGGTAAAGACGTTGATATAATTACTGCAACGCTGGGTAAGGCAGTTGGTTCATTTGGCGCATTTTGTGTTTCAAATGGGCAGATAATATCATATTTAATTAATAAGGCTCGTTCTTTTATTTTCTCTACTTCAATTCCTCCAATAAACATAGCTTGGTCGAATTGGTTATTAACAGAAAAAAAGGATTATATAAAATTACAAAAAAGAAAGTTAGAGCATCTTGTAAAAGCAGTTCATGCATCATTGAGATTAAGAGGTGTGGACACTCCTTCAAAAACCCATATCATCCCTCTTGTAATCGGAGATAATGAAAAAACCGTAAAAGTGTCGGAAAAACTGAAATCAATGGGATATTATATTCCTGCAATTCGTCCGCCAACTGTTCCGGAAGGTACTTCAAGGCTAAGAATCTCTTTAACATCAGATTGCAGGCTGGAAGATTTTGAAGAAGTATTGAGTATTATATAATATTATTGCTTAATTTATTTGTCAATAAAAACTTCCCTCTTGACATAATATATCCGTATAAATTAATATAATTATTCAGAACTGATTTATTACTGATTCAAGGATAAAAATATGGATGAAAATGTTTTATGCACAATGACTCATGAATACGTTTTAGAAAAAGAAAGTAACTATGAGGTTGGTATTACTGATTATGAAATAAGTAATTTGGGAGATATTATATTTATTGAACTTCCTGATCTAAATACAAAATTTTCAAAGGGGGAAGTTTTTGCAACCATTGAATCAGCAATGTCTGCTAAAGAGCTTTACATGCCAATATCAGGAATAGTTGTTGCATTAAACGAAGAAGTTGCGGAAAATCCAAAACTTTTAAATGATGAAAATTATGAAAATAAATGGCTTATAAAAATAGAATCTGATGCGAATCAAATAGAGTTTGCTGATTTGCTGGATTATTCAGACTATTTGGAAGAGTTTTAATAGATATTAGGAATATCACAAGTTTAAAATTGAATCTACGACTTCCCTAAAAGCCCCTTCGCCTCCTCTTGTATCAGTTACTTGTATTCCCTCTATATTTTTTATTTTCTTGACTGCATCAGGAACAGTAATTTTATGTTTTACAAAACAAAGTGTATCATAGTCATTAACGTCATCACCTATATACAAGTATTCGTCTTCTGAAAGATTGTATTTTTCAATAATAGATTTTATTACATCAATTTTTATTCTTATATCTTGGTGAACTTCATCTATCTTAAAAGTTTCTTTAATTTTTTCTATGGCAGAATTCTTTTCTCCTGATATAATTCCGACTTTATAACCGTTCTTTTTTAAAAGACTGAAGCCCATTATATCTTTAAAATTGACTTTTCTGGACATATTGCCGTTTACGTCTATATAAACACAATTATCTGTACAAACTCCGTCAAAATCGGTTATTACAAATTTTATAGTTTTTGGTAATTTAATTGCCATAACTAACTATACTTACCCCTTTACCCATTTACCCCTTTACTCTTCTAAGTTTTTCTATAATAGGCAATTCTCTCGGGTAAACGACTTTTACACCGTCGCCTAATAATACAGGTGTTTGTCTGATATCACGAACCATGTGATACAAACCTGCTGTTTCCAAACTTGCTGCTTGATCAGAGCCCCAATTGGTTCTATCTGTTGTAATATGTCTTTCAACAACAGAAGCACCAATTGCAACCGCAAGGACAGAAGGTGTGATTCCTCTTTCATGACCTGAATATCCTATAGGGCAATTAAATTCATTCTTAAGAGTTTCTATAACTCTTAGATTCATCTCATCTGCATTAGATGGATATGTAGATGTGCAATGCATAATAACTAAATTATCTTCACCTAATATTGAAACTGCGTGTCTGATTTGTTCCATTGTACTCATACCTGTTGATAACAAAATAGGCTTACCTTTTGACTTTGTATATTTTAATAAATTATCATCAGTAAGTGAAGCAGAAGCTATCTTATAACATGGAGGGTTAAATTTATCTATAAAATCAACAGCTTGCTCATCCCAGCATGATGCAAACCACATAATTCCTTTTTCTTTACAATAAGAATCTATTTCTTTATATTCATTTTCTCCGAATTCTAAGCCTCTTTTTAAGTCGCCGTTAGTATTTCCAAATACACTTTTTCTTTCCTTTGCAAGTTCTTCCTGTGTATAAACGATATCAACAGTTCTTTTTTGAAATTTAACAGCATCACAACCGGTTGTAACCGCTATGTCAATCATTTTCTTTGCAAGTCCGACAGAACCATTATGATTTATACCTATTTCAGCAATAATAAAACAAGGATGACCGTCCCCTATAATATTGTTTCCAATTACGATAGCTTTTGTCATGCTGATAACTCCTCCTTAACAGGCTTTTTACAAATATTTTTTGTATAGTGCATAATCATCAGGATCTATTTTATGAATATTTTTTTCATTAGAAACATTATTTGCAGAATCATCTTTATCTTGTTTTTGTTGAGGTTGAGTGAATAATTTATCGATTATACCATCCGGACTTTCTTCATAAATATCGGATATAATAAAACCGTCCTCATCTTCTTTTATACCTTTTTCTTCTGAACTCTTATAAGAGTTATCATCCTCAGAATTTACTTTTTTAGAAGCTTTAGTAAAACCAATATTAGGAAATTCTATTTTGGGAATTTCAATTTTAGGTATACGAATATTCGGTATTTCTATTTTGGAAAATTCACCTTCTTCTATATCAGCAGGGGGATATGCTCCCAAATCTTTTATTAAATCAATAGAATTAGCAGATGCACCAATCAGCATACGTTTTCCGTCAAGTTCGACAACATGTAGAGTTTTGTTACTGCCGAGCGGAGTGGTAGATATAACAGATACCCTTGAACTGTCACTGTCTCCGATTTGTTTTTTTAAGGCTTTAAATCCTACTTTATTAAGTTTTGTATATATAATCCCTGTCGCATAAATAAGCAATATAACAAACAACAAAGAAAAAACTACTGATATTATACTTGGTTCTTGACCAACGGTTTGAACCATATTAGATGTTAGCGGAGCCGAATTCGTGTCTGTTATAGCAGAAGAAGCTTGTGCGGCTGCTAATGGTTCAGGCAAATCCGGCAAAATTTCATATTTTTCGGCAGCATAGGACGATAGGACATTAATCCAACATAGTACTCCCAAAAATACTCCGAAAATCTTTTTCATTTAATTTACCTTATTTATTTGTTATAATTATACCATAAAATTTATCAGTAACATAATTTTTATTAAATTGTTACGTTTTTAAAAATTCTGATGGAAGGCAGTTACATGAATACAGAGCTTTTTAGTCCGGCTATAGTAGAAAATACATTATTTATTCATATTATGAATGTTTTTGTTCTTATAATATTGATATTTATATTTGTTATTGCCAGAAAAACAAGCAGACAATGGCTAAAAGTTAATGATTATTTAGGAACTATTACAAAAACGATTAATTCCGTACGATATGGCGACTTAACAAAAAAAATCGGGAAAGCAGAGCTTCCGAATTCCGGACCATTAGCAGAAAGCTTAAATCGAATGATAGAAACTCTCTATGATAGAGAAAAAATGGTAGATGAGTATCAAAATGAACTTCATCGTCAAAATAAACTACTAGAAGCAGTAATTAATTCTCTCTCAGACGGCTTGGTTATCATAGATGAACATTTTCGGATTTTAAGAGCAACTCCGCAAATAAGTAAATGGTTTAATATAAACGGCAATAAATTAATGGGTGCTTTTTTAACTGATTATATTGCAATTCCTAAAAATAAAAATTTTTCTGATTTAAATGAAACAGAAATTTCAATTTTAAATGATAAAGCCTCCAATTTTATCGCAAATAGTATTGAACTCAAAATGGATGATAAGAAAAAAAGATATGTTATTGTTATTCGAAATATAACCGACCAAAAAGAATTAGAAAATTTAAAAGAAGATTTCGTAGCAACATTAACACATGATTTAAAAGTACCTATTATTGCAGAAACAAATATGTTAGAATTATTCCTTAACGGAAGTTTTGGTAAGGTTACAGAAAAACAGGGTATAGCATTAAAAAATATGCAATCTTCTAACAGAGAATTGCTTGATTTGGTTCAAATTGTATTAGAAACATATAAATTCAGGAGTCAAACAATTAGACTGTATAGAGAAAATATCATGCTTAAAAGCTTTATTGAAGAAATAATAGCAGAAATGACCCCCATTGCAGACAAAACAAAAAATGATTTTCAATTTAACTTGCCTCGTGATATTAGAGTTTATGCTGATAGAATCCAGTTAAAACGCGTGGTAAAAAATATAATTCAAAATGCTATATCATACGGAAAACCTAACTCCCCTATAGAGATTACAATTGGTGAAATTCCGAAGTATATAACAATAAAAGTTAAAGATTATGGAAAAGGAATTTCACAATCCGATATTAATAAGATTTTTAATAAGTACTATTCTGCAGCAAAAAAATTCAGAAAAATTGGCACAGGATTAGGATTATATTTATCTTTTCAAATAGCTAAAGCACATGGCGGGAATTTAACTGTTGACAGTGTAGAAAATGAATATACAGAATTTTGTATAAAGCTTCCGGTCGCAGTGAATGAAAATGTTTATTATGGTGAGTAAGGAGTATGTCTTGTCAGATAATAAAGTTTTATGTAATACTAAATATCTTCAATTAAAAAGTACGAAATCCAGAAACGGAAGTGATTGGGTTTACGCTCACAGACCAAATGCTAAGGATGTTGTAGTAATTGTGCCTGTAATAAACAATAAACAAGTTTTGTTTATTATAGAAGAGCGCCCGCCTTTAAAAGCTGAACAAATTGCAATTCGTTCGATAGCAGTTCCCGCAGGGTTGGTTGGAGATGAACGTAAAAATGAAAGTATAGAAGAGGCCATAAGAGCGGAATTATTAGAAGAAGCAGGATTAGTTGCAGATAAAATTGATATTAAGACTCGCAAAACAGCAAGTTCTCCCGGTTGTGTAAGTGAAACGGTTACAATCGCTATTGCTTATATTAAAGAATACAAGCTTTCTGCTGAACCTATTAGTGATGGAGGCGTAATTGTTGACAGAGTTTTAGTTAATATAGAAGATATTTATTCTTGGCTAAGAGAGAAAGAAAAAGACGGGTACGCTTTAACCGCTCAAACATTAGCAGGTTTATTTTATTTACAGGAGAATAATAAGGAGAAAAATGTATGATAACAAGAGGTATAAGAGGTGCAATTACAGTAGAAGATAATACGTCGGAAGCAATTGGGGCTGCTACTATAAAGTTATTGCAAGCAATTGTCGAAAAAAACAATATTGAAATAGATTCAATATCCCATGCTATTTTTACATTAACAAAAGATTTGAATGCAGATTTTCCCGCTAAATATGCCAGAATAAACTTAAAATGGAAAGAAGTACCAATGATGTGTTATAATGAGCTGGATGTCCCGAATAGTTTAAGAAAGTGTTTAAGGGTTTTAATTGTAGTGAATTGTAGTGAATATTTTGAACCTGAATTTATATACTTAGATGGTGCAGAGGTTTTAAGGAAATGAAAAAAGTTTTAATAGTTGATGATCAGCAGGCATGGATAACGTTTAATACGGTGATGGTTAATGATATTTTGGGTCAAAACATTGTTTTGCATACTGCATCTTCAGGAACAGAGGCTTATAATTTACTTTTAGAGAATATTTTAAATCCTTATGACTATATAATAACAGATTTACAAATGGAAGATGATTATATGCCTAAAACGGCAGGAGAATGGCTGGTTGAGCAGGCAAAAGGAATGTCTTTTTATGAAAAGACAAATATAATAATTGTATCTGCGGCGCCATTTATCAGCCATATAGCAGAGCGTCTGGGAGTTAATTATATCCGTAAACAAGACGCAACTGCATCTAAAGATATATATAAAAATTTAATAAAATAAATTTATACTTTTATTTAATCTATGGGAATATTTGTATGAGCTTTATTTTGATGCTTGTATAGGTTATCGGCACCACCGGATATAAAACGCGCCAAAAATCCGATTCCCATTAATATAACACTTGCAAACGGAATCGGCAGGATTAAGCCGATTGCTCCTCCAAAATACGGTAACTCTTTTAATGTAGCTCCGTTTATCACTTTTGAACTCACACATCGTGCAACATTTAACATACGCATTGCATCATTTTGCTTATATATTTGAGCAGTTCTTGTTGCGACTTTATAACCATAAACAGAAGCTCTTTTTATTCTGGCTCCTGACGATACTACATCTGCTTTTATACTATTGGTAAATGGTAAAATCTTCATAACATTTTAAATAGTAACATAAATATGTTTATGTTACCATGCCAATATAGAGAAAATTTTTAAAAAGAGGAAAAAATAATGACAGAACAAGAACAAGCTAAACATATTAATTCTGCAAAAGAGCAGATTAGACAAACCAGAATACAGAAGCTTACTGAGCTTGCAGATAAAGGGATTAATCCTTATCCTTATGTATTTGATAGAAATGCATACGCTGCTGAGCTTCAAGAAAAGTACAAAGATTTACCTGCAGGCGAAGAAACTCAAGATAAATATTCTGTCGCAGGAAGGGTTATGGCGATAAGAAATACCGGCATGTTTATTGACCTTATGGATACAACAGGAAAAATCCAAATCTTTTCACACAAAGAAAATATGGACCCTGATATGGTTAAAACTCTTAAACTTGTCGATATAGGAGACATTTTAGGGTTTACAGGAACAATAAGAAGAACACCAAGAGGTGAATTATCAATAAAAGCAACAGAATTTAAAATGCTTTCTAAATCACTTCTTCCGCTTCCTAACAAACAAATAAGTGAAGAAAAGTTAGAACAGATTAAAAGCCACCACACAATGTCTGATACAGAAACTAAATATCGTCAAAGATATTTGGACCTAATCGTAAATGAATCAACTCGTGATACTTTAAGAAAAAGAAGTTTAATTATACAAAAAGTTCGTGAATACTTATTCAAACAAGGTTTTATAGAAGTTGAAACTCCTATGCTTCATACTCAGGCATCAGGTGCGAACGCAAGACCGTTTATTACTCATCATAACGCTCTTGATATGGATTTAACATTAAGAATTGCTCCTGAGTTGCACTTAAAAAGACTCATGGTAGGCGGTTTGAATGATAAGATTTTTGAATTATCAAGATGTTTCAGAAATGAAGGTATAGATACTCGTCATAATCCTGAGTTTACTATGATTGAGCTTTATCAATCATTTGTTGATTATAATGAGATGATGACACTCACTGAAAACCTTGTAGCCTATGTGGCTCAAGAGGTGTTGGGAACAACTAAGGTTCAATACGGTGATAACTTAATTGATTTAACTCCTCCGTGGGATAGAAAGACTATGTTAGGCGGAATTAAAGAAAAAACAGGAATTGACTTCGGTGAATTCTATACCGCAAAAGAAGCTTATGATAAAGCAAAAGAATTGCACGTTGAAGTTGATGAACAAATGAATTGGGGACAAATCGTTGAAGCTGTTTTTGAAGAAAAAGTTGAACCAAGCCTTATTCAACCCGTTCATATTATTGATTATCCTCGTGAGATTTCACCGCTTGCAAAAGTTCACAGAGATAATGACAGATTAACAGAAAGATTTGAAACTCGCGTTAACGGGTGGGAAATTGCTAATGCTTTCTCTGAATTAACAGACCCGATTGACCAAAGACATAGATTTGAAGCACAGGCGTTAGCAAAGGCTAACGGTGATGAAGAAGCTATGTCTATTGATGAAGATTACATCAATGCTCTTGAATACGGTCTTGCACCTACAGGCGGTATGGGTATGGGTATTGATAGACTTGTAATGCTTCTTACAAACTCACCTACAATCCGTGATGTAATTGCATTCCCAACTTTGAAAAAACAAGAGGGATAGTAATATAGATAAAAAACGGTTTGAAAAAATTTTTCAAACCGTTTTTTTTTTAAATAAATTTTATAAAATCTGCTTCTTTTCCTGTTTTATTAAGTATTTTATTATTAAGTCTCTTCATGGCATCTGTTATGGCATTATATATTTTTTCAGATAACTTTTCTTTTGTAGCAGTTTTACTTACGATTGCGCAGCCCATGCCATACCTTGGCGTTGGAAATTTATTTTCCTCTTTTTTTACTGTAACAATAAATGAATTTTCGCAAGGAAGGTACTTTGATTCTTGATTTTTTTGTATGTAAAAATCAAGTTTTGTATCTTCAGCCAGTTTTTTTATTTTATCGTAGTTAATTATATTATCAGGATTAAGCCTTCGTAAATTGACTTCTCCTGCCATAAAATTTGTGTTGTTAATTTTTTCGATATGCATAATTATCCTCTATCTATTTATTTAAAACCTTTTCCCACTCAAAAGCTGTTTTAACACTATATTTTAAATCGTTAACAGGAGTCCAATTCAGTTCCTCTTTTGCTTTAGAATTATCTGCAACTAGTGTTGCAGGATCTCCTTCTCGTCTGGGGCAAATCTCTAAAGGAATTTTAGAACCTTTTACTTCTTCGCAGACTGCAAAAACTTCCTTTACACTATTGCCGGTTTTTGTACCAAGATTAAAATAGTTTGTTTCACTGCCATTTTTCAAGTATTCCAAAGCTAAAATATGAGCCTTAGCTAAATCTTCCACATTTATATAATCTCTTACGCAAGTTCCGTCAACTGTATCATAATCTGTCCCAAACATCTTAAACGATTTGTCTTTCGTAGCTTTTAATACGTTTGGAATAAGGTGTGTTTCAGGCTCGTGCCATTCGCCTATTCTTGATTTTGAATCTGCTCCTGCTACGTTAAAATATCTGAGTCTTACTGATTTTAGTCCGTAAGCTCTGTCATAGTCGTCCATAATGCGTTCTATCATTAGTTTAGAATTGCCATAAGGATTTATCGGATTTTGCGGGTGCTTCTCATCAATTGGTGTATAAACCGGTTCACCATAAGTTGCGGCAGTAGAAGAAAATACAATCTTTTTAACTCCAAATTCAAGCATTGCATTAAGTAGATTTAATGTTCCATAAACATTATTGTAATAATACTTTTGCGGATTTTTTACACTTTCTGCAACCTGTGAATACGCTGCAAAGTGGACAACAGAGTCAATGTCTTTATTTGACATAAACACACCTCTAATATCATCAAGGTTTTTAAGATTTCCTTTTATGAATTTAAGAGTTCCGTATTGTTTTAGCGTTTCTATTGTTTCGATATGTCCAAGTTCTAAACTGTCAAAAACAATAACGTTTTCACCTTTTTCCAACAATGCCATAACCAAATGGCTTCCTATGTACCCTGCTCCGCCAGTAACTAATATCATTTATTACCTCTAATCTTTTATATTCCCATTTTCTATATTATATATTGTAACATCCTTTAGAAAATCTTGTTCAAACAATAATGTATCAACGGAGGTTATTATTGTTTGAGTATTTTCATCTATTGATTTTAAAAGATAATTTTGCCTAATATCATCAAGCTCAGCAAGAACATCATCTAAAAGCAAAATCGGATAGTACCCTGTTTTTTCCTTTATAATCTCTAATTCGGACAGCTTAAGCGACAGAACTAGTGTTCTCTGCTGTCCTTGGGAAGCAAATTTTGTTGCATCGGCTCCGTTAATCTTAAACTCAATATCATCTCTATGCGGTCCGACGCAAGACTGTCTGCGTGCAAATTCTTCCTTTCTGCGTTCGTATAACTCCTGTTTTAAGTATTCTGATATTTCTTCAACTTCATCTTTTGGGCAAGTGTAATTAAGCGAAAATTCTTCTGTTTCGCTTATTGTGTGATGTTTTTCAGCTGCAATTTTTTCTATCTCTTTTAAAAATTTTTTACGAAGGAATATTATATTTGCTCCCGTGATAACGAGTTGTTCATTATAAATATCATATAGAGCTTCGTCTATAACCTCCTGTTTTAAAAGGTTATTCTTTTGTATTCTTATTTTGTCATACTTTGAAAGTCTTTCATCATAAGCAGGGTAAATTTGAGATATGGCTCTATCAAGCCAATTCCTTCTGTCTTCCGGAGTTCCTCTTAAAAGAAGCAAATCTTTTGTTGAAAAAAGTACTGTTTTTACCACAAGCTTAAAGTCTTTTGGCGAGGTTTTAACTTTGTTAATTTTTAATTCACGCTTTTTTTCCTGAGTGTATAAGTAATCAAGTTCAATATCAGTATCATTTTTGTTTACCTCTGCACTAATCTCAAATTGTTGCTTGTTGAACTGAATTAAATCTGAAATAGTAGAAGTTCTTGGGCTTTTTAGGTCTGATAGAAAATAAATACTTTCCAAAATATTTGTTTTACCTTGAGCATTCTTGCCGATAACAAGAGTTTTTTTTGTAGGAAAATCTAACTCAGTATTTTCGCAATTTCTGTAATTTTTAAGCCCTAATCTCTTAATCTTCATAAGATAATTATATCATAATTCTGATTTTACTTTATTCACTAATTAATCTGTCGGACAGAAAATATGGGGTTATGAAAATTATATCAATCTATTATTTTAGAATTGTACAAATCCTAATTAAAAAGAGAGGAAAAAAAATGAAAACTAAACAAATAATACCCCAAAAAAGTTCAGAAAAAGTTGCTGATTTTTTAGACAAAAATGCTCTGCATAAGCGTGATTTTGCAGAAATGATAGGTGTTACTTTATCTTATGTTTATAATCTTATTGATGAAACAGTTTCTTTCTCAACCAGAGGTACTACTATAGAGCGTATTGCTACTGTTATGGAAATTGAGCCTGAAGAATTTCAAGAATATAAAATACCTCAAGAACCTATATTGATCGATGAAAGTATTGAAACAATAAAAAATTATTTAAAAGAAAACAGGATGTCGGTTGTTTCTTTTTTAAAATCCTTTCCGAGAAAAAAACGACTCGATATGGTTGATATATTGAGGGGAGCTCTTCCGTTACCTATTGATTTTAAAGAAATGCATTTGATAGGAAAAACACTTAATATGCCTATAGAAGAATTGTATTCAATTTGGGAAACAAGAATGAGACAGGCTTTAGAAAGTGCCGGTATGAATATTTATGCTAATTCTGAGCTAGTTAATTCAATGTTTGACTGCGCAAAAAAAGAAATAATGAAACATTTTTAAGATTTTGTAATAAATAATTTAGTAAAAGGCAATTTTTAACTCACAAAATACTTTATATATATGTAAGGTTAGATAAGGTTGTAGAAAATTCAAATCCCCGAGAAAATTCTCGGGGTTTCTCTTTATTAAAAATAGGTCTATAAAATTATTATTGTTGTTGTAATTCTTCAGTAATGCAATTTGCAACTTCTTCTGCTGAGTATTTATCAGACAACTTCGTTCTTACATGTCCCAGCTTTTCAATTGTTTCTTCTCTATATTTCTTATCATACAAAAGTTTTTCTGTTTCATAGCAAATATTTTCTTTTGTAAATTTTGTCTGAATAAGTTCCGGAACAATGTCTTCACCCGTTACAATATTTGGCAGAGATACTTTCTTTATGCACCTAAACAATAAATAAGCCAAATAAATTATCCAAGGTCCGCCATACCCTATAATCATTGGTACTTGATACAAAGATGCTTCCAAAGCTACCGTTCCTGATGCAAGTATAAGGGAATCCGAAACACTTAACAGAGCCTGATTTTCACCTCTAATAACTTTAAAATCAGTATCTTTAACATATTTATCAAATATGTTATCGCTTAAACTTGGTGCATGTGATATACAAAACTGAAGTTCAGGATGTTTTTTTTGTAACATTTTTGCACCGCCAATTAATGTATTTGCAAGATATTTAAGCTCTAAAGGTCTTGAACCGGGAAATATTGAGACTAATGGTCTATTTATATCAAGTCCGTGTCTTGTAAAAAATTCCTCTCTGTCAGCTTTTTGAGGCAACTGCTTAATTAGCGGGTGTCCGCAGTAATGAACATCTATCCCATATTTTTTGTACATTTCTTCTTCAAATGGAAAAATACATAATACTTTATCAACGTATTTTTTTATGCCTTTAATACGCCATTTTCTGCTTGCCCAAACTTGAGGCGGAATATAATGAAATACTTTTATTCCATGTCCTTTAAGTCTTTTTGCTACTCTTAAATTAAATGTCCCGTAGTCTATGCACAAAACCAAGTCCGGTTTGTATTCGTTAAGAATATAATTGCAAACTCTTTTTTCAAGGCTTAGATGGTCAATAATCATTTTAATACTTAGTCCAAAACCTGCCATTTTAGAATGATCGCAAAACAACTTTACACCTGTATTTTTAAGATTTTCTCCGCCAATACCTTCTATTTGGATATCTGATATCTTTTCTTTTAAAAGTTCTGCAACTTTTCCGCCGTGAATATCACCTGAGTATTCACCTGTAATAATAAAAACTTTTTTCATTAACCCCTCACCCTAAATCTCTAAATTCGTAAACACTCATTAAGAAATTTTACCCCTCTCTCCAAAGGGGCGATGGAAATAAATATTTTACACAGCCATTACGACAATACCATGCCTGTCAGCAAATTTAATAACATCTTCTTTATCAACGATAATAGTTTCCCCTGCTTCAACAGCTATTAAATCAGCTTTGTATTTTTTCATTGTTTTTAGTGTTTTCAGCCCAATTGCAGGTATGTCAAATCTTTTATCCTGAGATGGCTTTGCAACTTTTATAATTCTTGAATTTTTCTTTGCAATTTTGCATCCTCTTTTTATACAGTTATCAGTGCCTTCAATTGCTTCTACAGCCATAATCATTTTGTCTTTTATAACAACGGATTGGCCGATATCAAGTTTACCTGTTTCTTTGGCTAGCCAATACCCATAATTTACGTCATCAACTTGTTCCTGTGTAGGTTGAACTTTTCCTAACACACCGGAAGGAATCATAAGATTTTTAATAAACAATGTCTGGTCTAATATTGTTATTCCGATTGCTTCCAGTTCTTCGATAAGCATAAGCATAACTTTATCATCATTAAGCCTTACTGCTTTTTTTATCGTTTTAGAATAACAGTTTTACTAACTTTACCTAAGAATGTCAATTGTTTAATTCCTTCCTCCTTAAGCACTTTTTCAATTTTTAATGCTTCTCCGGGGCAGAATGAATAAACCTTAGAACAGTATTTTTTTAACTGTTTATAATTATCTCCGGATAATGATATTGCAACAACATCAAAACCATTCTCTTTTGCATACTGTGCCATTTTTACAGGTAACAATCCATCACCTGCTATCAACCCCTGTTTTTGTTCTAAAACAACTGACATTATTTCCTCCCAACTATTATTTAATGTAACAATATTTATAAATTTACTAAAAAATCCTAAAGTTTTTAAGATTTGTGCCGATATATATAGTACAAAAGGGAAACAAGAAGCAAAGAAAATTAAATAGCAAAAAAGGCATTTAGGGAAAACTAAATAAAGGGATTACAAAAATGGGTATCAATGTATCAACCTCAATGGGTTTTGAAAATCGAGAATTCTTAAAAAATGCTGCAAAAGATATATTGCAGAAAAAAGGTCTCGACTCTAAATCTGCTGAAAAAACAGCTCAGCAAGTTAGGTATGAGTTTGTTGAGGATTCATTAGGTTCTACAGTATTGAAAGCATCAACTCAAGTTACATTGAACAAATCATTAAGTGAAACTTTGAATTATTTAAAAGCACACGCTAAAGACAAAAGAAAAAAAGAGTATATTTTAGGTGAATTATGGCAGGCTTTACCTGATAGCAATACTAAATATCAAGGAGAATTAGTTGATTTAGTAATTGATTATAATTCAAAAAATATATTTGCAGCATAATAAAAACTCCTCCTCGTGATACCAAATGGTGGCGGTAAGCAGATATCTGCTTACCGCCACCATTTTATTATCTGTTTTTATACGCTTATTTTTACAATAACTTTTTTTACTTTTTTGTTCATATCAACTTTTATAGCAGGTTTGTGTGCATCGTGCGGCTCTTTAATTTTATGGAATTCTTCTGGTGTATTACAGTTCAAAAATTCAATATCTTTTTCTTTATCGTATTTTTCTTTTGTTGAGCAATTTGTATAGTCTACAACTCCTGATAATTCTTCTCCGCTAATCATATATTGAATATCAATATAATCTCTATGCGCTTCATAAGGTGCATTATCTTTTGTATCGTACGTTTGTATATTAGCATAATTTACATCGTCTAATTGATATTTGCCGTCAGGCATATTTTTTAAATCATTGTTTTTAATCCATTCGAACCCTTTTTTTAAATTCTCCGAAATATTGTAATAAGTTTCTGCTCTTTTAATACTATCTTTAATCATTTGTTTATCCTCATTTTTCGTATTTTCAAAAAATATCTTAACATATCTTTACAAATATTACAAAAAATAGCAATTTCTTAAAACAAAAATACTTTATATACATGTAAGGTTACAAAAGGTTAGATAAAAGTTAGGTAGGTTTATTATGTTCATGGCGTACTGGCAAGTCCAGAGTTTAACACGTGAAATACATGAATTAGAACGTCAAGCAATGCAAATGCGAACAAGATTGACGCACTACCAAAAGTATGCGGGTAAATTAGGCGGTTCAGCATATATGAGAATGCATGACGTGTCGGGTTTGTCTGCTGAACTTTTACCTAGAGCAACAATGTTTGCGCAGTTTTCTGATCAGGCAAGTTCAATGAATGCAATGCAGCAATTGCAGATGATGAAAGCAAGCGGAATGGTTCCGTATTTGATGAATCCTATGATGCAGCAGCAGTATGAAATGAGTGCCTTTGCTCAGTTTAAAGAACAATCAATGAAGGCATTGAAACAACAAGAGATTGATGCAATGTCAGAAATTGAAAAGGAAATCGAACTTGAACTTAACAGTATTGAAACCAGATTAAAACAAAAACGAGCTATGAAAGAATCTTGTGAGAATCTGTTAAAAGAGCAAGTTCAGAACTTTGTACCTAAGTTCGGGCTAGGTTGATAATTTAATCAATTCACCGATAAAAAAAATAAACTCTAAAAACAATTAGTGTGTAGAAAATGTGTATACCTATTAACTTAAAATTCCCTCTGCCTCTCTTAAAAAAAGAGGCTTTTTCTTTGGGGGTAAATGTATTTTAGTTGGTTGAACACTAAAGGAGATAGATGCAGCCGATGTGCGACGGCATCAAAGATGCCTAGTCACGTTCCTATGTCTGTACCCTCTCCAATTGGAGAGGGTAATTTTTCAATACGAAGGCTTTGCATGAGTATTAGAAAAATGGGTGAGGTATAATTAATATCTATTTGTAAATTTTTGTAACGATTTTCTCTAAAACCCTAAAGTTTTTCAAAAAAATGCCGATATATATAGTACAAAGCAAAGGGATCAAACAAATGGCAGAAGCGTTCAATTTAAAGAATGTATTAAATGCACAAAATGATTACGTTAATCGCAAATATACATCAGGCGAAAACGGTAAAGCTGCTATGGAGCAAAGAGAACTTCAAAATGCTCAAAAAGCAATTGACGCACAAGGCAGCTTTTTATCATTAACACTTTCTGAAAAGATTAAAGATATAATGGTTCCAGAACGCGTATTGCAAGAATTTCAAGATGTTGCAGTAAATACATTAATGGGAGCAATTGATCCGTTTTTACAATGGCTTGAAGAAAATGAAATATATTATACAGAAAATATGTTTACGAATGCAATTCAAGCTGATGCAAAACAGATGTTTTATACAAACATGGCACTTGCAAAAGAGGCTTCAACAAATGAAGCCGGTCAAAACTTTGTTTATGACATGTAAAAAAGATTTCTCTCTTTCTCTCTTTATATATAAAATAAAAAAACCGCTTTTTTAAGCGGTTTTCTTTTAACATTTGACAATATCAAATTATAAAGCTGCTTTAGCTGCTTCAACAACAAGAGCAAAAGCTTCTTTATCGTTTACTGCAAGGTCTGCAAGCATTTTTCTGTTAACAATGATATTAGCTTTTTTGCAAGCATTAACAAATCTTGAATAGCTCATACCTTGTTCTCTTACTGCAGCGTTAATTCTGACAATCCAAAGTCTTCTCATGTTACGTTTTGTAGCACGTCTGTCTCTGTAAGCGTATTTAAGAGCTTTCATAACAGCGATATTAGCTACCTTAAATATTCTGCTTCTTGCGCCCTTAAATCCTTTAGCGAGCTTTAATATTTTTTTGTGTCTGTTACGACATACATTTCCACGTCTAATTCTCATCTTTCAACACTCCTATCTTGCATACTTCTTGTAAGGTAACTCTTTTGAAACTAAATCTACATGAGTTTCAGAAACCGCAATATCTCCAAAGATTTTACGTTTTCTTCCTTCAGATTTGTGTTGAAGAAGGTGTCCGATACCTGCATGTCTTCTTGTAATTTTACCTGTGCCGGTAACTTTGTATCTTTTAGCTGCCGCACGGTGTGTTTTTAATTTTGGCATTTTTATCTCCTTTCTGTAGGTCGGATTTACTAATCCGACATTAACAAAATCCGAGCAAGGCATACCATAGCACTATACTTCGGCTTAAGTATAATGTATTATAAAGCATTTTCAATGTCAACAAACATTTAATTTTTTAATAATTAATGTAAACTTTAATAAGTATGCTCAATATATCATAATCTTTAGATCCTTCGCTAACGCTCAGGAAGACGGCACGATGAAAGCTTAGGATGGTGAGCTTGCCTGACTTGCAATTTGCCGTCGTTCTGAGGGAATAACAATTTAGCCCGAAGAATCTCTATAAAATCTTCTGCACTAAAAAAGAGTTCCTTCGCTAACGCTCAGGAAGACGGCACGATGAAAGCCAAGCAAACACGTCGTTCTGAGGGAAATAGCAATTTAGCCCGAAGAATCTCTATAAAAATCTTCTGCACTAAAAAAGATCCTTCGCTAACGCTCAGGAAGACGGCACGATGAAAGCCAAGCAAATACGTCGTTCTGAGGGAAATAGCAATTTAGCCCGAAGAATCTCTATAAAAATCTTCTGCACTAAAAAAGATCCTTCGCTAACGTTCGGAAGACGGCACGATGAAAGCCAAGCAAACACGTCGTTCTGAGGGGAATAGCAATTTAGCCCGAAGAATCTCTATAAAAATCTTCTACACAAAGAGTTCCTTCGCTGACGCTAACACTACTGTATGAAATAATTTTTAATTAAATAAAAATAGTTATTTGTTAGCCGGATTTTATTTTATATTGAACCTCACACGCATCCGTACGTTACTAACGTTCCTACGGCTGCGACCTCTCCAACCGGAGAGGAAAAGAAGTTCAAATATGTTGGTATTGTTTAAACAGGCAAGTCTTATCGTTGCAATGACATGCTATGACTAACTTTCAAGTCTTGTCATTGTTATTTACTTTCAATCAAATAAATGTTACTCTAAAATCATAAAAGGAGTGTTTATTATGGATACAAAAGCTTTATTTAAAATAGGATACGGATTGTATGTTCTTACTGCAAACGATGGTATTAAAGATAACGGTTGTATTATAAATACTGTAATGCAAGTTACGTCCAATCCTTGTCAAATAGGTATCGCTGTAAACAAATTGAATTATACAAATAAAATGATACAAACTAACAAGAAGTTTAATGTATCAGTACTATCAGAAAATGTAAAATTTGATGTATTTAAACACTTTGGATTCCAATCAGGTGCAAGTGTTAATAAATTTGAAAATTATACTGATGTGAAGCGTTCACCAAACGGTCTTTACTATATTACAAAAGACACAAATGCATATATGTCAGCTTATGTAAAGCAAGAAATTGATTTAGGTTCACATACATTGTTTATAGCACAGTTGGTTGGTGCAGAAACATTATCGGATGCTCCGACTGTTACTTACGATTATTATCAAAAAAATATTAAGCCAAAACCGCAAGAAACAAAAAAATCAGGCTGGCGCTGCAAGATATGCGGATATGTATATGAAGGCGAAGAACTTCCGTCAGATTTTATCTGCCCGTGGTGTAAGCACGGTGCTGCAGATTTTGAAAAAATATAGGTTTACATGGCTAAATAAGAATATAAAAAATGGTGTGCATTATGCACACCATTTCTATGTATTTTACGATAACAATTCTTTATATAAAAGTTTATCAAAATAGTATAAAGTTAATTCTACGAGTGCCTTTGGTGAAATAATCCAGTCATCGTCTTCTCTGCTCAGTCCTGACCAATCTTGATTTGGGGTTGCTATAGGCGATCTGCTTATATCTGCAATATCTCCGTCAACATCATTTGTTGTTCCGTACGGACAATCATTAATATTGCCGCTACATGTTTTTAATGCAGCATTTTGTGCTTCTCTAAATATTTTTTCTATTAATTCATTGTTATTAAGGCTCTTATATGGTTCTGCATTTTTAATTCTTTCAAGCAGAGCGTTCATTGTCTTTTGATATTCTCCTGCATCTTTAGTATCATTCCAATTAGGAAGCCCATCACTTGAAACATTTGCATAATCTCCGCTATGACTGTACCACCATTGAGAATCTCTACCATCTGTTGTTTTTGTGCCATAGTATTCCAACCCTGTAGTTAAATTACTGTTTGCATAAGCTGTTCTATCTGTATATATACTTAGATATTCAGGTTTTTCTACTACCGCTGATAATATCTTTTTAAGGTTTTCAAATACTTCTCCAACAAATGTTTTTGTAGCCCAACTAGAATTTGAGTTCCAAGTATTATATGTTGTTATCCATGCTGATTGTATTAATTTTTTGATTTTATCTTTGCCCAGTTTTTCGTATTCTTCAGGGCATTTTTGTTGAAGTTCATATAATACATTTGAAACTAATTTATCATATACATCTGATGTTTCTTGTTGTTCAAATACAATTTCTCCATTAGCGTTCATACCGAATTCTGTATGTATCCTAGTTGTATTATTGTAGATTTTATTCATTATCTGCTCGTTACCGGAAATATCATTTATACTATTTGCAAGTGCACCGAATAATTTTTGGTTTGCGGCTTTTGATGCTGCATCATCAGCTGCTCTTGTTCCTGCTTGTGCATTTTTTATATCAGTAATAAGTTTTTCTGTATCTATTTTGCTAATATCAAAATTCTTCAATGTATTAAATTCTGATGCATTACGTTCGCTTAAATATTCTTCTACATATTGCGCAATTGTAGCATCAGCAGCCGCAATATATTTATCGCCTGTGTATAAATCACTATAGTTAGTTTTTACATAGTCAGTTATGATTTTCGTAATGTCTTTTGTTAAAACTGTTGTTTGTAAATCATTAAGCGGGCCTGTAGGATTGTAGCCATGATTTTTAAGTTCATCAGTCTTGGAGTTTGTTATAGCAGTATCTTTATAAGCTTCGATAAGTTTGTCTACAGCACTAATAATATCTTCTATGCTTGTAGTTGTATCTCCCTCCAAACTGTTAACATAATTATTTATTAATTTTGTCAATATTTCATCTGAACCTGATTTATATATAGGTTTTCCGTTTTCATCTAATAAGTTCAAGTCTTTAGCAATATTGTCTTTTATGTTATTAGCGTAAAAAGAAGCAGTTGATTTTCTATAAGTTTGTTCATAAAACAGCTGAATATTATCTTCTGTCAGTTCACAGTTATTTTTGGTAACATAATTGAATGCTTTTTCTAGGATTCCGTCTTTAACTTCACTTATCCACTCAGAATCTTTTCCAATATTTTTTATTACATTTGGCACCGTAACTTTTGCCATAAAAGCATCAACTTGTTGTGAAATTTTTACATTTCTTTCAAAGTTCGCCATCTCAGAATCACTGAGTGCGTTTTTATTATTGATTTTCGAGCCCTCTTTTATTTTCCCTGTTACTTCAGTATCA
>CACYKP010000018.1 GCA_902775025.1 uncultured bacterium | reverse complement strand
GCTTTTTCTAATATTGAAAAAAGTCGTAAACAACTCTTTGAAAATATGGAATATATTCTCGATGTAACTTCTAAAGAGGCTAAAGATAGAGCAATGGGGCAAGTTAGTCTTTTTGCATCATTAGGGGATGAAGATTTTTCTAGTACGCAATACCAACTACAAGGCAGCAATGAAGAATATTCAGATAAAGAAATTCAAATGTTTGAAAAAGAATTTTTAGGGTTTTACGTAACATCACATCCACTGTTTTCAATAAGGGATAAAATACAATTTTTAAAAACGCATAATATATCTGAGCTTGAAACCCTAAGTGAAGAAGCAGTAGTTACTATCTGCGGTTTGATTACTGCTATCAGACAAATTCCGACAAAAAAAGACCCGTCTAAGTTCTTAAGATTTGTAACAATTGAAGATTTGACAGGTAAAGCTGAATGTGTTTGCTTCCATAAGAAATTACAGGAATTTGGTGATATATTAGTGCAGGATGAAAAAGTTATAATAACAGGGAAAGTTCAGCATAGGGGCGAAAATTCTGTTTCCGTTCTTATTGATTCTGTTAAGTCAGTAGATAATGCTAATATAGTAACTCTAACTTTAAAAAATGAAATTAAGTACGAAGAATTATGCGGAATAAAAAATATACTAGCTTCACACCACGGAGATGATCCTGTTATGTTTAAGCTTCCGCCTGTGAACGGTTATAGTTCAAGAATACTTACTTCCCCTATATTTTGGGTAAGTTCTACTAATGACTTAACTAATCACTTAAAAAGTGTCTTTCCTAATGAAATAGATGTTACAATTCGTTCACTCGATAAACCCTTACTTGAAGCATAATTGTACTTATACTTCACTATATGAACCAATCACATAGAACATTTTTACTAAGGGTTTTATATCTGCAAAAGCCATTTGAATTTTTTCATCATTTATATGTCCTTCAAAATCAATATAAAAAAGGTATTCGCCTAACTCTTTTTTAGAAGGACGTGAATCTATGTATGACATATTAATACTATATGTATCAAGTATATTAAGAATTTTACTTAATGCACCTGCTTTATTTTCAGTGGAAAAAGTAATGCTTGTTCTGTCTTTTCCTGTCTGTGGAGACATAAATTTCCCTAATAAAATGAAGCGTGTTTTGTTATTTGGTTCATCATTAATATTTTGCTCAATAACTGGAATTCCATACATTTTTGCGCACTCAACGCTACCTATCGCAGCAACTTTAGTATCATTTTTATCAAGTGATTTTATTGCAGAAGAAGTTGATAGAGTCGCTTCTTCAATTAAATTATCAGCAAAATTATTCAAAATATACTGTTTACACTGAGCTAAGGCTTGTGTGTGAGAGCGTATAATTTTAATATCACGTTTTTTACCAAAACCAATAAGTGCGTGTTTAACATCAAGAGTAGTTTCAGCTACTATCTTAATTCCTTCTTTTTTTAATGATGAAAGATTGTCTAATGTTTCACGAACAATTCCGTCAATAGAATTTTCTATAGGAATTACCGCAACAATATCTTGCGAATTTGCTTCTTTTAAAGCTTTTATAATTGATGATATTGACTTTAGATTTGTAGATACACAATTTAAATTAAATGCATCAATAAAATTATTTTTTGCAAAATCACTATATGAGCCATTTGGTCCTAAAAATAATAATTTTTTAATTTTTGATACATCCAGTATTTCTTGTTCCATAAATTTATCCTTAATATTAATCTTTAAATCCTTTTGTTAATAAGTTATTTAATCTTGTTATTGCTGTTTGTGTATCACCTGATTGATAATAAATACGAGCAATCAACATCTCTCTATATGAATTAGGTGCTGTATTATAGGCTTTACCTGCAAAAGACAAAGCCGTTCCAAATCGTCTTTGAATAGCATATATCTCAGCCGTTTTTTCATAACTTAATGCAAGCAGTTCACTATCATTTGTATATTCACTGACTTTTTGCAATTCATTTAGTGCGTTTGAATAATCAGACATATTTTTTAATTTTATTGCATTAACTAAAGATTTTACAGCTAAATCATCAGGTGAGTATGTAGTATTACTGCTATTATTATTAATTACATTAATATCATCCTCATAAGTTCCTTTTGGTGCTTTTATCTCTTCATAATCATTTTTTGAATTCTGTTCTTGGGCAGGTTTCGGCATAAAATCAACGTGTCCTGATTTATGACGTTCAGGATCATAATTCTGATTCTGAGGTTGTTGATAATTTTGATTTTCAGCAGTAATAGGACTTTGATATTGATTATTAACATTTATATTGTTATTATTGCTTTCAACAGATTTATCAGGTAAATAATCGAAAGCTTTTATAATAAATATTGCAAAAACGCTGCATACCAAAATTAACAAGAAAATATATTTTTTTGAAGCAAATTCCATGAGAACTCCTTTTATTTTTTATTTTTATTTAATTCTACACCAAAAGCAAACATTGCGAAATCATATTTTACAGGATCCTGAGGACAAAACTCTTTTAGTTTAAATGTAAGTTCTCTAACTGCCTGATAATCATTACTTTTACGCACTAATAACCCCATATCTCTTGATTGTCGAGCTACGTGTACATCAAGTGGTATATATAAATCCTTAGGACGCATAAATGTCCAAATTCCTTTATCAACTGATGTTTTACGAACCATCCATCTGACAAACATGTTCATACGCTTCATTGCGCCACCTTTTTTAGGGTTAGGTATTAAATGATAAAAACCTTGTCCGGCTTTTCTGGGTGCTCTTGCATAGAAATAATCAACTACTTTATCGAGAAACTCGTCATACTTATTTCCTCTATCTGTTTTAAATGAATATTTGAAAAGTTCTTCTAACCCATTTGAATTGTTATATAAAGAGTTTAAAATATTAAACATAGGAATTATGTCATAATCTTTTGAAAACCTATATTCAAATCCTTTTAAGTTTGCAAAATCGCCATTTTTAACATAATTAGCGACATCATTGTCCATACGACTGAATAAATCATCTAATTTATTAATAAACATTTTTCTGTTTCCGTAGGCAAATAGTGATGAAATAAATCCTGCAATTTCAATATCTTGTTTATTCTTATATCTATGAATGAACTGCACTGGATCATTTTTTATAAAATCAGTATTTTCATATTTTTCAGCTAAATTATCTAACTCTGTTTTAGTAATCATTTTCTTCTAATTTTTTTCCAAAATTCTTCTAATATTTTATCACAGATTTCTTCTTCGATTCCTCCGAATACATTTATTTTAGAGTTTGCAAGTTTTGGTAAATCAAGAACGGAACCCATAGCTCCGTATTGTTTATTATATGAACCAAAGTATAAAGACTTAATACCTGATTGTATAATCGCCCAAGCACACATCGGGCAAGGTTCAAGTGTTACATACATCTCACACCCGTTTAGTCTTGACGTATTTAATTCTTTTTGAGCTTTTTTTATAGCTAAAATTTCTGCATGAGCAGTTATGTCATTATTTTTTTCTCTAAGATTGTGTGCAATTGCGACTATTCTGTCGTCTTTTTTTATTACACAACCAATAGGCACATCAATATTACACTTTTTTGCTTCTTCTATGGCATCAAGCATAAAAATATTTACTCCTATCCTTTAGCTTCATCGCCCCAGAATTCATCATCATAATATGCAAGTTCTAATCCGCCTAATATAACAACATCACCGTTTTTAAGCCCGTATTTTTTTAGCTCATCAAATACTCCCATTCCTTTTAAAATATTTTGAAGCCTTATAACCTGCTCAGTATTGCGTGAATCTGTAACTTTTGCCAGACGGTTAATTTTCCCGCCTTCTATAACAAATGCATCTTTTGCAATTTTACTAACTTCAAAAGCGCTGTCATCGTTATCATACGCTCCTAAATCTTCCTCTATTTGAATATCAAATACAGGTTTTGGTATCTCATCGACTTTTGAGTCTATAAAATGTAGAAGTTCTTTTACACCTTCTCTTGTTACCGCTGATATTGGATAAATGTCATTAGAATATTGCTTAAATTCTTCTGTGTATTTATCTAAATCATCTTTCTGAACGGAATCAATTTTATTTAAAACCAGAATTTGATATAAATTACCCAAATGTTGAGAATGTTTTTTTAGTTCATTATTGATAATTTTATAATTTTCTACGGGTTTTTCAGCAGTCAAATCCACAATATGAACTAAAAAACGACACCTTTCTACGTGTCTTAAAAATTCATGGCCAAGTCCTACACCTTCAGACGCACCTTCTATAAGTCCTGGAATATCAGCTATAACATAACTTCCTCCATCAGATTTAGGAACAACACCTAGATTAGGAACAAGTGTTGTAAAAGGATAATCAGCTATTTTAGGTTTAGCTGAACTTACGGCACTTATAAAAGTAGATTTACCCGCATTTGGCATTCCTAACAAGCCTACATCTGCTATAAGTTTAAGTTCTAATTCTAAGACTCTTTCAATCCCGGGTTCACCCGGTTCACAAAATTGTGGTGCTTTTTTTTGTGCGGTTGCAAAGCGGGCATTACCCCTTCCGCCTCTTCCGCCTTTAGCTATCAGAACTTTTTGTTCGTTTTCGGTAAAATCTGCTATAAGCTTCCCTGTTTTTGTATCTTTAACTAAAGTACCGAGAGGAACTCTAATAAATAAATCTTTGGCTCCGGCACCATGCATTCCTTTAATTCCGCCATTTTCACCGGATTTTGCTTTGTAAACTGATTTAATCTTAAAGTCTAAAAGAGTAGACATATTTTCATCAGCCACAAAATATATATCGCCTCCACGTCCGCCGTCGCCACCGGCAGGTCCGCCTTTATCTACATACTTTTCTCTGCGCCAAGCAACCATTCCGTTTCCGCCATGTCCTGAGATTACTCTTATTTTTGCTTTATCTAAAAACTTAACCATATTAGCATAAGTGAATAATGTAATAGGGTAATAAGAGAATAGGTGTTTGTAATATTCTCTTATTTACTATTATTTATTCGTTCCTTTCTGTTTATTTATGAATAAAAAAATATAGTGATTATGAATATTAAAAGAACTTATTGACATATTCACTTATTTACTTATTCACTTTTATTATATAATCTTATTATGAACAAGATTAAAAATACATTATTTAGCAATAAACCCGTAACAATTGATAATAATTCGCTTATTATGGCTATTGAATCAAGCTGTGATGAAACTGCCTGCGCAATAGTTAAAGGCGGGCGAGAAGTTATAGCAAACATAGTTGCTTCTCAAATAAAAATTCACGAGGAATACGGAGGAGTAATTCCGGAAATAGCTGCAAGAGAACACTTAGAAGCTATTAATGTAGTTATCGATGAAGCATTTAAACAAGCAGGTGTAAACGGGAATCAGATTAGTGCATTTGCAGGAACAGTAGGACCTGGGCTTGTAGGTTGTCTGCTTGTAGGATTAAATGCTGCTAAAACTCTTGCACTTGCTTATGATAAACCTTTTATCGGTATTAATCACTTAAATGCTCATATCGCAGCAAACTTTATTGATACAGATTTACAGCCTCCGTTTATTGCGTTATTAGTGAGCGGTGGACATACACAGATTATAAAAGTTAATTCATATTCCGATATGCAAATTATTGGCGAAACTATTGATGATGCAGTTGGAGAAGCCTATGACAAAGTAGCACGTTTAATTGGTTTGCCGTATCCTGGGGGACCAAAGCTTGATAAATTAGCACAAGAAGGCAATCCTTTTGCATTCAAACTACCTGAAGCAAAAGTGGGTGAGTATGATTTTAGCTTTTCAGGTCTAAAAACCGCTGCTTTAAGATTGGTTAAAAGTTTTGACGGTAAAGACTTACCCCTTAATGATATATGTGCAAGTTTTCAAGAATGTGTTTCATCAACTCTTTATAAAAAAGTGAAACACGCACTTGAAGAAACACGATTTAAACAGGTTGTACTGGCTGGCGGTGTAGCAGCAAATAGTGAAATCCGTAAAAAAATATTTAGTTTGTCTGATTTAGGGTATAAAGTCTATGCCCCACAAATGAAATACTGCACAGATAATGCCTCTATGGTTGCTTCAGCAGCATTTTTCTTCGAGAATACTTTTGATAATATTGATGTTGAAGTGTTTTCAAGAGTCCGTTAAATCAATTTAGGCAGATCTTTTACGTCATAAAAGATCTTTGCATTTTTAACAAATTCTTCCGGATTAGAACTGACATAGAATTGTTCTGTAGGGAAGTTATTGTCAGGTGAAACCTGACCTACGTTATGTGTAGTTCCAAATTCTCCCTCGCCCGACGGGAGAGGGTTAGGGAGAGGTGGCATTAATAATCCTCGTGTACTTAAGTCTTCTTTTAAATACTTAACAAAAATCTCTGCAGGATCAATAAATAATTCTTTTGGTGCATATTTTACAAATTCATTCATTAAATATGGGTAATGTGTACAACCTAAGATTATTTTATCTGGATTAAATTCAAGCATCTCTTCTATCTCAAATTTAATATTTGCCTTTTTTTCCTCAATATTATCACCGACATTTTCTACGATACTTACCCAATTTTTACTTGCCATCTCTTTTACTTCAATATTAGAATTGCCTTTTTTAAGCTCTTGAGTATATTTCCCCGACTTTACCGTAGCTTCTGTGGCAAAAACACCTATCCTTTTATAATTATTTACCCCTATACCTTTTGCACAGGTTTGAATAATTGGATAAATAGGAAAGGTATAAATACCTTTAATTGTATCGTATGCTTGAGCTGAAGATGTATTACACGCAATTACCACTGCTTTAACATCTTTAGATTGCATAAAATCTAATATATTTTTCGCATAACCAATAAGTTCTTCCTTTGTTTTATTACCGTAAGGCAAATGTATCGTATCGCCAAAATATATAACACTTTCTTTTGGCATAACCTTCCTAAAACGAGCTAAAACAGAGAGTCCGCCTACTCCCGAATCAAAAAAACCTATTGGTGATGTATTTATATCCATTTTACCCCCTCACCCCTTCCCTCTCCCGCAGGGCGAGGGAGTTCGCAAGACTTGCATATTTTATATGATAACAAATGAATTTTGTAGGTCATGTTTTACCTGACATTAATTGTTTATTTATGGCTTTTTAGGTATTCAATAATACCTTCAGCAATCGCTTTTGCTGTTGCATCTTTACGTTTATCAGTTATTAATTCTGCACGTTCTGATGCATTAGAGATAAAACCGGTTTCTACTAAAACTGCCGGTACATCTGTATGATTAATTACATAGAACTTAGATTTTAAAATACCTCTGTCTTTTGTTTCGATATTTTTTATTAAATGTTTTTGAATAACTTCTGCAAGTTCTTTGCTATGCTCATGATAATAGTGTGTTTCTATCCCATAAGGCTCTGTTGCAACTGCTGAGTTAACGTGAATACTTACAAATATCTCAGGATTTTCAACTTCGGTATAATCGCATCTGTCTTGTAAACCTAAATAAATATCATCTGTTCTTGTTAAAGCAGTCTTATATCCTTTTTTCTTCAAAATAGCTGCAACTCTTTGTGTGATATCTAAAGTAATATCTTTTTCATTAATACCTTCTCTTATTGCACCATAATCAGTTCCGCCATGTCCGGGGTCCAAAACTACCTTATCTTTTATTGGCGGTTTTTTGGGTTTAACCTCTGGTTCTGCCGTAACAGCAGGTTCGTCTTTTTTAAATATTGATTGCGAAGTTAATGTAAACCTTAATGCTTTTCCGTCAACACTTTGGTCAATTTTGATAATATCATCTTTTTTAACTTTTAAGTCAGCTCTTACTCCGATTTGAGGTAAAAGTGAAAGTGTCATTGACTTAAATGCTGAGCCATTTAACGTTTTTATGAGTTCGGGTTCATTATAACTTTTTACATTAAACATATATATTGTAAGCAAATTATCACTTCTTACAATTGAATGTACTACCGGTGCCGTAAAAGATAAAATTAACTCTCCTGACTTATTAGATAATTTTTTTACGTAAGCTTTTTGGACGTTAGAAACAGTATTAACTAATGTCTTATGATTTAATTTATCAGCATTGATAAAAAGCATAGATTGAGCATCAGCCGAATATATCGGAATATATTTTTCAGGATTATCAGTAGTTACAACAATCCTTGCTTTATTATATTCAAACTGCCCAATTTTAGCGAAATCTTTGCAGCTTCCGTCAGGACAAAGTGATAAATCTTTGTTTCTTATACGCTTATCAACATAAGTATTTGGTAAATCTATAACAACGCGCCTCGGATTATCAAGAGCAAACAAACGTGTCATTTGCCCCAGACCGCTAACAAGAAGTCCGCCATTTTTAAAATAGTATCCGTTTATAAAATACTTGCATCTGAGTTTCAAATCAGATGAAATATCTATAGATACAACCGAATCATAAGTTTTTCCGTTAGAATTATTTAGTGTTGAACTGGAAAATGCTTTATAAATATCATTCATAACCTCGACAGTATTTTTATTATCTGCCTGAGCTTTTTCTACAAGACCAATATTCGTTCCTTTTTGTACAACTTGTGAATTCGCAGTTATGCCTGAATAAGGAGCTTGAGTCGGGTTCTCATCATAAATTGTATTAAAATAATCGTTAATTAGTTTTGGTGCGTCTGCCTTAACTACAATATTTCCGTTTATATTTAACAACTTTACTTTAGAAGTATCAAAATCTTCTTCAAATGTTACTACAACACGCACTACATCAGGATTTGTTGAAAACTGTGCTAAACGGACTTCTTTTATGTTACTTTTATCAAATGCAAGCTGCTGTTTAGCTCCAATTAAGACGGCATCATTTATATCAAAATAAATCCTATTAGGACTTTGCAATTTAACATACTTAATTGTAGCATTATTTTGAAGATTTTGGGATTCAATATTGATATACACAAGCGATGAAGAATCATCATAAGCCATAGATGTAACTTTAGCCGTTTCTGCAGATACGGATAAAGTAAAAAACATTATAAATGTTATTAAAAAGAAGAATAAATTCTTTAGATATTTCATCTACAAACTGTCCCCTCACCCCTTCCCTCTCCCGCAGGGCGAGGGAGTAATCGGGAATATAATATGTTAAAACACTCTAAGGCTCTCGCCTTCCCAAATCTCTATTAAATTATAGCTAAAATTGGGGTAAATGTAAAGCAATATGAGTGGAATACGTAAAACCAATTTGTATTATAAAGATTCTTCGGGCTAAACGGTTATTCCCCTCAGAATGACGGCAAGTTGTGTATTTCATTGGAAGGTTTTTCTGAGCATTACATACCACATTGCAATAAACGTGCGTCATCCTGAGCGTAAGCGAAGGATCTCATGCATTTGCACGTCTTATGTTTTAAGACAGATACTTCGGGTTGAATGGTTATTTACTTCAGAATAACGGTATTTATATTTTTGACATAAGACGAAAACACCGACGATGTCGTCGGTGCTGTTGATTGATATTATTAAAATCTCGTACTTTACTTCTTCTTTTGGGGTTGAACCCCACCCGCATCCGTAACTCACTACCGTTTCGTACGGCTGCGACCTCCCCAACCGAGGAGGTATTGTTACTATGCAAGTCCGAACTTCGGTGCCGAATCTTGGATTGCATTCCCAAGTGCTTGTTCGACATTCTTCTTCTCTTCTTGAACTCTCTGTAATTGAACCTCGATAGAATTCTTTTCTGCTTCCATATCCGATTGCTCTTCCGAAAGCATATCCATTTCCCATTCTTCTTGAGCTTCAAGTTGTTCCATTGATGCTTCCAACCAAATAGAAACATTTTGTTCGTAATTACTTTTAGTTACTTGTACTTGCTGCTGAATTTGTGCAACCTGCATTTGCGCATATTGTTGTAATTGTTGATATGCTGCACCGGCTTGTTGTGCATCTACATTAGGTAAGGTTTTCTGATTTATTGCGTCCCATAAATCGCCTTTTTTGCATTTACCATCAATGTCTGACGGTGCAACTGTCAAAGAACCATTTGCTATAGCGGTTGCTAAATCTTTATCAATTTTAAATTTGCCGTCTTCTCCCGTTAAACCAAGAAGTTTATTCATGTCATCAGCTGACATTCTACTCAAAATTTGCTGAGTAGCACCGTTTGATCCATAAGGGTTCATAAGGTTTACTGAATTCATACCCAAGCCAGCCATTTGAGTAAAATAAGAATTCATCTGATTTTTATAACAATTAGCCTGTCTTTCAAGTTGTTTCTTAAGTTTATCGTAGTATTTTTGTCTTTTATCAACCTTCTTCTGCATACGGTCTACTTTAGAAGAAAATTGTAACTGTTTTAACGTAAGTTGATTTTCCTTACGCTGCAGCCTCATTTTCTGATGTAATAATAGTAAAAACGCCATCTTTAATCTTAGCTCCGTATGTTTTATACTCTTATATATATAAAGTATATTTTTAACTGTGAATTTCACATATTTAAGAAAATTGTTACAAAAGTTTACATAATGAGACTTATTTATATGTGTAAATTTTTGTAAAAAATTTTATAGGTTATATATTTAGTTATAAACTTTAATTATGAAATATAAAAACTTATCAAAAGAACAACTTATAATATCATTCGACAGACTGACTCGTTTTAAGCCTACAAAAGAGAAGTATTTTAGGGTATTTTCTGATATTATTTTATCAAATCTAATAGAACCTGCTTATAAAAAACAAGAACTGTCAAATATGTCATATGAAAAGATTACAAATATAGCAGAAGTTATAATAAATAATTCTCTATGGAAGTATAATTCCGCTAATAACGATAATTTTAATAATAAAACAATAAATAACATTATTAAAGAATATGAAAATACAATTTTCTTTAATGAAAATGATACACAGCTATTTTTAAATAATCATATTGATTTTGAATCTTTTTTACCAATGATAGATGAATCTTGCCCTATTAATCTGAGATGGCTAAAATCACTGCCATTAAATGTAAATTTAAGACAACTCAGACATGAAAACGGACTAAAATATCCGGTAGAAAAAGTCCTGCTCGTTGAAGGTATAACAGAGGAGATATTGCTGCCGTCTTTTTCAAAATTTTTAGGATTTGATTTTTATAAAGAAGGAATACAAATAATCGCTGCAGGAGGCAAAAACCAAGTTGTAAAAATGTATTATAAGCTTATTGAAGAACTTAAAATACCTATTTTTGTTCTATTGGATAGAGATGCAGAAGAAAATATTGCACAAATAAAGCCTAAACTCAGAGATATTGACAAAATTCACCTTGTATCCTGCGGTGAGTTTGAGGACTTATTACCAAAATCATTAATCATAAAGACGGTTAATAATGAATTAAGCAATTTTGCATCAATATCAGAAAATGATTTGGATAGCACACTGCCTGAAGCAAAAAATTTGGAAAACATATTTAAAACAAAAGGGTTGCATGAGTTTAAAAAAGCAGAATTTGCTAAGTTGGTAAGAGATAATATAACAGAAGATTCAGATATTTCTGAAGAGATAAAATCAATTGTTAATGAACTAAATTAAAATACAAAACGAGGAACGATTTTTAGTCGTTCCTCGTCTTTATTTAGAATTAAGATGACTGTTTAGAAACCTAATTTTTTAAGTAATTCTTGATAAAGCTCTTTAATTTTTGCTGTAAAGCTATTTCTTTTGTTTAATAATGCCGTTTCATCTGCAACACCGTTTTTAGTCAGATTATCTATAGCTTGTTTTTGTTCTTTTTGTAGCTTTTCATATTTTTCAGTATATTCTGCTATTGCTTTTTTAGCATTTTCAAATTTTTCTGTTGCTGTTTTTTGAGCTTTTGCAAATGCTTCAGGACCTTTTGCAAATCCTTCTTCTAATTCTGTTCTTTGACATATTACCTTTAAATTTTTCGAATATTCCATCAACAGCTTTTTCTATTTCTGAGATTTGTTTTTGAGCATTTTTCGCTTGTATAGCTGCTTCTTCTGCTTTCTTTGCTTCCTCAGCTTCTTTAGCTTTCTTTGCTTCTTCAGCTTCTTTAGCTTTCTTTGCTTCTTCTGCCTCTTTAGCTTTCTTTGCTTCTTCAGCTTCTGCTTTAGCTTTTGCTTCAGCTTCTGTTTTAGCTTTCGCTTCAGCTTCTGCTTTAGCCTTTGCTTCAGCTTCTTTAGCACCTTTTTTTACTGCATTACCGTTTGCATCAACTTCATATCCACGATTTGCCAGTTCAGCTTTTAATTTATTTGTTCTGTCAACTACTTCAGAAGTTTGAGTTTGTTTTGAAAGTTCTTTTAATTCATTAGCAATGCCATCGTTGCTCATTTCAGATGTCGCAAAGGTATTAGGTTTGAATTTTTCACCTGCGTTTTCAGCCTCTTTTAATGCTGTTTCGAGTTCAGTGTCTGTTACACCGTTTGGGTGCTCGATTGGTTTATATACCCTTGGATTTACAGGTCCTTCTGGTCCTTCAGGCACTTTTGGACCTTGCGGAGGATTCGGGCCTTCAGGGCCTTGCGGTTTGAACGGTTCTTTATCTTTTATTCCGTTTACATCATTTCTTAAATTATTAGTAATATTAGCAGTTTGAGTTCTAGTTCTGTTAAGTTCTGCACCTACAGCATCTACTTCTGCAGATACATTCTTTACATCATTTCTTAAATTATTAGTAATATTAGCAGTTTGATTTCTTGTTTTTTGAGCTAATTCTTGAGCTTTTTTAGCCATTTTTTCAGCTTGTTTACCTTTACCTCTTAATGCTAAAAATGCTGCAACACCTGTTAAAACTCCTGCACCAATACCGGCAAAAACTCCCGGCCAAATTGAGCCGTCTTCGCCATTCTTACCGTCTTTACCATTAGCACCATCTTTACCGTTCTTGCCATCTTTTCCATCTACGCCGTCTTTGCCGTCTTTACCTATAATAGGCTCAGGGTTAGGTGTCGGTGTTGGGTTAGGTGCGGGGGTGATATTTTCAGGTAATGCATAGCCAGCTGCTGTTAAAAGTTCTATCATTTTTTCTTCGCTATATTTGATACCTTTACCAATTGGCATGTTTTTCCAATATGCATCATCTGTTAATGCATGTTTGTGTATTTCAGCTAGTTTATTACCTAAACCATCTGCTTGATACTTGTCCCAAACACCATTTCCGTCAACTTCGTAAATTTTACCCGTTTTAAGCCATTCTTGAAATCTGTCTTTTAATTCCCAAGAAACTCCTGTTTCTCCTTTTTTAGATCTATTTACAGATCTGTCTGTCACTTTAATTCTAAGTTCGTCATTTGAAAAAATTCTGTCAGCCATCTCTAAATCTCCTTAACTTTATACTTACGGTCGTGTTTTTAATTGTTCTCTCAAACCCCAGTTATTTTGATTTTGTTATCCCAATTAAAACTTACATATATATAAAGTTATTTTTGATTTAGAAATTGCTTTTTTAAATTAAATTTGCTTTACAAAAGTTTATAATTATGCGAAAAAAGTTTATGCAGGCAAAAAAGAGATACTTCGGGCAAAGAGCGCAATCATAAGATCTTTCGCCTGACGGCTCAGGATGACGTGCCTGTTTGACGTACACCTTGACATCTTTCTGAGGTTTAAACCGAAGAATCTCTTTAAAACAGATTCTTCGCTTACGCTCAGGATGACGTGCCTGCTTATTTTCAAACGTGCCGTCATTGACAGCACGTTGAACATTATATAGATGCGTCAAGAAGAACGGCAAGTTATTCATTCCATGGGCTTGTCATCCTGAGTGTAAGCGAAGGATCTTATAAATACGACATTATTAAAAATCGGCGCCGAATAATTATTCAGTGCCGATTTAGTTTTTTGTAAAATATCAAGTTATGACTGCATTATTTATGCTTCTTTTTTTGGTGCGAATAATTTACCTATTGCTCCAAGAACTACAGCACCTGCAGCTGCTGCTGTTGCGATTTTCCAGTTTTTGCCTGATTCAAAGAATTTCATTCTTGTTTCGTTTACTAAATTACCGTGTTTTTCCTTCAAAGCTTTCATTACCGCATCGGTTTCTTTCTTAACATATTCAGCTTCCGAACCTTCTTTTGCAATAAATTCTTTCTTTAAAGTTTCAACATCTTTAGCTTCGACTTTAGGTAATTGTGATTTAGCTTCCTTTACTGCATTTTCTGCATTTGCTACTGCATCTTTTTCTGCCTTTAACATTTCATCAGTAACAGCTGCTTCTGCTTTTGCTTTAATTCCTTCTGCTGTAAGCTTTTTAGGATTAAATTGTGCTCTTGCTTCATCTAATGCCTTCAAATCTTCTTTTTTCCATTGGTATTCAGGAGCTGCAATCTTTCCTGACAAATTCATACCTGATTTTGGTTCAAATACTTTACCATCAGCTTTTACAAGTTGAGCTTTGCCATCTTTAACTTCTACCTTGTAATCTTTTCCTGCAAATGCTTCTAATTGTCTGTCTAATCTGCGTACTGTTTCACGGTTCTTTTTAGCTTTGTTGAATTTATCTTCCAACTTAGCGATTTCACCTTCTTTTCCGTCAAGTTCAGCGATTCTTTTTGTGATATTTTTAGCATTTTCAGCTTTAGTAAGAGTTTCTATATTAGTATTTTGCAATGCTTCTTTAAGTGCAGCTAATTCTTTTTGTTCAGCAAGTGTTAATTTTGTTGTTTTGCCATCTATTTCTATTTTTCCAGTTAATAAATCTTTAACTGATAATTTACCTTTGTATTTTACGTTACCGTCTTTTTCAATAAGTTCATTTAATCTCTGAATTTTTTCAAATGATTTTAATTCGTTTAATTCTTCTTTTAAAGAATTAATTTGTGCTTGTTCTCTGGCTATAATTGCACTTCTCATTTGAGCTACTGCTTCATTTTTATTTTTTGCATAATTGTTATTAATAAAATCAACTTCAGTATCAGATGCTATTTTTCTAAATTCTGCAAAAGTTTGTTCCGGTGTCGGAAGTGCCTTTTTAGCTTCTAAATATTGCTTAACTGCCTTGTCAACTATTGCTTTTTGAGAATCAATCCCTTCATTCAAAGAACGAGTATTTATGATAGCTGTTTTAATTTCCTCTGCAATTTGTTTTTTGCTGCCTTTTACACCTTTTAAGATTTCAACTTCATTTAAGTAATTTGCACTGTTATAATCTTCTGCTAATTTTATATAATGATTAAATGTTTCTATTTCACTCTTTGAAAGAGTTTTATTAACAGGAATTGTTTTTGTTTTACCCTTTGCGTATGTAATTTTAATTTCCTTTAATGCATTTAATTTTTTTTGTAGTGCTGATTTTTTATCAGCATTTGTTTCTTTTTTTATAGCTGCTTCTAAACTTGCTATATCATATTCACCATTTACTATTTTCTTCGCAATATCAATATCTTTTTGTTGTTTTTCAAAGGCTTCCATTGCTTTTTCTAAATCACTAATAACAGCTTTACCATCTTTGTCTAACTTGCCTGCATTTGCAATATATTCATTAATTCTTTCGAAGACTGCTTTTTGGCTTTCTTGCTCAGATTGAACACGTTTTATAATTGCTTGCATTCTTTTTTGTGCATTATCTCTTGATACGGTATCAACAGTTTTATTATTTTCAGCAGTTAGTTCCGCAATTTTTTTATTTACCAGTTCAGCACGTTTGTTAGCTAAGTTGTCCTGAGCAGTTTTTAAATCTTGTAATGATTTATCATTTGCAGGAAGTTCAGCCGTTTTACCGCCTTTATTAGCTTCAACGTATTCATTCATCTTCTTGTTATATTTCGCTTTCGCATCAGCTTCAGCATTATTTGCAGCCTTAATCTCATCTTTGACAGACTGTTCAACGTTTTCATACTTCTTTCCGCTGAAAGTAGCTTCATCTTTTGAGTCTTTTAAAATATCTTCCCAAGAACCATACTTCGGTTGTGAATAATAATGTGCTGCTGCACCTGCTCCAACTGCACCTAAAACACCACCTGTCGTAACATAAGGGGTTGTACTCGGTTGTTTTTGTTGAATTGATAATTCGTCTGCCATAACTTTACTCCTATATTTTACAATCTACTATTATATTTTTATTTTCCCTCACCATTCGGAGAGGATATGAGCGATGTGTTAATCACCGCACTTTAAAATGCAATTTAATCCCATTTACCTTTACATCTTATATACATAAACGTATCTGAACAAAAAAAATTGCCTTTTTATTAAGCATGTATTTTTTTATCAATGCGCCAGTGTATCTAAAACTATTATATTTACTGAATCTTAGCTTGTAAATTTATCTTTACAAAAGTTAACATTAAATACGAAGGGTTCTATATCTATCCGTTAATTAAACTTAAAGCATTAGTATCATTAAATGTTTGTAAAGAAGGGTTAATTTGAATTGCAGTTGAATAATCTTTTCTGAAGCCTTCTTTATCACCAAGCTCCTTCTTTATTGCCGCACGATAGAAATAAGCATCAGCATACTTTGAGTTGTTAGCGATTGCTTTATCTAAATCAGCAACAGCACCTTGCAAATCTCTTAAAACACATTTCTGAAGACCTCTGATATAATAGCTTTCTGCCAATTTAACATTTGTTGTAGCCGTTTTAGTAACCTGTGAGGTTCTTATATCAGGTACTTCCGGGGACACAACCTTTCCTACACCCGCACTTAAAGTTGTAGTATTAGATGTTATTGAACTTGATTTTGCATTTACAGGTTTGTTAGATTTTACTGTTTTAACTTCTTTTACCGGCTCTGCTTTTTGAGGTTCAACAAGCTTTTGAATAGGTTTTTCTTCCTGCTTATTTAATGAGTAAGTTGCAGGTAAAGTATTAAGTGCAATTTTTTCTGTTTTAGTAACCTTGTTATCATTGCTATCCGTAAAATCATACGCAAAGCTTGCTACTGCTGGTATCGCAGCTATATAATGCTGTTTAGACAATAACGGTTTAACATTCTTGATAAATGCTTGATTTTCTGCTAAAGCTACCGCTTGATCTAAGTCTATCGCTGCACCTTCATTATCAAAATACAATTTTTTTAATCTTCCTCTGTTTGCATAAGCAATACTGTCTTTTGGGTTAAGTGCGATAGCCTGTGAATAATCGCTTAAAGCGCCTACATTAAAATTAAGACGTTTTTTCACAACACCACGATTATTATAAGCCTCTGAATCTTTTGGATTATATTCTATAGCCAAGTTGTAATCATCTAATGCACCTTTTAAATCGTCCATCATAAATCTTAGATTTGCTCTATTATAATAAGCATCAGCATATTTAGGATTTATTGATAGAGCGGCAGCATAATCATCAAAAGCACCTTGAATATCCTTCATTGATACTTTTAGAACTCCTCTGTTATTGTATGCGAAAGCAAACTTAGGGTTTATTGCAAGAGCTTTGTTATAATCAGCAAGTGCGTTATCATAATCTTGTATAACATGCTTTACAAATCCCCTGTTTAAATATAGCTGAGGATTATTCGGATTAAGCCTTATCGCTTCATCTAAAGAGAACAATGCTCCTTTTATATCACGTTTCATAAACTTGTTTGAAGCTTGATTAGAATACATTAGGGATTCATCAAGATTTTGACTAACTGCAGAATGTACAACAATATTTGAACACAATAAAATAACAATACATAATGCTACTATATTTCTCTTAATCACGATACGTACTCCTTAATCAAGTTGGATTTAATTAAATCCTACCACTTCAAACGGCAAATACAAGGGGGAAATATATTGGGGAAATAAATATATACGAATTATTAATAAACAATTATCCATTACTGGAAGATACCCCTTCTAACCTCCCCTAGAGAGGGGAAGAATACTCCACGATTAGCACACAAGCACCCCTCCTTTCTTAGGGAGGGCTGTGGTGGGTTACAATTTTATTATAAAATTAGACGTATTAACCGGAGAAGGTCTTGAAGCCTTTTTCCGTAGAATCTTGAATAACCTTTTTAACTGCTTCGATTTCTGTATTCAATGCATTTCTTTCGGTGTCAAGACGAGTTAATTTAAGCTCTAATATTTTGTCCTGTCTTTGGTAAACAGATGTTTGTTTGTTTATTTCATTGACTTCTTTATCATATTCAATCTTTTTTATTTCATATTTATTTACAGCGATGTCATATTCAATTTCGTTTACTTGCTGTTCAACAGACATATCAACGGTTTCACCGTTTGGAAGCAACACTTTGTCTAAATAGCCCTTTGCATCATAACTTATTTCGACATCATCAATTGCTTCTTCATAAGAACCATGAACTGCTGTATATACTCTAACCATTCCATTGTCATTTTCTGTTTCCAGTCCGGAACCTGTTTTTAAATCTTCTGTTAAACAAAATGAAAAAGTTACTTTTCCATTATCTGCTTCATTTATGATAACAGTGTAGTTTTCTTGGTTATATTTGCCATCTTTGTAATCAAAAGTATTACGCAAACCTGTCAACGCATCTTGCAAATCGGAACCGCCATACTTATTATTTGCATCAGTAATACTCATTGTTTTACGACCGTTAACTCTGATTTCAGTACCATTATCTGTTACAATTTTGTTAATATTTTGTAAACCGGTATCTTCTACAACCATTCCCGAATTCTGTTTTGTTATCCTTAATGTACCATCATCATTCATTTGAGCCGTAATTTTTTTACCGTTTCTTGTTTTACCGTAAAATTTATTATATAGGAAGTCCTGTTTTGAAGGCGGTGTAGGCACGTCCATGTTAGTCAATTTTTCCATGACTTCGTTCATTTTATTAGACAACATCAGCCTTTGCTGATTAATCTGTTGTCCTTCGAACTCTACATCGCTCATTCTTTCAAGTAATGAAAGCATACGAGCTTGCGATGCCGCCATACCCATTTTATTGGTCTCCTTTTTCCTTTAGTTCCTTTTCGTTTATATAAACCTATCTTGGTTGAGATTTATATTATCTTGACTATTATATATATCGGCAGAATTTCAAAAAACTTTAGCTTTTAAAAAAAAATTGTTACAAAAGTTAATAATTACCCCTCCTAACCTCCCCTTGGAAGGGGAGGAATGCTCCACGCTAAGCATACAAGAACTCCCTCCCTTTTTAGGGAGGGTTGGGGTGGGTGGCATCCCGTTAGGGACAATTAATTATCATCAACATAGCTATAAGATGGTGTAACTTATAACTTTTCTCCTTGCGGGTTGATACCCCTCCTAACCTCCCCTAGGAGGGGGAGGAATGCTCCACGAATGACACTACATAAAAAAGAGAGCTCCGAATTTGGAGCTCTCAGAATAAATATTAGGAAAAGAGTAAAGAGAATTTATTTTCTAACCTGAGAAAGTTTTGAAACCTTTTTCGGTTGCATCTTGAATAACTTTCTTAACTGCATCGATTTCTGTATTCAAAGCATTTCTTTCGGTATCAAGACGAGTTAACTTAAGTTCTAATTGTTTATCTTGTCTTTGGTAGATAGAAGTTTGTTTATTTAGCTCATTAACTTCTTTATCATATTCGATTTTTTCGATTTCATATTTGTTCATTGCTATAGAATATTTGGTTTCGTCAACCTGCTGTACTATTTCGAGATTAACAATTTCACCATTAGGAAGTTTTATATTCTTCAGATAACCACCTTCATCATAAGCAACTTCAACATTTTCAATGGTCTCTTCATACTCGCCGACAGTCGGATTGTAAACTCTTACTTGTCCTAGATTCTTTTCAGTGCCGACACCTGAACCTGTAGCTAAATCAATTGTTTTGCAGAAGCTGAACGACAATGTTCCGGTGTCTGATGTGCTGATTATAACCGACCATTCATTTACGCAATCTTCACCAAAAGATTGTTTTAAGCCACTTAATGCGGTACTGAATTTAGGTTCACCGCCATATTTTGCTTTAGCTTCAGCAATTGTCATTGTCGGATTGCCGCCTACTGATGCACCAGATGCAAAGTTTGCATCTGAACATCTAATATCACCGCTATTGCTTTTTTTCATAAGCCCCCAACCGCCAGATAGCAGTAATGCTTTTGCTTCTTCGGCAGTTTTACCGCCAGCTCCTATATAATATGCTAAGTTTTGATTATCATATATATAATATCCTTCAAGAGATTGTACATCAATTTCTTTGTTTGTGATTTTTATATCACCTTCACCTTCTTCATATGCCGTATAATCTTTAGCTACCGAACCTTTGACTTTTTTATATCCACCATTTCCATCTTCAATATAATAATCTTTCGAATAATTTGCTTGTACCTCATTATTATGTTTAACTAAATCACTACCTTTTTTAGTTTTATTGTAACCATCACCGGTTTCATCTGGTTGGAATCTCCAGTATGTTGCTGTACTATCAAACGCAGTAGCCGGCGTATTCTCTAATCCTGCAAATTCATCGTATGCAATAGTATAAAGATCTTCAAAAGAAGTTACAAAGTTATCAAAATTAATCGGATTATCATCCGCATTACCTGAGGATACATACTTTTTTGTACCATCATTTTTATAACCATTTAAATCTGTATCATATTGTGTTTGTGTATTTGTAATTAAAGTTTCCAAGTCAGTAGAGGATATCGGAAAAGTTATAGATACATTTGTATATTTTACCTCCAATTTATGCGCTTCATGCAGAGGTGAATAAGTCGCATCATAATCGGCTTTATTACATTCTTCGTTATTTAAATAATACGTCGTTTCCTCTGTTGCACCTTCCGTATCCGATGATACTTCTTCTCCATTAAGGACATATCTAGTCTGTGTTGTTTTTACAGGTTCGCTTTCAAAGTATTTCCCACTATATTTACCACCTGCATAGTATCCACTAGGTTTAAGTTTGGTGTCTGTATACACAGGAATTTGTATTTTTGTTTCACTTTTTTTTGTTGCATAAGTTGTACCTTCGCCACCTGTATAAGCAGATGTAAGCGGCTTATCAAATTTTTTATTTGCAGCATTATATTCTTTGCCATATGCTTGTTTGTAGTTTTCGGGTTGATATTGATGAAGGTCATGGTATACCCCTTTAAGGCTTATACCATCTTCTCCCGGTTCACATTTATGATAACTATCTGATGTAGTACTAGGAATATCAGCCTTAGAACCTTTAATTTCAGCCCCTTTTGTTATGTCCATAAGGCCGCCATCTACAACAATATTGCCTGTTACAGGTTTAGTAAAGTTGAATGTGCCATCATCATTCATAGTAGCATTAACAGTTTTACCGTTTCTGGTTTTTCCTTTGTAGGTATTGTACAAGAAATCTTGTTTTGATGGCGGAGTCGGAACATCCATATTAGTCATCTTTTCCATGACTTCGTTCATCTTGTTTGATAACATTAATCTCTGTTGGTTAATTTGTTGACCTTCATACTCAACGTCGGTCATTCTTGCTTGTAATGAAAGTAAACGAGCTTGTGATGCTGACATACCCATAGTGTAGTTCTCCTTTTTTCCTTATATTGTACTATATTTTTTACATTTTTATATTCTATACTATGTATATCGGCATTTTTTTCCAAAACTTTAGGATTTTTACAAAAATTGTTACAAAAGTTTACAATTATATAATAAATTTAGCAAGTTATTACTATTTACAAGGGGAGGAATACTCCACGCCAAGCACACAAGAACCCCTCCCTTTCTAGGGAGGGTTGGGGTGGGTGGTAATCTTTGTCAAAAATATTCTAATAATCTATATAGCAAATATTTACCCCCACGGGAAGAAACCCCACCTAACCTCCCCTAAAAAGGGGAGGAAGGCTTCACGCCAAGCACATAAGAACTACCTCCCTTTTTAGGGAGGGCTGGGGTGGGTGACAACACGTAAGGGAAAACTAATTATTTTAAACTTTACAATATGAAGATATCATTTATAACTTTACCCTTACGGGAAGAAACCCCACCTAACCTCCCCTAAGAAGGGGAGGAAGGCTTCACGCCAAGCACGCAAGAACTCCCTCCCTTTTTAGGGAGGGCTGGGTTGGGTGGCAACACGTTAGAGAATACTAATCATTAATATTAAGAATTTCTTTTAATTTTATATATACACCTTCTATGTTTTGCTCTATATCATTATTCCAAAATCGAATAACTTTGTACCCAAGAGAATTCAAATAATTAGTTCTTATTGAATCATAACTTATATTATTAAGTTGATTGTGTTGCCCACCATCTACCTCGATAATAACTTTCTTTTCACGACAAATAAAATCAACAATATAACTACCAATGCAATATTGACGTAAAAATCTGTAACCATAGAATTGTCTATTTCGAATAATAGACCACAATTTACGTTCACAATCTGTCATATTATTTCGCAAATATCTTGCTCTTTGCTTTTGTACATCCATACCAAAATTATAGCATCATTATAGATATTATAATTAAAACCCCACCTAACCTCCCTTAAAAAGGGGAGGAAGGCTTCACGCCAAGCATACAAGAACTCCCTTCCTTTTTAGGGAGGGCTGGGGTGGGTAACAACCAGAAAGGGGAAACTAATTAAATAATTTATATAAAATAATCCCCGCTGATATACTTAAATTTAACGACTCAACTTTATCCGACATTCTTATTGTGATACTTTTACCAAATTGTTCTGCATATCCCTTCAATTCGTCGCTTAACCCCTCTGATTCAGTACCGAACATAACCATAAATTTTTCCGGCGGCAAAAAATCATCAAGCCAAACTGACTTATCACTCTTAGGTAAAGTCGATATAGGAGTATAATCTTTACATATCCTTTTTAATTCATCAAATTTATCAATATGAAAAACGGGAACTTTCCACAAATTTCCGACAGCAGCTCTAACACACTTAGGATTATATAAATCTACAGTATCACCATACAAAATGATAGCGTCAACATTAAAAGCGCACGAGGTTCTTATAATAGTGCCCAAATTTCCTGCATCTTTAATATTCTCTAATAAAATAACTTTTTGATAGTTAGAATTCCATTCATAATGAACTTGTTTCCCAACTGCAACACATTTTGGTGCAGTTTTTGTATCAGACAACTTAGATAAAATGGCTTCTGTTGTTTCAATTATATTTTTATAATTGAATTTATCATAACCTTCTTGCACAAATAAATGTTCAAATTTTATTCCATATTCTAATGCTTCTGCAATACATTTTTCACCCTCTATCAAAAATAAACCGCTTTTATCACGATATTTTCTTTGCAAAAGTTTTGCAATTTCTTTTATTAATTCATTGTTTGTGCTTGTAATTTTCATGTAATAACCTTTTACTTTTATAACAATATAATCAAAAAAATAAGGCACAATCAAATGCCTTATTTTTTATTAAAAAAAAGCCGGTCAAATGACCGGCCATAAATATCAACCAACAATTTCTTTAACTTCTGCTTGAAGGTTTTTAGAGTCAATCTTAATGCTTGGACCCATTGTTGTTGTCAAATAAATTGACTTAACATAAGTACCTTTAGCAGCAGATGGCTTTGCCTTCAAAACTGCATCTACTAATGTACCATAGTTTTTAACTAAATCGTCATTAGCAAATTGAATTTTTCCTATCGGGCAGTGAATCATACCTTGTTTATCAGCTCTGAATTCAACTTTACCTGCCTTAGCATCCTTAACTGCTTTTGCTATATCAAGAGTAACGGTACCTGTCTTAGGGTTAGGCATCAAGCCTTTAGGACCTAAAACTCTACCTAATTTACCCAACATACCCATACAGTCAGGAGTTGCAATTAATGTATCAAACTCAAACCAACCGCCTGAAATTTTATCAATAATATCTTCTGTACCGTAAAAATCAGCGCCTGCATCTTTAGCTTCATTAACTTTTGGTCCTTTAGCAATAACACAAACTCTGACTTCTTTACCTAAGCCTGCTGGTAAAACTACTGTTGATCTGATTTGTTGTTCTGCGTGTTTAACATCAATACCTAATCTCATGTGGCATTCAACTGTTTCATTGAATTTTGCCACTTCTTTAGATACTTCTTGTAATTTTGCTAATGCTTCTTTTCCGCTTGTAGGTTGTTCAAAACCTTCGAGTAGCTCTTGAAGCTTTTTTTGTTTTTTTGTTATTTTAGACATTTTTATTTTCCTTTCATGGTGTTAACGGACTGGGGTAAATATAATTGGCTTATTGCCGATTTACCCATTAAATGGTCCTTCCATTGTGTTCTACGTTTGCTATACCAATTAATCCTTTACAGTTACGCCCATAGCTCTGCAAGAACCAGCAATCATCTTAACTGCAGCATCCATTGTAGTTGCATTTAAATCGTTCATTTTGATTTTTGCAATTTCTTCTAATTGAGCTCTTGTAATTTCAGCAACCTTTGTCTTATTTGGAACTGCTGAACCTTTAGGTATGTTCAAAGCTTTCTTAATAAGTACAGGTGCCGGTGGTGATTTGATTACAAAAGTAAAACTTCTGTCTTCATAAACATCAATGATTACAGGGATAATGTAACCTGATTGTGATTCGGTTTTAGCATTGAATTGCTTACAGAAATCCATGATGTTAACACCGTGTTGACCTAAAGCAGGACCAACCGGAGGTGATGGATTTGCTTTTCCGGCTTCAATTTGAAGCTTAATTTTTCCTACTACTTTCTTTGCCATTTTTTTCTCCTTTCGTGGTACTGACGGGGGGCTTCCCCTTCCACGTTTTATCTAACTCTCCCTCTCCTTGAGGAGAGGGTTGGGGTGAGGTGTCAACCAACACCCAATTTACAATTTTTGTATTTGTTTGTATTCCAATTCAACCGGCGTTTCACGTCCAAATATTGAAACCATTGCTCTAAGTTTTGCCTTATCAGGATAAACTTCAGTAATATCACCGACAAATTCAGCAAACGGCCCTGAAACAATTCTGACTTTCTCACCGACTTTAACGTCCATTTCAATTTTTTGGGTTGTAGTTGTTGAACGGTTAATAATTTTTTTAATTTCAGATTCTTTTGCAGGTATAGGTTTCTTTGCAGAACCTACAAACTTTGTAACACCGGCTGTATGACGTACTACATACCAGCTGTCTTCGTCCATAATCATTTCAACTAATACATAGCCTGGGAAGATTTTTTCTTCTTTTTCTAACTTTCTTCCGCCTTTTATTTGGGTAACAGTTTTTTGAGGAACTTCAACTCTGAATATTTTATCAGCCATATTCATATACTCGATACGTTTTTCCAAGTTACTCTTAACTTTGTTTTCATATCCTGAATATGTGTGAACTATGTACCATCTTTTTTGATTTTTTTCAGATGATTTATGCTCTTCTACATCTTGAGTTTCTGCAATTAATTCATCGTTTGTTAAGTTTTCTTCTTTTTCACTCATTATTCTTACCCTTATACTTGTATTTTATAATTAAAACTTAGCGAGTAAAGCATTGAATATTATATCAACTACATATATGAACACAGTAAATATAAAAACAATAGCAACAACAAAGCAAGTTTCAACAACAACCTGATTTTTTTCTGGCCAAGTAATCTTGCCCCATTCAGTTCTTACGCCTCTAAAATATGTAATAATTGCTTGCTTTATTTTATCTGAAGACTCGTTCATTTCAAATTACCTTACTTAACTTAATATTAAGTCATTTGAGGTTTTAATCCTCTTATCTTAATAATTCGCGCCCTGAAGGACTCGAACCCTCGACATCCGGTTTTGGAGACCGACGTTCTACCAACTGAACTAAGGACGCATAATAAAAGTTATTAAGAAACTAGGTAACTAAGCTATAATTATCTTAGTGCCCTAGTACCTTAATGCCTTATGTTACTTAGTTTCCTTATGAGTTGTATGTTTCTTACAAGTAGGACAATATTTAGAAAGCTCCATTCTGTCCTTTGTATTCTTTTTATTTTTTACTGTAGTGTAGTTTCTTTCTTTACAATCTTCACATGCAAGAACTACCATTCTGTCATTTTTACCTTTGATACCCATTGTTCTGTTCCTTTATTTTTATTTATATTTAACCTATTTCTTACCTATTTAAAATAGAATGTGATTTAAACACATTCTATAAATTCGGCGTATGTTTAAATTCTAAAATAAACATAATTAAAATGCAAACACTATAAAACAATTATAATTAAATATTAACATTTGTTACATTCAATTGATTATATAATATGTTGAGGCATAGCCTTTGCACCTTCATCCAAACGCTTTTGAAGTTCGCCGGCCGGTTCGTAGAATGGTGTTACAGTCATCAACCTTGCAGCAATATCAGGATAGTGATAAATAAACTTTAATTCGCTTTCAGTCAAAGGTTTCTGAGTATGAACGTTTGCATAACGAGCGAGTTCCAGAATATTTCTGGCTTCATTTTCATCTTTAAACTCAATCTCTAATTTATCATAAACATTTCTAAACCCTTTAATACCACCGTATTCACCAGTTGTAATCATTCTGCCTGTCTCGATAATTTCAGGTTCACCTCTTCCGAGTTCTTCAAAGTCATAAAGCTCGTAATTCCTTCTGTCTTTTAAAGCACCATCTGCGTGGATACCTGATTCGTGCGCAAAAGCATTATCACCTACTGCCGGCTGATTAATAGGAATAGGCAGACCAAAAGCATAGGCAGTATATTTTGCAAGCTTCCAAGACTTTGATAAATCAATATTATCGTCTACCAGTGCCTTTCCTTTAAACCCTGCAGATTTTGTACAAGCAAGTAAACAAGATACTAAATCAGCATTTCCAGCTCTTTCACCCATTCCGTTAATTGCAGTATTAATATAGGCATCTTGACCTGCTTCAACTGAAGCTAATGCCCCTTGAACGGAGCAAGCTACCGCCATACCTAAGTCATTGTGAAAATGCATTTCAATCGGCATTTGAGTTTCTTTTGCTATGGTATAAATTCTGTGATAAGTAGTATGCGGATCTTCATATCCTAATGTATCACAGTATCTGAAACGATATGCGCCGCATTTTTTTGCTTCTTTGGCAAGTTTAATAAGAAAATCCAAATCACTTCTTGATGCATCTTCAGCATTAACACCGATTATTTTTGCACCTTTGTCGACAGCACATTCAACGGCTTCACAAGTCATTCTTAATATATCATCTTTAGTTTTTTTACCTAAATATTTACCTTGTATCATTTGATCAGATGTAGATTGAGATAAGTTGCAATTTTCAAGCAAAGGACAATTTGAGAATGATAATTCTACATCGCTTGCAATAGCTCTCATCCAACCTGAAAGTTTAGTTTTAGATATAACACCACGCTTAACAAGCTCTAAGTTTGCATTAAGATAATTCAATTCGTGCATTGTTGTAGGAAACCCAAATTCAGATTGAGTAATCCCCATGTCATCAAGCATTAAGTTTATAATAGTCTTTTGCAGTTTAGCCAGTCCTAATCTTGAAGTTTGAACTCCATCTCTGTTTGTTACATCTACGAAATATATTTTAGCCATATTTTTAATTCCTTTTATTTATAAATTAATAATATACTATCATTTTAAGTATTTTACAAGTTTATTGCCAACCTCATATCTTTCGCAATATCTTTTAAGTTCTTTGATTATAACACCTGATAAAAGATATACCGCAATAAGATTTGGTACTGCTAAAAATAATGTTACAGCATCAGAAAGATTGATAATACTTTGAAAATTCATTGCTGATCCTGCAATTATACAAATACAATAAATAACTTGAAATGTTTTTGTTTTATTTACCCCTTCACCAAATAAAAAGTTCCAAGCTTTTACCCCGTAGTATGATCCGCATAGCATAGTTGAAAGAACAAAACAGCTCGCCATAACAGTTAATAAAATCGGAAAGAAAGGACAAATTGTTCCAAATGCTTTTGATGTTAACTCTATGCCTGCAATTCCGTCAACAGTCAAATATGCTTTAGATACAACTATTACAAAAGCTGTTGAAACTCCAACTATAACAGTATCGACAAAAGGTTGAAGCATTGATATAAATGCTTGAACAACAGGTTTGTTTGTATTTACTGCTGAAAATGCTATAGGTGCAGTTCCTAAGCCTGATTCATTTGCAAACATAGCTCGTCTGAATCCCCACAGCATGCAAGCAAAAGCTCCGCCAGTCATAGCCTTCGGTGAGAAAGCTTCTTTTATTATTAAAATAATTGTTTCAGGAAGGTGATGAATGTTTAATAAACAAACGATAAAAGCACTTGTTACATAAAGCGAACACATTACGGGAGTTACCTTAGATGTAAATTTACCGATTGCTTTAACTCCGCCTATTACTGTATACCAAGTAATAACTGCCACGATCATTCCAAGTATCCAACCGTTATTTGCAAAAATACTTTCATTCCCTCCGGTTACTTCCGTTATCTGAGCTGTCATTGCATTTATTTGGAATAAGTTCCAGCCGCCAATCATTGCAAAAATTGCACAAATTGCGTAAGTCTTAGCCAGTCCTTTGCCTAACCACTCCATATATTTATTACCCCTAAACGCATAGGGAATATAATACATAGGACCGCCTGAAACAGTACCGTCAGGGTTTGTTTGTCTGAATTTTACGCCTAAAAGAACTTCTGAAAACTTTAGTGCCATAGAGAAAATTCCTGCAATAATCATCCAAAAAATTACCCCCGGTCCACCAATAGAGACAGCTGCTGCAGACCCTGCTACATTTCCTATTCCGGCAGAAGCTGATATTGTTGCACTAAGTGCTTGAAATGATGATAATTCACCTTTTTTCTTTCTTTGATATCCATTTGGGTTATTATGTTCGAAGTTATCAGTGATTAATTTTATTGCGTGTTTAAACCCCCAGAATCCGATAAATCCTGTTCTTATAGTAAAAAATACTGCTGATATAATCATAAGAGCAATAAGAAACTCGACTTTTACATTTCCTATCATTATGTAAGAAAATATAAAACTCGAAACCTTATCAGCTATTGGAGATAAGAGGCTATCTATTACGGCATCTAAATTCATATTTTTATCTTAGTATAAACATAATTTATAGTAAAATTAAATCACATCTATGAACTTATGAACTTGCGGTATCAAGCGTGTTTTTGTATGAATTTTAAGACATTTATTCAAAACTTCTTGCATAAAACCAGAATTGATAACCGGTAATTTACCCCTCATCATTGGCTGAAGGACTAATTCAATATCATATTTTTTGCATAAATGCGAAATTTTATGTATCTCAAAATCGTTAATATTTTTGTCAAAAACTACTTTTGCAAACAATTCTTTTTGCGAGGAAACCTCAAAAAATTCTTCGTGTTCTTCCCACATAGGTTTTAGCCCTGTTGCCGAAGGCAGTTTTATATCAGCAGAAATGTATGTTATATAATCAATTACTTCTCTTAATTTATTAGATAAGGTACCGTTTGTTTCTAAATATATCAACAAATTGCATTTACACCCAAATTCTTTTATAAAATCAGTATGCAAAAGCGGTTCACCACCTGTTAATGAAACAGAGTGGCAATCCGGATTTTTATTACATATATCAATAAGTTCTTGAACAGAATATTCCTTAAATTTATCTGAACCAAATTCAGTATCGCAGTATGAGCATTTTAAATTACACCCGCATAATCTTATAAACAGCTGCTTATACCCGACATACGGCCCCTCTCCTTGAATAGATGTAAATATTTCTTTAACTTGAACCATATAATCAGAGTAACACAGACACGAAATATTTTCATTATCTTATGTTTTGTGCGGAAAGTTGTTTTAAACGTTTATATAATTCAACTTCTTCAGATGTAATATTTTTGTGAATTTGAATTTCCACCGTCAAAATCATATCGCCGATTTTTCCGCCAATATTTATTCCGCAGCCGCTTAGTCTTATTTTTTGTCCATTTTGTGTATTGGGAGATATTTTTACTGTAATATCTCCCTCCGGTGTCTTAACTTTAACATTACCGCCTAAAACAGCTTCATACGGCTCAAGAGTAATAGTTTTTAATATATTATTACCATCAGTTTTATAATCAAGCGGCGATTTTATATGTACTGTAATATATAAATCTCCATTTTTACCTCCATTTTCACCATTTTCACCTTCACCTGCTAATCTGATTTTTGAATTATCTTTTATTCCTGCAGGAATTTTTACTGTAAATCTTTTATAATCAGAAGCTTCGCCTTTTCCGTTACAATGAGTGCAAATACTTCCATTTACAAATTTTCTTCCTCCGCATTTTTGGCAAACGTGTGTATTAAGCATATTAATAACTTTTACTGTACCGTTAATTGCTTCTGATATTGTAACTTCAACATCTGTATTAATATCTTTTCCCCTTTTTGCATTACCGCACTTTGGTTCTTTGGGTTTTGAAGAATTTTGATATCTGTTTGCATATTCTCTGTATTTGGATAAAAATTCTTCCCAATTAAATTTATAACTTGATGATTTGTGTTCATCAGATTTTTTTTGTTGTGTATTAGTATTTTTAAAATTAGGTTCTGTAGTATTACCTGTTGCTTTTTTTGTTGAAGAATAATTATAAAATCTATTCATTCTGTCATAGTCAGCTCTTTTAACTTTGTCAGACAAAACTTCATAGGCTTCATTAATCTCTTTAAACTTACTAACGGCTTCCGCCGTATTTCCCGCAACATCAGGGTGCCATTTACGTGCAAGTTTACGATATGCACTTTTTAATTCATCATTTGTGCATTGTTCGTTAACTTGTAAGATTTCATAATAATTTTTTATCATATTAGTCATATCAGATATTTAATGATGTTAATATAAAAGTCAACATTAATTTGAATATATTTTTTATTCATCATTTGTCTATTGAAAAACATAATGTGTAATGGTAATATTAGAAGGACAATTATCATTTTTAAGGAGTTTGTATGAAAGGAATCGTTTTAGCAGGAGGTGCAGGCACAAGATTATATCCTGCATCACAACCAATATCAAAGATTTTATTACCTATATATGATAAACCAATGATTTATTATCCTTTGTCAACATTAATGCTTGCAGGGATTAAAGATATTATGATTATTACAAACGAAGCAGACTATGATAATTTTATAAAACTTTTAGGCGATGGTTCTCAATACGGTTTAAATTTAACATACAAAATTCAGTATGTACAAAGAGGAATAGCAGATGCCTTTTTAATTGGCGAAGAATTTATAAACGGTGATGATGTCGCACTAATTCTTGGAGATAACATTTACCACGGGCAAGGATTTTCAACAATTATGAAACACGCCATAAAGAATAATATCGGTGCAACAGTATTCGGATATACAGTAAAAGATCCGGAAAGATTCGGAGTTGTTGAGTTTGACTCAAATAATAGAGCAATATCGTTGGAAGAAAAGCCTGAACATCCAAAATCTAATTATGCGGTAACAGGCTTGTACTTTTACGATAACAATGTATGTGAATATGCTAAACAGCTTACACCGTCAGCAAGAGGTGAACTTGAGATTACTGACTTAAACAAGATATATCTTGCAAAAGGTAAATTAAATGTTGAGATACTAGGAAGAGGTTTCGCTTGGCTTGATACAGGTACACATGATTCAATGCTTCAAGCAAGTCAATTTGTACAAACAATGGAATTAAATAAGGGAGTTAAAATTTCCTGCTTAGAAGAAATTGCATATAATCAGGGATTTATTTCCAAGTCTGAATTATTAAAAAAAATAGAAAAATACGGATACAAAAATGACTACTATAACTATGTTAGACAAGTTGTAGAACATCCTGATGCAGTCGCTTTAAGTTTTATGTAATATTGATATAAAAAAAATCCCGATTCTCAAATCGGGATTTTTTTATTATTTAATTAATACTATTTTAGCTTAGCAGTATTATTATCAACCAAGAACTTAGTAACTTTCTCGTTTAATGCTTGCTGAGACAAAGCATTAAATACTCCCGGAGTTTGAGAAAGCTGTTTTACTAAAGTTTGAGGATCAATTTGATACATCATGCTTAGTTCAGATAATTTTGCACCAAAATCAGACTGAGATACGGTTATATTTTCAAGTTTAGCAATTTTATCAATAACTAATGAATTTTTAACTCGATATTCTGCATCTTCTTTTAGCTGACTCATAATGCTTTCATAACTGTGTGCTTCAAGAGCTTGTTCCCAAGTAAAACCTTGAGCCTCAAGTTTTTGTTTGTATTCTGCAACAAGTTTATCAGTTTCTCTATCAATCATTGAAGGTTGAATATCAACTTTTGCATCATTACAAACTTTTTCAAAAATAGCTTTTTCCGAATTCATTCTGTCTGTATCAGCTTTTTGATCCTCAAGACGCTTTTGAATATCAGCTTTTAATTCATCTACATTTTTATATTTACCGACTTTTTGTGCAAATTCATCATTAAGTTCAGGAAGAACTCTTGTTTTGATTTCATTAATTTTGCATTTAAAAGTTGCAGGCTGACCTGCTAATTTCTTTTCATGATATTTTTCAGGGAAAGTAACATTTATCTCAAAATCTTCACCTAATGGTCTGTCGACTAATTGTTCAGCAAAACCGGGGATAAAGCTTGAATTACCTAAATCTAAAGTAAAGTTTTTAGCATCACCGTGTTCGATTTTTTCACCGTTTGAATATCCGTCAAAATCAAAAACAATAATATCTGTATTAACAGTTTTTCTGTCTGTAACAACTTTTAACTCAGAATATTGTTCAAGCATTTGATTGATTGATTTATCAACTGCATCATCCGGAATTTTGTATTCTTCCACTTCAACTGTTTGACCTTTGTATTCACCCAATGTTACTTCAGGTCTTAATTCAATTTTTGCGGTAATTTTCAAATCTTCACCAACGTTAAAGTCATAAGATTCAACATAAGGCTGTACTACGACATCTAAATCATTTTCTTTGATTACTTCCGTAAAAATTCTTGGAAGAGCATCTTCTAAAGCCTCGTGCTTAATTCTATCTTCACCAACGTGTTGTTCAATAATATTCCTTGGAGCTTTACCTTTTCTGAACCCTGGAATATTAACATATTGAGAGAATTTTTTAATTGCATTATTATAGTAACCGATAGCATCCTTTGCCGGAACTACAATATCAACTTTTACGATATTGTTTTCTTGTTTTTCAATAGTTGTGTTCATTTATATTTCCTCTTTTCTGGTAAACTTAATAATTTAACACTACAATAAAAAAATTATATATGCAAACTGTTTATATTTAATTGAATGTTTTATGTATTAAATATTTATGATAAGATTGCATAGAGAGGTATTAATTTTGACAATAAAAATTGCAATAACAGGTAAAAGCGGAAGCGGAAAAACAACTATAACTAAAGCATTTTATCGAATTATAAAAGAGTTATTTCCTGATAAATCAATATTGTTATTTGATAACGATTTAACAGGAGAACTCGGACACTCTTTCGGTTTTGATATAAGAAATACAATATATGGTATAAGAAGCGGAAAACACGAATATAAAACAGGAATACCTGAAGGTATGACCAAACACGATTTTGTAGAATGGGCAATTGAAGATATACTTGTACCTGTTGATGACAACACGGATATTATTGTGTCTTGGTTTGTAGGAGCAAAGGATTGCAGATGCCCGATAACATCACAAATTAATGATGCTTGTCAAAAACTAATTGAAAGATATGATTTTGTAATTTTTGACTGTGAATTTGATTTAAAATACCTTAATCAATTGGTCGATACAGATGTTGATTTAGCTCTAATTGTAGCAAATCCGTCTATTGAATCTGTAAAACTTACAAAGCGAATAGCCGAATTTTCAACGAAGTACGCAGTAGGAGGTCAGCTTGGGGTAGTTGTCAATAAAGTCAATAACCAGCATTTAGATACAGTCTACAAAATGATGAAAGAAGAAGAACTTGATATTTTGGGTTCAATTCCATATGATGAAAAATTAGTATCAGGTACTTCTGATTGGTATTCTAATATTGTTATTGATGCAGTAAAACAATTTTATTTCAGATTAAATTTACCGCAGGAGAATAGCTAATGGTATTACTTGACGGGAAAAAAATATCAGAAAAGATACTTAACCAAGTTAAAGACAGGATTTTTCAATTACCAGTTTCTCCGCACCTTGTCGTAATATTAGTTGGCGAAAATACTGCAAGCAAAATTTATGTCAAAAATAAAAAAAATGCCGCCGAAAAAGTTGGAATTAAATCTACCATAATTGAGCTTCCTGATAGTGTTACTGAACAAATATTAATAGATAAGATTGCAGAATTAAATGAAGACGATAGTGTAACCGGAATTTTGGTACAATTACCGCTCCCTGAGCATATTAATAAAAACAACATAATTATGGCAATATCTCCTAAAAAGGATGTTGATGGTTTTCACCCTGAAAATAGCGGAAAATTGTTAAACGGAATTGAACCATACTTTTATCCGGCAACCCCGCAAGGGATTTTGATGCTTTTAGATGAATACAATATTCCTATTGAAGGTAAAAATGCTGTCATAATAGGACGCTCTAATATTGTAGGAAAACCTATGGCACAAATGCTGCTAAAAAGAAATGCAACTGTTACAATGTGCCACTCATATACAAATAATTTGGAAGAAATAATAAAAACCGCAGATATTGTAGTTTCTGCGGTGGGTAAAAAAATTGTAAGATGTAAGATGGTTAAGAAAAATTCTGTTGTAATTGACGTCGGCATATATAAAGATGCTAACGGCAAACTGACCGGTGATGTAGATTTTGATGTTGTATCTCCGTCTTGCGGCCTATGACTATCGCATCTTTGATGTATAATGCATCTAAAGTATATCGATAGACTTTTATTATTGTCCGAGCAGATGTGTATCTTGGAATTCTGTTGATGTTTCTTGTTTCCATGAATCTTTTTCTGCAGTTTTTTCTGTTATTTCAGCTTCTAATAATGTCTTTCTGGAATCATAATCCATATCTAATTCTGTTAATTCATCAAGAAGGTCCTCATCATATTTTTTGACTTTTGCGTGAGCATAAGCATCAGCTTTAGCATCAGACCAATGTTCGCCTTTTGCTTTATGATAACCACATGAATTTATTTCTTTATCATCATCTTGTCCGTCTTCAAATGCTTTTTCCCATTTCTTTTCCCATTTTTGCTGGTCTTCTAACTTTGCAGTATTAGCATCCATCTCAAGAGATAATTTATCTAATTCTCTTGTAGCAAAGCTTATATCCATTTCAGTTCTAATTAATGCTGCTAAACTTGCGATTGCCATCTTCTTATACCTTTATATTTATCTTACATATATATAAAGTATCTAAAAAATATAGAATTTCACACTTTAATTTATTTGTTACAAAACTTAACAATTAATTTAACAAAAAAGCTCTGAACTTGTCAGAGCTTACAATTATTTGCTATTTATATTTATTAGTTATTACTAAGTACTAATCTGAATGTAGCTAAATTTTTAATAGAAAGCATTTTATGTTTATTAGCTTGTTTATCAGCAATAGCAAAAATTCTGCATATTCTTTGAATTTCTTCAATAGCTTGTCTTGAATCTAATTTATATACATTGTTAATTGGATCTGCAATTACTGACATTGTAGCATTTAATTCTTCTTCTTTCATTTTGACTCCTTATAAAATACCTTTATGTATATCTAAAGTATTTCTACTTTTAAAAATTGCCTTTTTTGTTTTGAATTATTAAGTTTTGTTAAGTAAACAGTATATAATTTTATCTGAAATGCTTTATTTTATTGCTTATATGGAGTATTTATAGTATCTTGAATTTGTGAGTAATATTGCATTGAATTTTAATGAAATATTGAATGAATGCGGAGTCGAAACAGAGCCTCCTTCTGATGTGTTGAAAAAAATTGCTGCATTAGAAGAATTTTATGATACAGGTGATTTATCTGAAATATATGATTATATATTATTAAATGTAAATAACTATGAGATATTAATCGGCATAATTAAGCTTGCCGACTCACATAAAACCTCCTCTACACTACAAATATTGTCTGATATGCTTTTAAGTAAAAATATAAAACTGGAAGATGAAGATGAAAAAATAAACCTAAGAGCTTTATGTGCAAAAGCTATATCAAATTATAAGGACACCGGTACTGTTACGATACTTTTAAGCTGCTTAAATAACAAAAACGAAAACTACAAAATCAGACTTGCTTGTGCAGATGCCTTGGGGAGAATCGGTGATAAGTATGCAGTAGCACCGCTAATTGATGTAGTAAAAGATGAAGAAGAAAAATCAATATATGTAAAAGAATCTGCTGCATACGCATTAGGATTAATAGGAGACATAAGTGCAATAGATCCGCTTGTGGCAATAATGGAAGCAAAACAAGGAATTTGGGACAAATTTTCATTTTTAAAAGAAAAAATTGTTGAAGCATTAGGAATGCTGAATATAAACAACTATAAAGTGCTTAAGGTACTTAAAAATTCACTGATTGACTCATCTCCAATGGTTAGAATTAATGCAATTGAAGCACTTATGAATAGTGAATTTGATGAAGCACCTAAACTAATTAGAACTGCTTTAAAAGATGAAGATGAAGAAGTCCAAAGAAATGCTTTAATTGCAATGTACAACCTTATAGGACGGGATATTCTTGATGAGGTAATATCATTGCCAAGTTATTCCGCATTTTTAAAGGAAGAAGCTCAAAATATGATAGATGAATATGAAAATAGTGAGGATTTAGATGAATAAAAAATCTATTATACTTATGTCGGGCGGATTAGATTCGCTTGTTGCATTGGGCGCATACAAAGATGAACTGAATATAAAACTTGCGATAACTTTTGATTACGGTCAAAAATCAGTAATACAGGAGCTAAGTTCTGCTGGTAAAATTTGCAGGTACTATAATATCGAACATAAAATTATAAACTTAGATTGGCTAAAAAATATTACACACACTTCTCTAGTATCAGATGAAGATATTCCGAACGAAAATTTAGGCACTTATGAAAGTGCAAAAAATGTATGGGTACCAAATAGAAACAGCTTGTTCCTCAATATTGCAGCTTGTTTTGCTGATTCATACGGTTATGATTATATAATATTTGGTGCTAATAAAGATGAAGGACAGACATTTCCTGATAATACAGAGATATTCAGAGAAAAAATCTCTGATGTATTTCAATATTCAACTCTTAAAAAACCTAAAGTTATTGCGCCCTTGATAAATTATACCAAGGATGATATAGTTAGAATTGCAATAGAAAAGCGTGTACCGCTTGAATTTGTAAGGAGTTGCTACGGTTCCGGTATTAAGCATTGCGGAGATTGTGAGTCGTGCAAACATTTAAAAAGAGCTTTAGAAAATAATAAAGCGAACAACTACATAAATTTATTATTTGGTGAATAGTGAAAACTAAATTTATTGATGAAGAGATTAAATATATAGGTTCACAACTGGCGCCGCATTGGATTTATAAAAATTTTAAAATTCAAGGTGATGCGATTATTGCATTTCAAGGTGAATGTCAAGTTGATTTAAGTGAAATGGTTGATATTGAAGATGTTATCAATAATGAACCTATTTATAGTAAATATATGCTTAGTTTTATAAGTGAGCAATTTGGTGTTAATTTAAGAGAAGGTGTATTCAGACAACGCTTGCTTATATGCATAATTAAAGAATTATTGGAAGAAAAAGGCATTTTCACATTGAGGAGCGGAGATGACTTAATGATTGATAACAAAAAATTGTCTGTGTCAATCGCTACCAAATCAATTTCATCAATCTTAATCCATACAGGATTAAATATTCTATCAGACGGAGCACCTGTATCTGCTTGCGGTTTAACAAGTGAACTCGGAATATCTGATACAAAGCAATTTGCACTTGATGTCATGGAAAGATATGCAAATGAACTTGATGATATAAACATGACCTGCACTAAAGTAAGAGGTGTTACTGAGTAAAGGGAGTATTAGACTATGACAAACCGTGGTTACAAAAAATATATGAAACAGGATAACAAAAAAGAACACCCTCTAATAAAGATATTTATAGTGTCTTTTTTCGGAATGCTATTATTATCAACATTACTTATTAATTCAGTAGCAAAAAAAATGTCTGTAGACACATCTATTGGAGATTATAAAGAACAACAATCAGATGAACTTGAAGATAAAAAATTTTTGGATAATCGTTTAGAGATGATACAAAACGAAGATCAAGGACGTAATTTTTCCGATTTAATGCAAAAAGCAGATGAAAATAAAAATGCTCAACAAGAAAACAACATAATTGAAGAACCTACAGCTAATCAAGAAACTACGGCTAATAATGATATAGTTACCCAAGATACTGTTTACAAAGTATTTATAGGTTCATATACTTCCAGTGAGCAAGCCAAAGTTGCAAAAGAGATAATTCAAGAATCAGGAAGCACTCTTAATCCTATTGTTAAGTGCATAGGTTCAAACAATTATACACTACAAGTCGGTATTTTTAAAAATAAACAAAGTGCAGAAGCATTACTTACCACTATTCAAAAAAACAATCTTCCCGGAAGAATTGTTCAAGAAAATTAACAAAAAAAATCTTTACATCGTGAAATATTTTGATTAATTTCAAAAGTTTTATGATAACATAATAAATATAAAATCCGTTATGGGGAATTAAGACTATCATAGGTTAGTATAGGAGATTATTAATGCCTAATTATTTGACTAAGGAAGAGATAAAACAATGGAGAAGTTCATTGGAAAAAATAACTTTAGAAGAATTTGCCGCAAGACTTGGTAAGGTAGTTGAAGAAAGCAAACCTACTAATGACGTTGTTGATATAGTTATGACTAAGGGAACTTCATCAAACACAGGTTCAAGCCTTAATGATGGGTTTTCCAGAATTGCTCAACGAGCTTTTGAACGTGAACGCCAAATATCACATACCCCTTTTTCTATAACCAAAAAAGATATCGCTATATCAGAAAATAAAGAAATATCAACGGAAGTAAAAAATATAATAGACAAAAAAATCGATAAAATTTTAGCAAAAAAAGTTGAAGAAAAAGTTGTAAACAATAAAACAGCTATCATAGATGAGAACAAAGAACCTCAAATTGTATTAAAAAAATCTTTAACTGACAGAGAGCAAATGGTATTTGAATATTTTCTAAATAATATAGGTAAAACAGTATACGCTAAAGATTTAGCAAAATTATTAAACTTACCAAGAGATTATGTTTATAAATATATTAAAAATTTGAGAGCTAAAATTGAGGGTGATAAGTTAAAAAATGATCCTTCCGGCGGGTTCATTTTAACTGATTAATATGGAAGTTGTAAATTTACTTAAATTTTTAAATAATGTGAATGATTTGTATGCTTTGGAGATTGCAAAGTGTAATCGTGATTTGGTAAATTTTCTTGATTTGATGACAGAAGATGAGCAATTTACACGTTCTATAGATTTAGGATTAGTCTATATGCATCAACGCTCAATGGACCAGTATACGATTATTGACGGATTGAGCAGAATAGTATCTTTATCGTTGCTATTACACGCTATTTGTGAATGTTATAAACGTACAACTGAACAAAACGAACAAGCAATAAAAACTATACGTTCAAAATACTTATTTAAAAATAACTCTAAGCTAAAATTACACCTTAATCCGGAAGATGAAGATTTGTATTCTAAAATAATTAACGGCGAAAGACTTTCAGGACACGAAAAATCTAAGCCTATGTTTGTTTTATTACATAATTTTTGGACACAAATTAAAGAAGAGAAATTGCAAGCTGCTAATATATTTAAAATGCTTCAAAAAATTAACATTACACTTATAGAAACTGATGATGTACCAAAGAGAGATTTGTACTACAGAATTAATAAAAATAATCGCAAAATCAATCAAATTACTATGATTGAAAATTATTTGAATGATAAAAATGTTTTAAATGTATGGGAAGATATAAAAACCTCTTACTTTATAGAAAAAGGAGATATCGAACTATTCTTGAAAGACTTTTTTATAACAAAATTCAATTATAAACAATTTAACTCTGAAAGGCTATACGAAAGTTTTGTAAATTATTTTGAAACAATGCTGCAATATATGCCTGCTGCAACATTAATTAATAACATAAAACGCTCTGCAATGTTATATTACAATATATTATATGTGAATTTTAAAAACGAAGATATCAGACATGCATTTATAAATATAAAAAGGCACAACGGTGCTGATACATTTGCTTACATACTAAATGTATACGAAGATTTTTATACCGGAAGTATATCTGAAGCTATATTTTTAGAAATACTTAATACTATAGATGAATATTTAAAAAATCGTCAAAATAGCGGGAAAAATATAGATTTTAATGAGCTTGTACAATATTTGAATGCGATTATAAGCTTTAAATAAAATGATTTAAAAATATTGGAAAATATATTAACCACTTTTGTTTTTGACATTATATACTTAATTTGTATATGCAAATATACAAATTAAGTATGAAAAAGAAATAAAAATATTTAAGGAGACGCTATTATGAATACACATGAAAGCGATATTTTGACATTCAATAATAAAACTATTTGCGAAATACGCGAAACGACAACACTAATGAATGCACTTTTATTATCCTGTCAAGATAAAGAATTTAAAGGACAATATTATAATTTACCGCAAAATTTAATATATAAATTAAGTGAAGAACGTAACGGATATATGACACTAATAAACTTAGCTTTAGAAAAGTTATATAATATTCAAAAATATCAATTAAATTTAGAGCATAGCATCAGCTCATCACATAAGAATTCCTACTATTGCAGCAGATAAATAACAACTTAACGTACCACAAATCAACGCTCTCAGTCCAAGTTTTGCAAGATTTTTCCGCTGGTTTGGAGCAAGCTCACCTATACCTCCTATTTGAATTGCAATTGAGCCAAAGTTTCCAAAGCTGCATAGCGCAAAACTTGCAATCATAAAGCTTTTTGCTTGTAATGTTGATGCAATATGCGATAAGTTAACATAAGCAACCATCTCATTCAATACAATTTTTGTGCCCATTAGTGAACCTACAACAGATGCATCTTGGAACGGTACACCAAGGATTAATGCAAACCACATAAATATTTTTCCCAAAATATAACTTAAAGAAAGATGGTTAAGAAATGCAAGGTGTGAAAATCCTGGTATATATTTATATACAAACATACCGCTTAATCCTAAAACCCAATCAATAAATGCAACAAGCGCAACTAATGCAAGTATCATGGCAGTAACATTAATCGCAACCTTCATACCTTCACCTGCACCATTAGATATAGCATCAAATACATTTGTAAAAGTTTTACGTTTAGATATTTTTATATTATCTCTGGTTTCGGGTTCACCCGTTTCAGGATACATTATTTTAGCTAATATCAGTGCTCCGGGCGCTGCCATTACAGAGGAAGCTAATAAATAATGAGCAGGAATCCCCATTCCAATATATATAGGCATAATAGCACCGGATATGCATGCCATACTTCCCGCCATAGATGCTAAAAGTTCAGAACGTGTAAGTTTTTCTAAATATGGTTTAATCATAATTTGTGCGACAATTTGACCAACAAAAGCACTTGCAACGTTTGATAATGCTTCGGCACCTGATACCTTCATAATTTTATTCATTGCTTTACCTAGTACAGCAACAACCCTTTGCATTATTCCGTAATAATATAAAATATTTACTAGCACCATCATAAAAATACTTGAGCAAACAAGCTGAAGTGTAAATATACTACTATTTTTTTCAAATAATTCAGCTAAACGCATATTGTCAAGCAAAGGACCAAATACAAACATGCCGCCTTCATAAGCAAATTCTAATATTTTTCTGATAAATTCTCCGATTAAAAGAAACATCTTTTCTCCAATAGGAACTTTAAATATAAATATTGCCAATAATATTTGTAAAAGAAATCCCATTCCTACTGTTTTATAATTTATAGCTTTTTTATTATTCGACATTAGGTAGGTAATTAAGAAAATAACAACTATACCTATTAACCCAATAAATCTTTCCATCAATCTTATACTCCTAATAATGATATGAAAAAATTATAACAAAAAGGCATTTAAGGTGCAAAATTTTATTTACGATAGAATTTGTTCAATGTATAATTTTACACGGCAATAATAATATAGGACATAATATATGGATTTATTTGAATTAACAGAAAAAGTAAATGAATGTTTAAAAGGAAATGAAATTTTTAATAAAAATGATATCATTGAACTTAAAAATATTATTAATAATGATGATTATATCGGACTTGCACAAATTAATACAATATCAGGTGATATTGAATACAATGCAAAAAAAATTGCAAAGTACATAAAATTAGCTGAAGAAATAAAACTAAAATGCATTATTTTTCCCCAAGATTCATTGCTGGGAAGTTCTATTAAAGATGTCATCAAAAGGCACACTATTGTTAAAAAAGACAGCATCAATTGGTTGAGAGAGCTAGCTAAATTAACTAAAAATACTATAGCAATAATTGGAGATATAGCACATATTAATGATGAATATATCAATACTCCGATAGTATTACATAATGGCAAAATCAATACTGATTTTAAAAATCAGTATTTTATATATGAAAAATATGCTATATCATTGGATACTAATATCAAAAATAATATAGAGTTTTTAACAAATAATAAAGCTAAGTTATTTATAAACTGTGCATCACAAACTTACAAGCAATACAAAAAATACTTTCAAAATGAAGATTTATCATATTTATCATCAAAATGCAAAATTCCATCATTATATGTTAATCAGATAGGTGCAAATGATAATCTGTTATTTGAAGGAATCAGCTGTGCATACAATTCAAATGGAGAGCTTATTGCCAGAGCAAAAGCTTTTGAAGAACAGTTAATTATAGTCGAGCCATACAAAAGCATAGGAAAAATTTACCCATTACCTGATGGATATTGTAAATGTCTTAAAGAAAAAAACGAATTTTCATTAGATTATGAAAATGATTTAGAGCGTACATATAAGGCTCTTGTACTTGGAATAAAAGACTATTTTTATAAATGCGGGTTAAAAAGAGCTGTTTTGGGATTATCAGGAGGTCTTGATTCATCAGTTTGTGCAGTTTTATTAGCCGACGCATTAGGGAAAGAAAACGTATACGGAATATCTATGCCCTCAAAAATAACAAGTAAAGAAAGTAAATCCGATGCAGAACAACTCGCTAATAATTTAGGAATACATTTTACCGAAGTACCTATTCGTAATATTGTTGATACAATATCGGCAGATTTTCACAAAATGTTTAACACCATTGAAAAGGACTGGAATTACAGATATGCTCAGTCATTCACACAAGATAATATACAAGCTCGTTCTAGAGCAACAATATTATGGGGAGTTAGTAACGAATTTTCTTCCTGTATTCCTATTGCGACATCAGACAAATCCGAAGCCTATATGGGCTATGCAACAATAAATGGCGACATGTCAGGGGGATATGCTCCGATTGCAGATATTACAAAAACAAAACTTTTTGCTCTTGCAAGATGGATTAATAAAAATACAGGCAGTAAGAATTTAATTCCTGAAACAATAATAAACAAACGTCCCGGAGCAGAACTTGCTATAAACCCTAAAACAGGGAAACCGCTTATTGCAGAAGATGCACTTATGCCTTATGAGTTTTTAGATGAGATAATATGGAGAATAGAAAGTAAACATGAATCATATTATGAGATGCTAATATCCGAATTTTTGTATGAGAGACATAACAATATAAGTAAAGAGCAAAAAACAGAATGGTTAAATAAATTTTATTGCAGAATGTCAACAGCTTTTTATAAATGGTCAATAATACCACCGACTGTGATGATTGAACCGAATTCAATTAACAAAATTGACTACAATCAACTTATAACATCTTCTCATATAAATTACAAAGGAACTGATGAAGAACACATTACCGAAAGCTTAAAGTAGAATTAAGATGCTTAATTTGACGTTTCATATCCTCCGTTTTTGCAGTTAAATTCTCTTTTTGGTATATAGCCATAGCTTTTCTGTAATTTATTTCTGCATCTTTTTTGAATGCAGGATTATCATAACCGGAAAGTAATTGTAATGTTTGCGCTAAAAGCACATACGCATCAGGTTTTTCAGGATTAATTTTTATTGCTTTTTCAAACGATTCTTTAGAGTCCAAAATATGTCCCTCAAGATAATACTTATATCCTTCAAGTATACTCATAGGATAGTCAAAGCAATTTCGTGTGTCAAATATTTTTAGTTCCAGCAAGAATGCAGTTTCCAGCAAGTCTCTATCTTCATACATATCAGTATAATGAAAATGAGATAAAAAGTATTTAGGGAAAACCGTATCGAGTCGTTTAAGCAATTCATCTTTTTTGTCATCTTGTCCTGCAAGTGCATATATATTTGCTTCTTTAAATATTTTAATAGGGTTATCAGGGTCTAAAAGTTCTACTACATCTAATAGCTTTAATCCTTTTGCTAATTCATCTTTAGCAATATTTTTTGCAGCTTCATTAAATATAAACTGTATTGCTTTATATTTATGACTATTAAAAATATCTAAAATATAACTTTTTGCCAATTCTGTCTGTCCAATATAAAGATATGACAAAAATTTATATATCTTACACTCAAAATTATTCGGAATGTTTTCCAATATCTTATTAGAATCACTTATTGCTTCTATATAATTGCTTATCTCAAAATTAAGTTTCATTCTTTCGTAATAAGCTCTTTGTTTTTCTGTACAATTATTAATTATATAAGTAAAATCAGCATAAGCCTCTTCCTGCATTAATAATTTATGACAAAGAATACCGCGCTTCAAGAAAGTTTCAGCAGGTTTAAACTCTTTCTCTGCTAAATAATTTAATTTTTCTAAAGCAGCTTCATAGTTTTTATCATCGATACACTTTTGCGCATGATAGAACGTAAAAAGATTTTTTATATTTTCTAACATAATATTTTTTTACCATAAAATTTAGAAAAAAACGACTGCTCCTATGGCTATATAACTTTTAATGCCTGTTTAATTTCTTTTATTGCAGTTGAAGTTTCTACATTAGTTTTTATTTTTTTTACAACTTGCTCATACGCATACAAAGCAGTTGTATGTTTTTTATTAAAATAATTCCCTATATTTTCAAAACTTTCATTTGTTAATTCTCGACATAGATATATACTAAGTTGTCTTGCATTAGATATTTTTTGACTTCTTGAAGAGCTTTTAATATCGCTCATATTAATATTATAATAGCTAGATGTTACATCAGCAATTTTATCAAATGTAAGCTTATCTATATTTTCTTTACACTTTAGAATTTCTCTTGCTAATTCTAATGTAATAGATTTGTTGTTCAATTCAGCATAAGCACATACTTTAGTAAATGCACCTTCTAACTCACGAACATTTTTGGAAAAATTTACAGCAATATATTTTAACGCATCATCATCAGCAGCAATATCATTGTAATTAGCCAGTTTTTCCACAATCTCTAATCTTGTATCTAAATCAGGCGGCATAAGTTCGACCATTAGACCGCTTTTGAAACGAGAAGTTAGTGCATCAGTAAGTTTTGGAATTTCTTCAGGTATCCTATCAGATGTAATCACAATCTGTTTGCCTTTCTCGTATAATTTATCAAATGTATGCTGCATTCTCTCCATTGATTTTTCTTTTGATTCAATAAATTGTATGTCATCAATAAGAATGACATCTATATTTGTATATTTTTTATTAAATTTAGACATGTTTTCTATAGAATTATTAGTTTTTCTGCTATTAGAAATAAAATCATTTATATAATCATCAGTCTTTGTATATTTAACTTTTAAATCCGGAGTATGAAATAAAATATAATGTCCAATAGCCTGCATTAAATGAGTTTTACCTAAGCCTGAATTCCCATAAATAAACAGAGGATTATATTTTTTAGCAGGATTTTTTGCAACGGCAAGAGATGCATCATGCGCAAATCTATTATTAGCACCGACTACAAAATTTTCAAATTTATATTTTAAATTAAGGTTAGCATTTGACTGCATGAAATTTAAATTTTCCATAGCAAGTTCTTTTTGTTTAGCTTCAATTTCTTTTTTATGAATTTTTTCTACTTCTTTTTTTATTTTTTTAGCAGCATTTTCGTCGTAAATTATGTGAATGCGAGCATTAGAATCATTAGAAATAGTTTGTAAAATTTTATTCATTTGAGAAGAATGATTTTTCTTTAACCAATCTCTTGCCATAGCCTGCCCTGTAACAACAGATAACACTCCTTTATCATACCCCGATACTTCTAAAGAATATATCCAAGGATGAACACTTTCAGGCAAACTCCCTATTAATTCTTCTTTAACTTTCTCCCAGAAACGCTTTAATTCTATATTTTCCATATATTTCGATTTGTGTTAGTTACTTAATAAATAAGGAAACGAATTTCGTTTCCAATAAAAAAGGCGACACCCAGATTCGAACTGGGGATAAAAGCTTTGCAGGCTTCTGCCTTACCACTTGGCCATGTCGCCTTACTCAGTTAATAATAAAATAAAAATATTTGTTTTGCAAGTTGCTTTTTAGGTTATATTTATTAAAATATGATACAATGAATTATATGGAAGGTGTTAATCAAGAATATATAAATAATATAAAAGAAAAGGTACATAACAAAATCGCAAATGTTGATTTATATCAATATAAAGGCAGCGTATCAAAACTGCTTGGTTTAACCGTTGAAGTAAAACTGCCGGGCTTAAAGATTGGTGATTTATGTTATATAGAAGCTGCTAACGGCGAAAAAAAACCTGCAGAAGTAGTAGCGTTTAAAGGTGATGTTGCACAACTTTTACTTTTGTATGATGGTGCTGGTATTGGTCAAGGAAGCCTTGTTACAACAACAGGCGGTCCAATTATAATACCTGTCGGGGATTTTTTATTGGGAAGATTAATAAATCCTATGGGAGAACCGATTGACGGTAAACCGCTCGATTTAACAAATGCAACATGGCGCCCGACAGACGGACCGCCACCTGGGCCTTTTGAAAGACCAATAATCACAGAAATGTTTTCTACAGGTGTTCGTGCGATAGATTCTTGCTTAACGTTTGGCTGCGGACAGCGTATGGGACTTTTTGCCGGTTCCGGTGTCGGTAAAAGTACACTTTTAGGTATGATAGCAAGGAACTCTGATGCTGATGTTAACGTTGTTGCACTAATCGGTGAACGTGGTAGAGAGGTAAAAGAATTTGTGGAAGACGCTTTAGGTCCTGAAGGTATGAAACGTTCAGTTCTGGTTTGCTCAACCGGAGATCAGCCGCCACTTATAAGACAAAAATGTTTACTCACTGCGACTGCTGTTTGCGAATATTTTCGTGACCAAGGGAAAAAAGTATTTTTAATGACTGATACAGTTACTCGTTGTGCAATGGCCGGACGTGAAGTAGGACTATCTATCGGAGAACCTCCAACAATGAAAGGATATCCGCCATCTATATTTTCTTGGTTGCAAAAAGTTCTTGAAAGAGCAGGTAATAGTGAAAAAGGTTCAATTACTGCTTTTTATACTGTTTTAATGGAAGGTGATGATATAACCGATCCGATTGTAGATACAGTACGTGGTATTACAGACGGACACATTTTCTTATCTAGAAAAGTAGCAGAAGCAAACCATTACCCTGCGATTGATATTTTAGGTAGTATATCACGTTTGATGTCATCGATTGCATCTCCTGAACATAAAGAAGCGGCGGCTAAAATGAGAACTTTATTATCATTATATAGAGAAAATAAAGACTTAATCGATGTCGGCATGTATCAAGCTGGAACAAACCCCCGATTGGATGTTGCTATAGAAATGATGCCGCAAATTAATGCTTTCCTTCAACAAAAAACAACAGATAGTGTTAGCATGCAGAATACTATTGATACATTAATTAATATGATGTCCGGCGTTAATATTTAATAATATAACTATCGAGAAATTAATGACAATTGTTTACCTTTTTGATGCGCACTATTAACTTGGTAAGCATTTTTAGTAAAATTATACTGTTGATTAAAACTTCCTTTAAATCCAATATTTTTTAATTTCCTTAATATCATAACACCATTCTTAGCTGTTTTGCCATCTAACACAATTTTGCCGGTTTTCCCGTCAGCATTTTTTCTGACAATACCAAGTTTATCACCAATTTTTTCTACAATATATTTTGCTTTGTCTCTGACATCTTCATTGATAAATATAGTTCCAACAGGAACAGCAACTCCTGCTCCCATAAGAATAGCATCCATAGTTGTTTTTTCTTGTATAGGAATATACGGATTATCGATATTTATTGATTCAATATTATTCTCTTCAAAGAATTTTAACCTTTTTTCTTTATCTTGAATGCCGAATTTATCAAAATAGTTCACTCTGTTTCCATGTTCAATACCACCGGCATTAAACACCGATACTGCCATATCTCCATCAGTATTTTGCATCATAAATGCAACTTTGGCTAGTTCTAGACGCAATAATTCTTGTTCTTTACGCAAATCTTTTACTATTTTACTATTTTCATCAAGTCCGTTTTCTTTATTACAGATTTGATTAATTTCTTCAATACGTTTATTTATTTCGTCTCTTGTTTTACCTTGAGCTAAAACGTCCATACTATATGGAGTGCCGTTTTTAAGCGCAGACACATTAGCTTTATTATTTAATGCTGAATATGTATACTCTTCATTACGTTTCATCATTTTTCCATATTCAGTATTTCTTTCTATTTCCGACAATCTGCTTGCATTTCTATTTCTTACCCAAGTATTTTTTGCCTTATCTTCATATCCGGTATCGCCATATTCATCACCTGCATATACAGTAGGAATGCCACACATTGCACTTAAAAATGAAAGCATCATTGCTTGTTTTTTTATTGCAGGTTCAGTAATAGAATTATAAACCGTCGTAATAATTAATTCTTTATTTTTAATTTTTTGTCCTGATTTATATTCAGCTTGTTCAATAGCTTCTTCTAATGCCGTCCTAAAATCATTGGCAGCATAACTATTTTTTCTTCTTGCGGATTTAGGATCTTCAAACATCCTGAAACCGGTCATATTTTCACTAATTTTAGCTCGATTATATGTCATCACGAATTCTTTTAATGCTGATGTTACAGCACCAGAATTTGGTAATGAGTTTGAAGCATCTTTTATCATTCGAGCAAGTTGAACTGTATATAAACTATATTCTGACATTTTATCTTCAGGAATATCTCCTAATAATTCTCTAATATATGATTTATTTTGTTTTCCGGTTTCATCTGTCCAATCAAAATCACCATGTACCATATAGTTTTCAAAATTTAGATTTTTAGCATTATTAATTATTAATTGCAAATCTGAATCAGATAAAACGTTACCATTTTTTTGTGCAATTCGAGCAATCTCTTGTACCACACTTTCAATACTTTGTAATTGCGGAATATTAATTCGTTGCATTTTTTCAGTAGTTTTGCTGTTTAAATAATTACCATTTGCAAGATCAATTAAAGCTTCTTTTAATAGGTTAATATCACTATCACTTATTTTACCTTTCAAATCTTCTTGTATTGATTCTGAAAGAAGTTTTGATTGTGCAACAGCCCTTGTGCTAACAGTTCTGAAATAATCCAAATTATCAGCATTTAGCTTCAACTCTAAAGGAGCATTATTGATATTATTTACTCCTGATAAAAGTTTTATGACTTCATATCTTTTATCTCTATTTTGCCAAAACTGAACTTGGTCATGCATTAATGTTGAGTGGAACAAAGACATATCAATAGCTAAACCGTGAATAGTTCTTGTTTTATCATGATTACCTATGAAGGTATATAAATTACGCAAATAATCAGCACTTCTTGTTCTTATTAATAAATCATATTTACTCTTAAAAGCATCATGAGTATCACAACCCCATTCACCTTTTTCAAATTCTTTAGAAAAGTTAACTAACAATTCAGTAAAGAAATATGAATAAGCAGCTTCTGATGTTATTCCTGTTTCATTAAAGAATTTAGCCATTGCATCTGGTTCACCGTTATATTTAACTCCGTTAACATTAGTCCAACCGTTATACGGACAAGAAGAAGCTCCGCCGAAATTATCTCGCATTACATCAGCAACATCAGTCATTTCAGCAACTATATATGAATGAGGATTAACTGATTTTACTCCTTGAACAAACTTACTCCAGAAATTAATTAAATCGGTCCAAGTGTCATCAAAATCAGCATACCTATTTCTTACCGAATCCATATCCATAACATCTTTTGCAGCATCAAGACGAAAATCCAAACCTAAACCGGATCTGTCAACAAGAGCTTCTGCTATTCTAAATGTATCTCTGTCAGTGCCTTTTATTATTGATGAAATAGAATTAGCTACAACATTCACATCTTGTTCGGTAAGAGTTTTTAATCCGTTTTTAATTTTCTTTTGGAGCATTTCTGCTTCTTCTGTAGGATTATTAGCTTTAATTCCTAATGCTTTTAAAGTAGTTGCATTTTTTATATTATCGTAATCATATGTTAATGTACCGTTTGACAATTGTTTATAAGCAAATTTATCACCTGATAATGATTTTAATAAAGCATATTTAGCGATATTTCTTCCAAGCAAATCAATAACATATTCACCATACTCAGTATAATTACCTTGAGAATCAACTAACGGTTCGTTTGATGTTTCATTAACTTTATTTATTACAGAATGAGCAAAATCTTTCAATTCATTATTAAACATTTTATTTACATTATTGTAAACATTTTCATAAGTTTTAAGAAGATGAGGGTTACCTTGCTTCATTAAATCAAATCTTGATACACCTATTTGCTCATCAGAAGTTGCTAAATTAATAAAATACGAAGTAGACAACACACCCGTCGTATTTTCACCAAATTCCAATGTATCAAGCGGAAGTTTCATTAATGATTTTACTGTTAAATCATCTTTGCTTAGTTGACCTTTTGGAGCAAGATTATATTCTCCGTTTAGAATATTATCAATGACGTTTTGCGAAACTCTTAATTCTTCAGGCAATTTTCCTTCTTCTATTAGTTTATTTATTTTTTCTGCTGACTTAGCATTTCCTATAGTTTGAACAGTGTATATAGTATGTGCCGTTTTCGCTTTATCTGCCCAATATATACCTGTTTGCACCGCCATATCACGAACTTCTTTTGAACCAATTACTCTTAAATTACGTTCATATTGCCTTTCTGCGCTGTCAGATATAGCTTGCAATTCCATCTCATCATAAGCTGAAATGCCATAGTTCATTTTAATCATATCAGGGTTGTCATCCCAAGCAACATAACCGTCGCTTGTCTTGTTTACATTAAAGTTTGACATGTGAGTTGCTATTAATGAACCTTCCGGACTATCTAGAGTAATCTCTTTTCCTTCATTTTTTATCAAATCATTTATTTTATTGATATTTTTATCGTATTCATTTGGATTAATTTCAAATATATAATTTACTAAAGTATCCTCATAAGTACATATATCAAGTTTTTTGCCAGCAGTTAAGTCTTTATATCTATCAATTGGTTTATCAAGTTGATTAATTTGTTCATCAGTAACTTGTGAACCATCATATATTTGCATCAGTGTTTCTTGATTAGGGTTATATTTATCATTAACCACTTTTTTATATGTACCGTTTGATTGCTTTTCATATAAATACGGCGGGTTAATAACTCTGTGCCTGAAATTTTTAGCATCTGTCGGTATTACACCAAAGCCGATACCTGCATCTTTTAAACCGTTCATTCTGAACCATTTTGATGTTTGCGCTTGTTCGCCCCAACGCAGCGCGTAACGGACATGAACACCTTCAATACCTTCTGAAGTCAGAGTCGCATCAAAAACGTGATTCATACCATTTCTAAACTCTGCATTCATTAAAGAATCAAAATTTTCCGTATTACCCATATTACTTTGAATTTGTTTATTATGTTTATTGTAATAACCGTGAGAAGTTCTATTATCACCGTTTGCAAAAGGTGTTGTCGGAATTTTTTTAATATTATGTTCTTTAAATTTAGATATACTTGCTTCGACGCCGGCCAAACTTCCACCGCTAGTGTTTGATACAGTTCTTATAACTGATTCACCATGTAATTGACGCTCCGGTTCATAAACAATTTCACCTGTATTATTTTCATTAAAGCCTCTATATCTGTATCCCGGAGCAAGTGTATCAGGCATTGCTAAAATTGCAGGACCATTAACAGTTGGATGCGTACCGTTTTGAGTAATTAAAGTATATTTATCTTCTTTCAATGTTGAACCTTGAAGTTCAATTGAAGAATTATAATTAAATTTATTTACTATAGGATTGCCATTTTTATCAAATTTTTGACTGCCATCAGGATTTAGGGGAGTATATTCTGCTTGAATACTTGCCGGATCATAATGATATCTGTGAACAAGTTCTCCATTTTCCATATGAAGCTTTACTCCAGTATCTGCACCGCGCCATATTTCTTTACCTGTTTTTTTGTCTTTTCTTACTATAACTTGAATATAAGGTTCGTCTTTACCAATATTAGCTTCTTTTTGTAAATCAACAGAAACGCCTTCAGGTTTAAGAGGAATAACTACAGGGTTATTATTTAATAATTTATAGTTAAGCTTATCAGTCTTAATAACTTTGTATAATTCAACTTCACAAGTTTCGTTATTATAATCATAAGGATAATTAAACGTTACAATAGTTCCGCCTACATCATTAACTTTATGACTTTGTGATTTAAAGCCTAATTGGGATTGCGCAATTCCGTTAATTTTATTTATAAACACCTGCAGGTACTCCTTCTATATATATAAAGATTAAAAAAGATTTTTTTTTGCTTAATATCCGGCATGTATCTATAAATTTTTACAAAAGTTAATATTTAACAATACACACATTTGATTATAAAAAAACTCCCTCTCGGGAGCTTTTAAAATCTGGGACGGAAGGATTCGAACCTCCGAGATGGCTGGACCAAAACCAGCTGCCTTACCACTTGGCGACGTCCCATTACCTTCTACATTTATTATAATAAAATATCAAGATTTATTGTCAACTCTAATTATGCAGATTAACATATTAATAAATTGTAATAATATAGCAATTTTTTTTATTAATTTGTTTTATATAAATTAGGTGTAGAATAATGTCAACTGTGTACTATAACGGACAGGAATATCAAACAAGACCTCTAATGAGCGATGTAGGCGGATATATGCTTGCATCTGCAGCTTCTGCTGCAATTTTATCGCCATTACCATACATTGGCAAATCATTTCAAAAGCAATTAAACAGAGAAATTCCGAATAATCATTTATTTAAAGATTATTTTTATAAATCATTTAATATATCGGGACTAAAGGATAAAGGTGTTGGCATAGTTGAAGCACAATTTAATGATGTACCATTAGACTATAAATTGGGACATCAAGCTTGTTACGATCCGTTTAACAGAAAAGTCATTTTGAACACTAATAAAATATCATCAGCAGGTTTCCATGAATTAGGACATGCCCTTAATGCACTAAAAAGTAAATGGGGTATTAAATATTTAGCAAAACTTCGTGCACCAGGATACGCAATTGCTGGTTTGATGGAATATTTTGCAATATTTTCAAGAAGCAAACCAAAAGATGCTCCCAGGAATTTAACAGATGTTATTGAAGATAATTGCGGAGAAATTGCATTTATTGCTATGCTGCCAACAGTTATTGAAGAAGCTGTTGCCAGCTATAGGGGAATTAAACTTGCTAAAAAATCAGGTGTCCCCAAATCACTGCTGAACAATATGAAAAAAATATATTTAAAAGCACACGCAACATATAGCGGTAAAGCTATCTTAGGTGGTTTAGCAGTATATGCCTCAAGGAAAATTATGGATTATTTTACAAGACCACGACCTATCGAAGAATCGCAAAGCTTACTCTTCGGGTAAGTATTTATGAACCTCTTGGTTTTTGTTATCCCATTTAGTAATTTCTTCTCTGTTACCATCATTATATTCTGACGTATAAGAATTTTTAACTTTCAAATCAGAAGTATAAACGGTTTCTTTTGTTTTTAGCCCATTAGAATAATCACTAAAAATTGAGCCGCTATCATTTATTTTATCTGCATTGTAATATGTAAAACGTTTTATATCTTCTCCTTCATATGTTGCAGAAACATTAATTTCGGTCTTGCCGTGTTTGTCATATAAAAGATGTTCAATTCTTAAATCAGTACCGTTTTCCAAAGTTTCTTTTCTTACCGATATTACATTATCTTTATCATCTTTCATCTCATATTTTATCGGCTCATTAGGTTCATAACTCCAAGTTTCAACAAATTCCATATCACCATCTTTGTTGTACTTTGTATGCCTTATTGGTTGTTTAGCTTCATTATACTCCCATTTGTCATTTTCAGAGTCTTTCATTTTATCATTATACCCAAGTGTAGTCTTAGTTTGTTGACCGCTAATAGTAGAAATTTCAATAAATTCAACACCATGGCGGATATTGGCGGGGTTATCGGTTATAACAAGTAATTTCTCGCGTTTAGGCTGTATCATATATATGTTGCTTGTTTCAGCAATTTTTAATACAGACTCTTTTACATTTTTAGGTAATTCTGAAATTATTGAAATTGCTGATAATGGAAGTGCAGAAGGAAGCATCTCATTATGCAAATTAGTTTTTGTAATAAACTTGTCTTCTTTTCGTGTACTTAATTTTTTTACAACACCTGTTTTTACAGACTCTTCTTTATCTGCTTTATAGTAATGTTTTTTACTTTCTTTAACTGTTTCAACTTGCTCAGTTTTAATAACTTCACCGGTTTTATTGTTTTCAGCATTTTTTGGAACAATGCCATCTTGTTTATTAATTAAACAGTATGTGCATACTACAGCTACAACTAACACTGTTGCAATAGCATAAATTCTTTTCTTTTCCATACACAAAATCCCCGCACTTATATTAATATTATAATCTTGATTTTAGTAATTATCAACATTAATTTATTTTTTTATGGTAAAATTTTCTTATGGATGTTATCGACTTTTTGAAGGGTAAAATTATAGTTTCTGTTCAAGCAATGCCATATGAACCTTTATATAAAGAAAACTGCATGAAGGCAATGATGGAATCAGTTATAAATGGAGGAGCTGAGGTTTTAAGAGTAGCTGGTGCAAGAGATGTTAGAAATGCAAAAAGTTATAATGTTCCTGTTATTGGTTTAACGAAACCTGAAAGATTACCTGAAAATTGGAAAGAAGTGGTCTATATTACACCAACATTAACGGAAGTCAAAGAATTAATTGATGCAGGAGCAGATATAATAGCTTTTGACGGAACATCACGGAAACGGCCAAATAATTGCACATTAGAGCAAATTATTAATATGATACATTCAGCTAAAAAACTTGCAATGGCCGATATATCGACACTAGAAGAAGGTATAAATTGTTCTGAACTTGGCGTAGATATAGTATCTACCACACTTGCCGGATATACAACTCAATCGGGAGAACCAGGCGATAAGCCTGATTATAATCTTCTTTGTAAACTTGTAAAATCTGTAAATAAACCTGTTATACTTGAAGGCAGGATTTGGGAGCCATATGATGTAAAAAAAGCATTTGAACTTGGTGCTCATTGCGTTGTTATAGGTTCTGCTATTACAAGGCCGCAACTTATAACAAAAAGATTTATTAATTACAATAGATAATAGGGATTTTTTATGAAAAAAGCATTAGCGTTTGATATTGGCGGTACAAAAATTTATAGCACAATTGTTGATGAAACGGGGAAAATTGTTGCTAATATTGATAAATTTTCAACACCTAAAACAATAGATGGTATAAAGAAAGTTCTTCGAGAACAAATAACAAAATTTGAAAACAAGGCAGATGCAATAGCAATCGCAACAGCAGGTGCCGTAAACAATTCAAATACTGCTGTAATCGGTTCAACCGGGAATTTAGTACAAGGATACAGCTCTATAGATTTTCAGTCATTAAGCTCAAAAAAAGTATTTTTAGAAAATGATGCAAATGCCGCTGCGTGGGCAGAATATAAAATAGGAGCTTCCAGAGGTTCATCTGTTTCAGTAATGCTAACACTTGGAACTGGAGTAGGGGGCGGAATAATTATTAATGATAAACTGCTCAAAGGAAAATCCGGTGCAGCCGGAGAAATGCATTTTAAGATGTATCCTGACAAAAGAAGACAATGCACTTGCGGCAGCTGGGATTGTTTTGAAATATATGCTTCAGGAACAGCATTAAAGCTTGATGCTGAAGAAATGCTTAATAATAAAGAAATTACAACTTATGATGTAATCGACGGTGTTAAGCAAGGTAACAAAAAAATGATTGACATATTGAATAAATGGCAAAATGATATTATTATCGGAATAAAAGGATTGGCAAATATATTTGATCCGGATTGTGTTGTTTTATCAGGTTCTATGGCTCAATTTACGGATATAAAATATATAGAAGCAGAAGTAAATTCTGATTTAGTAACAACTCCGACTTCAATAAGATTGGCAACTGCCGGTAATTATGCAGGAATGATAGGAGTTTCACTTTTGGCACTAGCTTAAAGGAACATAAATGGGTAAAGCAAAAAAAAGAAGTTTAAAAAATGGTATTAATGACAAATTTCCATATATGACAAGGGAATCTGCATTAAATTCTGTTATAAACAACATAGAAAATAAATCAGAAGCTCTTGATACCATTACTTTATTTGGATTTACTGCAGAAGAGATGCTTGAAGCAGGTGCTGCATATGAAGATGTTATGGCATTTGGGGCATTGGTAAAATAACTGCTTTTTATAAGATTATAATATATGCAGCCTTACATCTTTTAGAACTACAATATTAGTTCTGTGAACTAAGAACAGTTATTACTATGTTTTAGACAAAAAAAAAGCTTGAGGTTTTATACTCAAGCGGAAAAGGGAAAAGGGATTAAAAAGGGAAATCTTCATCTTACATCTTCTAGGAGAATATCTTAAACGTTCTGTCGATATTATCCTGTATTACTTTCTTTACGGAATCGTACTCTGTTGTTAATGCGGTTCGTTCAGTCTCTAACTTATTCAAATCCATATCA
>CACYKP010000017.1 GCA_902775025.1 uncultured bacterium | reverse complement strand
GTTTATGCCAATTTAAAATTCAAATTCTCAAGTATTTTCCTACCGCTAGGATTTAGTGAATAGGCCAGGTTTCAACCCGACAACAACCCTTAAGTGCAAAAGTGTGCAACAATAGTGCAAAAAAGCGGACATTTTTATCACCAAAATAGAACATTTAGGACATAACAACTCCTCAAACAACCGACCTTTTAAAATCGCCAAAACCTACTAAATTTGATACTTTCAAAAAGTTAATTCATTTACCCATTCCAACCAAATGTCCTTTTAAACTATATCTCTCTTTTCCTGCAATCCCGCTACTGTCGGGAAAATTTGGCATTAAAAAGCGGCTTGTTGGCAGAGTGTAAAAGAACACATGAAACGAGAAAACGGAACGGATGGTACGAGAAATTTCCGCAACTTAACTTCAAAAAAACTTCAATAATCAGCTGATTTCAGTAGCAAATTTATTTTTTCTCGTGTTATTATAAAATCAAGAAAAACAAAGGACATAAATGGACAGATATTACTCAAAACGATTTAGACGATTTATTTAGTGTTGATTGGCAAAGTTGCCGACCAACACAATTTGAGTTTTTGTTATTACTATCAGTACATTTATGAAAGGAGCATTATTATGCTAATCAATTCTATTGGGTGCATTAATTCTATGTGCCAAAACAACAACACTATTTCAAATCACAAATCAAAACCAATGACAAACAACAATGTATCATTCGGGCGTAGCATTAGTTATTATACGGCTTTAATGGATGCAGAACATTCCAAAGGGTGTATAGAAAGCAGTAAAGCGGTATTAAAATACTTATCTGAAAAAATCATGCCAAAACGCAGAGTACCCAAAGATGGAGTTTGGGGTGTTGTCGGTTCAAAACTAAACAATATGATTACAAGCGGTGAAATTAACCCCGAAAAACTGACCGATTACAAAATACGAAAGGTACATATAGAAGTGCCTTATGAGGGCAAAAATTATTCACATCTTGAAAGAGTATTACGCAGAACATTCACGCAAGATAACGGACAAATCAAATACTATCAAGACCTATACCCGAATGGCAAGTTAGAAACCAATGTTATAAAACGCACTCCGTCAGGCGAATTAATATCCCACGATAATTGGGTTGAAATGATTGCTTAAGGGGTAAAACAGGAAGAAAATTATCACTTCCTGTTTTTAAATAGCAAATTTTTATTTTTACGGGTTTTATAATATGATATAGCATGCGAAAGTAGAAGGAGTAAAATAAAATGCAAGTACAGAAAATCTCAAACAATAACACAACATTTGGTGCAAAAGTAAATGTTATCGGGACACAATTTGATGAAAAAGTAATGGCAACACTATCCGAAAAGGCAAAGAAAATCGGTCTTGATAAAGATGTTGTTGAATTAAAATTTACTAACTTTAAGCAAGAGTCAGAAGATTATTTTTGCGGACAGGATAATTGTTATATTGAAGGTGCTTTTAATGAATTGAAAGAATCCTTCAGAGCAAGATTCTTGCCAAATGGGAATGGCAAAGGTACGGAAGCCGTAAGAGATAAAATAATTGCAAGTCGTGATGCAGATTTGTGGCAACAAGAAGAACAATTAGCAAATGACTATTTAGATAAACTAATTGCAAAGTTTAACAATTAATAAAATTGTACTTATGTCATAAAAACGCAAGTATAGTAACTTTCTGTAGTACATATAAAAACAGGAAAAATCATTGTTTCCTGTTTTTTAGCAAGTAGGGTAGACTTCAGTCTACCGACATATTTTGGTTGACTAAAGTCAACCCTACTTATTAGTGCAAATATGTGCAAATAGGGTGCAAAAAAGTGGACATTTTTGTTACTAAAACCGGACATTTCGGACATTTTAACTCAACCGACTTCCGACCAAACAAAATCGCTAATGTTTACTAAAATTAGCAACATTGCCGATTAAATATATTTGCCTTTTCCGACCAAATGTCCTGTTAAAAGGTATTTGCGTCAGCAAAATACGCAGACACGTTTAATGCCGACAAACAATAAAAGGACTTTTTAATAAAGTCCTTTTAAAATCTGGAGATGGCGGGAGTCGAACCCGCGTCCGATGCGGATACAAACTGATATCTACGAGTGTAGTAACTTATTATCTCAACTTTCGCAAGGAAAATTACAAAACCTAATCGAAGTCAAAGACTTTTTAACGGAAGCCTAACCTCCAATGGTTAACTTGATACGCATACCATCATTTGCGTACTGCGTCTTGCATACGGTCATTCTATTCCTAACGGCAAGCTGGTCAGGAAGAATGGTTGATTGCTGAAACTATGCAGCAAGTGCTCTTGCACCAAAGTCAACTCTAACTACGTTATCGTTAGCATTTAATTTAGTTTGCCCGTTGATAACCGAGAACAGCTCTCGGACTCGCAATCCGGATATACCAATCACAACGTCAAAACCGTGGCATCCCCTTGTTTATTGGTGCGAGCAGATGGCTCCGCTTCGAAACCTGCTCGTATCGCTCTCGCGACACGACACTGTTTCTACGCTCCACTTTTGTAGTTGTCACTACAAAAGTTTGCCTCTTGTGCTCGCCGCACGGCGTCAAAACCGTGGCATCCCCTTGTTGTTGAACTTTTCAATGTCCGCTTTAACAGTATAGCAGGGCACCGCTTGTTTTTCAAGCGGTGCCTTGTTATTTTATATTTTTTAAAATTAATTTACCTTTATTTTCCCCTATGCACTCTCTTTTTCTTTTGGATTCGGAAGCCTCAAAAGTTCAGCGTGAGCGGCTTCTTCTTTTTCTTCTTGAGCTTCTACCATTTCTTTTGTTATTGTAAACTTCTTGATATCGTGTTTTGAAGGAATATCATACATAACATCAAGCATTAATTCTTCAACAATCGAACGTAAAGCTCTTGCACCTGTTTTACGCTTTATTGCCTTTTTAGCAATCAAATCCACTGCTTCAGGTTCAAAGTCTAATTCTACATCGTCCATTTCGAGCAATTTCTTGTATTGTTTAAGAACTGCATTTTTAGGTTCTGTAAGAATCATCTTCAATGTATCTTCGTCTAAAGCATCAAGAACTGCAAACACCGGAACACGACCAATAAATTCAGGTATTAAACCAAATTTAAGGAGGTCTTCAGGTTGAAGTTTTTTAAGAAGTTTAGAAGAAGCTTGTTCTTTTTCAGCCTGAGTTTGAGCAACATTACCAAACCCTATTGAATTTCCGTCTTTTACACGGTGTTCAATAATTTTATCCAAGTCAACGAAAGCACCGCCAACAATAAACAAAATGTTCTTTGTATCAATTTGAATAACTTCTTGCTGAGGATGTTTTCTTCCGCCTTGAGGTGGTACATTCGATATTGTACCTTCAATAAGCTTCAACAATGCCTGTTGAACGCCTTCACCCGAAACATCACGAGTAATAGATGTATTTTCGGATTTTCTTGCAATCTTATCAATTTCATCTATATAAATAATTCCTCTTTCAGCCTTCTTTGCATCAAAATCAGCGTTTTGATACAAGCGAAGAAGAATGTTTTCAACATCATCACCAACGTAACCTGCTTCAGTAAGCGTTGTAGCATCTGCGACAGCAAAAGGTACATCAAGCATTTTTGCTAAAGTTTGTGCTAAAAGTGTTTTACCCGAACCTGTAGGACCTACAAGCAGAATATTTGATTTTTGAATTTCTACATCATCTTTACTGCTATTTATATTGTGTTTAAGACGTTTATAGTGATTATAAACCGCAACCGACAAAACTTTTTTTGCATCATCTTGACCAACGATATGTTGATCTAAATACGCTTTAATCTCATGCGGTTTTGGAATAGGTTTATCTTCTAAGTCATCTTGCTTTTTATCGGCTTCTTTTCCTTCACCGCTATTCTCTTTACTTTTTTGCTCAAAGAATTCTTCGTCTAGTATTTCGTTACAAAGTTCAACGCATTCATCACAGATATATACGTCAGGTCCTGCAATAAGCTTTTTTACCTGATCCTGTGTTTTCCCGCAGAATGAACATTTTAATCTGTCGTTTGCCGGCATAGTGCCTCCTTTTATATTATCATCCCATCGCCTTTTTAGGAGAGGGAGCAGTTGCGCAAGAGAGCTATTGCTCGATTGCTACAAATGCGGGTGAGGTTATATTAGGATATGATTAACCCCCTCCCAAGTTTCTAACTTTCAAAGCAAAGCTTTTCAAGAAGAAACTTTACCCTCCCCCAATGGAGAGGGTACTTAATTTTATTCTTTCGTTATAACCTTATCTATCATGCCGTATTCAAGAGCTTCTTGAGGAGTCATGATATAATCACGGTCTGTGTCTTTTTCAATTTTCTTAATTGATTGACCTGTATTTGATGCCATAATCTCATTCAAGGTCTTTTTAATTCTCAAAATTTCTTGGGCTTGAATCTCAATATCAGTAGCCTGACCTTGTGCACCGCCTAAAGGTTGGTGGATAAGTACTCTTGAATGAGGAAGAGCCATTCTCTTACCTTTTGTACCGGAGCAAAGAAGAAATGCACCCATAGATGCTGCTTGACCTAAGCAGATTGTTTGAACATCAGCTCTAATGTGCTGCATTGTATCATATATTGCAAGGCCTGCAGTTACACTTCCTCCGGGTGAATTTATGTATAACATAATATCTTTTTCAGGATTTTCGCTATCTAGAAGTAACATTTGTGCAACGATTAGGTTTGCAACCATATCATCAATAGCTGTTCCTAAAAATATAATTCTTTCTCTTAACAGTCTTGAGAAAATATCAAAAGCTCTTTCGCCTCTTGATGATTGCTCGATTACTGTAGGTACATAACTTGCAAAGCTCATCTTTATTTCCTTTCTTGTATTATAACCATACTTGTATTAGCTACATTATACATTATTCAAATTATTTAACCAATAATTAATTTGTATGAGATTTATACTACGATTGTAATTAAGATTATACCACAAAAATATTAAAATTTTATTGTCAGGTAAAACCTGACCCACATAGATAAAATAAATGCGTTCAATTTTCTTTATAAGTTGAACGCATTTTTATTTTTTAATGTAGGTTAGGTTGAAAACCCCACAATAACTTTTAATTTATAATATCCTATTGTGCATTAAACATGTCTTTACCTACTGAGCAAAGCGGACAAGCCCAATCATCAGGTAAATCTTCAAATTTTGTACCTGCTGCGATACCGTTATCAGGATCGCCTACTTCCGGATCATAAACATAACCGCATACTGAACATACATACTTTTGCATAATTTTTCTCCTTTCGTTATCCCCTCACCCTATCCCTCTCCCGAAGGGTGAGGGAATGAAAGAGGTTATTATAAACTGTTTACAATCTTATCAGCCAAACAATCAAGTTCTGACAATTGTTCCTCTTTTAGAGTTGATTTTAAACATACTGAATCGTCAATTATTTCTGTACCTTTTAATCCTTCTAATATAGTTTTCATAGCCTGGCCGCATGTCGGTGCCCAAGAACCGTTTTGGATAAGAACAACTTTGCGGTTTTGAAGATTATGGGCAGCAAGATTATGTAAGAAGTGTTCCATTGTTTCAAATATTCCGTTATTATAAGTTGTTGTTGCAAAAACAATGTGTGAATACTTAAACGCGTCAGACAGAACATAAGATGAATGAGTGTGAGATACATCATACATTTTTATTCCATTTATTCCTCTATCTGCTAATTTACCCGCCAAGATATTCACCGCATTTTCTGTTCCTCCGTAAACAGAAGAATAAGCAATTAGAACAGATTTTTCTTCCGCCTCATAGCGTGACCACTTGTCGTATTTTTCTACAAATTTGGCAATATTATCTTTTATTATTAAACCGTGTAACGGATAAATTGTTTGTATATCAAGAGCAGAAGCTTTTTTAAGAAGCATTTGAACTTGTGCCCCGTATTTACCTACAATGTTTGTATAATATCTTCTTGCTTCATCAAGATAATCTTTTTCAAAATCAACACCAGTATCAAAAAGATTACCGTTAATTGCTCCAAATGAGCCGAATGCATCAGCGGAATACAATGCTTTATCAGTTTTATCATAAGATACCATAACTTCAGGCCAATGAACCATTGGAGCTGAGGTAAATACAAATTCGTGTTTACCTGTATTTAATGTATCGCCTTCTTTTACAACCATAACGTGAGAATCAATATCAAAGTCAAAGAATTGTTTGATTAGAGCAACTGATTTCGCAGTTGTAACAATTTGTACTTCCGGATAAAGTGCAATAACATCTTCAATTAATGCACAGTGGTCAGGTTCCATGTGGTGAACTATTAAATAGTCCAAATTTCTTCCGTCTAACCCTGCCTCCAGATTTTGAAAAAACTGACCTGAACAAGCCTTATCAACTGTATCCATAAGAACAGTTTTCTCATCTAAAATCAAATAAGAATTATAAGAAACACCGTTCGGTATAGGATAGGCACTTTCAAAAAGAGCAAGTCTTCTATCTGAACATCCTATATAAACAATATCTTCACTAATTTTTCTAATATCGTACATTATTTACTCCTTATTTATAATCGAAATTCTATTCTTCTTCTAAACTTAATACCGCCATAAATGCTTCTTGTGGTACTTCTACACGTCCTATCGCTTTCATACGTTTTTTACCTCGTTTTTGTTTTTCTAAGAGCTTCCGTTTACGTGTGATATCACCGCCATAACATTTATCAAGTACACTCTTTCTAAGTGCTTTGATATTTGTTCTTGCAATAACTCTACCACCGATAGCAGCTTGAATAGGAACTTCAAACATTTGTCTCGGGATAATAGTTTTGAGTTTTTCCGTTAATTTTTGTCCTATATAATACGCATTGTCTTCATGACAAATTACCGAAAGTGCGTCAACGACTTCACCTGCAAGCATAACATCTAGCTTAACGAGTTTCGAGCGTTTATATTCCGCAAACTCGTAATCCATACTTGCATATCCTTTTGTGCGGGATTTTAGCTGGTCATAAAAATCAGTAATAACTTCGCTTAGTGGTATATGATAAATTAAATCAACACGAACTTTGTCTAAGTAGTTCATATTAATAAAAATACCTCGTTTTGATTGAGCCAAATCCATCAAAGTACCTACATACTCATTTGGTGCAATAATTGAAACTTTTACATAGGGTTCTTCAATATAATCTCTGTATTGCGGAGCAGGGAGATTAGCAGGGTTGTCTATTTCAACGACTTCTCCGTTTGTCTTGTGAACTTTGTATATAACAGATGGAGCAGTTGTAACGATTGATAAGTCGTATTCACGCTCTAACCTTTCTTGAGCAATCTCCATATGGAGCATTCCCAAAAATCCGCATCTAAATCCAAAACCCAATGCAGAAGATGTTTCAGGTTCAAATGTGATTGAGCTATCGGAAAGTTTAAGTTTTTCCAATGATTCTTTAAGTTCGTGGTAATCCTCATTATCTACAGGATACATACCTGAAAATACCATAGGAAGTGCTTCTTTATACCCAGGGAGCGGCTCACTGGCAGGGTTTTCAACGTGCGTAACCGTATCACCAACAAAACGTGTAATTTCTTTGATTGAGCCTGCAAAATATCCTACATCACCACAAACAAGTTCTTCTACCTGCACTCTGTTTGGCGTAAGATAACCTATTTCTACAACATCGTATTCTTTACCAGATGCCATGAATTTAACCTTGTCGCCCAAGCGCATTTTCCCGTCCATTATTTTGAAGAAGCAAAGCGTTCCTAAATATGGGTCATAAGCACTATCAAAAACTAATGCTCTAAGTGGTTTATCTGTTGTATCTTTTGGAGGCGGAACAAATTCAACTATAGCCTCTAATACTTCATCGATACCTTGCCCTGTTTTTGCACTTACAGGGATTGCCATAGAGCAATCAATACCTAAAATTTCTTCTATCTCCTGTTTAACTCGTTCAACATCAGCTGATGGCAGGTCAATTTTATTGATAACAGGAATTATTTCTAGGTTTTGTTCTATAGCCATATATACGTTAGCTAATGTTTGAGCTTCAACCCCTTGTGTAGCATCGACAATAAGCAAAGCTCCTTCACAAGCGGCAAGCGAGCGGGAAACCTCGTAAGAAAAATCAACGTGTCCGGGGGTGTCAATAAGATTAAAAATATATTTTTCGCCTGCTTTAGATGTATAGTTCATTCTTGCGGCGTTTAATTTAATTGTAATACCACGTTCACGTTCAATATCCATAGTATCTAATAGTTGTTCCTGCATATCACGCTGGGCAATTGTACCTGTTGCTTCAAGCAATCTGTCAGCAAGTGTGGATTTGCCATGGTCAATATGAGCTATTATACAAAAATTCCTTACATTTTCTCTGTTCATAAGAAAATTATATAAAAAAAACAGAGCATTTCAAACAAATGCATAAATTGCATATTTTGGCGCATTAAGCATATCTTTTATTATTATAAGTGTAATTTTGTTATCTTATTTTATATCCACTTTCTTTGACCGCAAAGAAAATAGAGAAAGAAACTCATGGCGGATCTTCTGTAGGGCAGATTACACATGATGTTAACTGTTAATGCAGAAAAATATACAATTTGGTGCATTATCTTTAAAATAATTCTATATCTTTTATATATCTTGGTCTTGCTTTAACTTCATTGAAAATTTGTCCCAAATACTCGCCTATAATCCCCAAGCAGAATATTTGAAGTCCTCCGAAAAATGCGAGCAAAATCACAAGTGTAGCAAAACCGCTCGGCGTAGAATGGAACAAATATTTTTCTGCAATTACTTCTAACGCAAGAAGAAAACTCCCTAACATTGTAATAACTCCGCAAGCTGCAATAATTCTTAAAGGCACAATACTGAATGCCGTAATTCCATTCAAAGCAAGGCTTGTAAGAGAGAAAAAGTTAAACTTAGAACTTCCTAATGCTCTAGGTTTTACATTAAAATGAACATAAGAAGTTTTTAATCCGATTTCATGGAAAAATCCTCTCAGGAATAAACCTTCTTCTTCATACTTTGATAAAATATCAAGTCCTCGTTTACTTACAAGACGGAAATCCGAATGGTTAGGCGGAATTTTAACACCCAAAATATTCATTAACTTATAGAAACAAAGTGCAGTATATTTTTTAAAGAATGAGTCAGTTTTTCTATCGTTTCTGATACCGGAAACGATGTCAGCACCTTTGTGAAACTCATCCACAAATACCTCTATAGCGTTTTCATCCTGCTGCAAATCGGCATCAATTGAAACAACACAATCACAGCCTATTTCATTGACACTTAACAATCCGGCAATTAAAGCTTTTTGATTACCGTAATTTCGAATGAATTTTGTTCCCTTTATTCTTTCACCATAGGTATTATGTAAATCTTCTATAATATTCCAAGTTGAATCCTTAGAACCATCATCAACAAGATAAATATAACTGTCAGACGTTATTTTTTCTTTTGCAATAATATCATCTAAAACCTTTATTAACGTATCAACAGTTGATTTTAAAACTAATTCTTCGTTATAACACGGAATAATAATTGCAAGCCTTGATTTCAAATTCTACTCTCCCTAATCTATTCTGATTGAATTCCTCTCCAGAATATAATACAATAAATTACATAATATTAAAAGAGTGTTTTGTTAAAGGAATTAAGATGGCGGATAAAAAATTTGTTCTAAATGCGGATGATTTCGGAATGAGCGAAGCTTTCAATACTGCAATTCTAGAAGGGTATAATGCGGGTATTTTAAAAAGCACGAGTCTTGTTGCAAACGGTGAAGCGTTTGACGAAGCTGTGTCTAAAGTTGTTAATAATTGTCCGAATTTAGGCGTAGGTGTTCATCTTAATATCATAGAAGGCAAAGCTCTAACAAAAGATATAGATGAAGTTTCTGATGTAAACGGGAATTTTTATAATTCATACGGACAACTAATCATTAAAGCATATAAACTTAATAATAAAGAATTTATGGCTCAACTTGAACAAGAATTCAGAGCTCAGATAGAAAAAATTAAAAATGCCGGAGTAAAGATTACGCATATTGATTCACATGTCCATACCCACGCAATTCCGCCTATCTTTAAGCTTGTATGTAAACTTGCTAAAGAATACGATATTCCTCAAATCAGAACGCAATATGAGCATTTTTATCTCGTTCCTGATATATTTATTCATTTGCAAAAAGCATACTTTGTAAATATTATAAAAATTCTGCTTTTGAACTTTTTTACATCAAAAAATAAACCTATTGCAAAAAAATACGGTTTAAACACAAATGATTATTTGCTTGGTGTTGGATATACCTCAATGATGAATAGTTTAACCGTATCAACAGGACTTGCCGTATTGAAAAACAGAAAAGATATTGTTGCTGAGGCTCTCATTCACCCATGCCGGTATGAAGACGGAACAATAGATAACCATTTTACGGAATACAGAATTACCCAAAGCGACAAGCTTAAAGCAAAAATCGAACAAATGGGTTATGAGATAGGGAATTATCAGTAAAAAGTTCAGGCAATGCCTGACCTTTTTCACTAAACCATTACAGCTTTTTTAAAATGTTTTTTACCCTTACGAATAATTAAACCTTCTTTAAGTTCGGCAGAAGTATAAGTTTTATCTAAGGCATTTACTACTTCGTCATTTACAGTTATGCCGTTTTGTTGGATTAATCTCTTTGCTTCACCGTTTGATGATGCAAAACCGCATTTAACAACGAGTTTAACAATGCTGATTTTATCTTCAAATAAATCATCTGATGTTATTTCTGCTTTTGGCATATTTTCAGAATTACCTGTGCCGCTAAACAATTCGTGTGCGGATTTTTGAGCTTTATCAGCTTCTTCTTTTCCGTGTACAAGCTCTGTTAATTCGTGAGCTAAAATTTCTTTCTTTTCATTAATCCTATTATCTTCCCATTTTTCCATATCTTCAATTTGTTCCATAGGAAGGAATGTAAGCATTTTTATACACTTCATAACATCAGCATCATCAACATTTCTCCAATATTGATAAAATTCAAACGGGGAAGTTTTATTCGGGTCTAACCAAACCGCACCTTTAGCTGTTTTACCCATTTTTTTGCCTTCAGAGTTCATCAATAGAGTAATAGTCATAGCGTAAGCATCATCGCCTGTTTTTTTACGGATTAATTCTGTTCCTGCGAGCATATTACTCCATTGGTCATCACCGCCGAATTGCATGTTGCACCCATAATTTTGATGTAAATGATAGAAATCATAAGCCTGCATAATCATATAATTAAATTCTAAGAAGCTTAAGCCTTTTTCCATTCTTTGTTTGTAACATTCAGCTCTGAGCATGTTATTTACTGAAAAACACGCACCTACTTCTCTAAGGAGTTCAATGTAATTAAGTCCTAAAAGCCAATCAGCGTTATTAACCATAATTGCTTTATCATCACCAAATTCGATAAATCTTTCCATTTGTTTACGGAAACAATCGCAATTGTGCTGAATAGTTTCAGGTGTCATCATGGAACGCATATCACTTCTTCCTGACGGATCGCCAATATAACCTGTTCCGCCGCCTATTAGGACAACAGGCTTGTTTCCTGCCATTTGAAGCCTTTTCATAAGGCAAAGCGCCATAAAGTGACCAACGTGGAGAGAATCCGCAGTCGGGTCAAATCCTATATAAAATCTTGCACCGCCATTGTTGATTAAATCTTTAATTTCTTTATCATCCGTAACTTGTGCGATAAGCCCTCTTGCCTGCAATTCTTCAAATATATTCATTAACTTCTCCTTAATTTACCTAATGATAGCTAAATATTAACATAAAAATAAGTTTTTCGTGTTATTATAAAATTGTTGGGAGAGGTTTAATGAAAAAGATTATTTTATTTTTGTGTGTAATTTTATTATGTAATCCTGTATTCAGTGTTGATAAAAAGTATGCAAATAGCGGGGCTGATGTTTCACAAATAAGTTTGATAAGAAGGTATAAAGATATAAGTCATAACCTGATTGTTATAAATAAGATGAAAACTCAGACAAGACAACTGTCTGAGGAAGACAAAAGTATTATAAAAAAATATGTTTTTGGTGCAGTACGTGGTGAAGATACTTATTTGCTTATGAATTGTCATTTGAGAGGAAATCTTCAGCATTATATACCTAAAAAAGAGATTACAACACCTTTGAAGTGCAGATTGGATTATTATGTAGATGCTCTGACTAAACCGGTATCAAAAGTGAAGCTGCCTCAAAATATGATTTTATATAGGGGTGTTGATGAGAAGGGAATAAAACAAATATTCAAAATCAATGAGGTCCAGTCGATAGCTAATAAACCTGTAAATGAAACGAATTTGGCAGTATTAAAGCAAAAATTAGACGGTGCAATATATGAAGAAAAAGGATTCATGTCAACTTCATATAATAAGAATTGTGCAAAGAAAACAAAATTTATGTTTGAGGTCAACGCACCAAAAGGATTACATGCCGTTCTTTTAGAAGATATAGGGAAACAGGTTGAAAAAGAAGTTCTCATAAACAGAGGAACAAAGTGGGAAGTAACTGATGTTTATTTGGATACAGATAAATCAAATAAACGTAAATTTTATGTAATAAAGGTAAAGTTTGTAAAATAGAGGAAAATTTTTAGAAAACCTCTTTACAAAAAAAATTCAGCGGGTTATATTAAAAGGGTAGCCAAATATATGGGAGCGTAGCTCAGTTTGGTTAGAGCGCATGCCTGTCACGCATGAGGTCGCGAGTTCGAGCCTCGTCGTTCCCGCCATTTAAATCAAGAGCCTTTTTAGAGACTCTTTTTTGTTGCTGTTGTTTATCAGGGATTTTGAGATAAAGTATCGCGAATTTGACATGTTTAGTCGGAAGTCAAAGCGAAAATCAAATACATTTACCCCTTTGACATTTTAGTCGGAATTTATTAGATACAATAATGTATTTACAATTTGTTTCTTCATCTAACATAACAAATTATTATTAAATAAATTCATAAAGTCACAGTAAATCCTCCAACATCTGGTCCATTTCTTCTTTGTTCATATCTTTTATTGATTTTCCAAAATATAGTTTTTGTAAAATATCCTCTTTTGTAATTTCGCCCCAGTCGAGGTCATATTTGTATTTTGCGTATTTTATATCCATAGTTTTATTCTCCTTTCTTTGTTATATGTTATAATTCCTATATGAGTACAAAAGGTTACTTTAGTAATTTACAAAATCGATATAGTGCCAATTTTATTGCACTTATTAGTTTCCTTTCACTAATGCTATCTTTGAGCATAGATATATCGCATTATGTTTCAAGATATATTAATTTTGGAGAAAATTTTATAAATCCGTCTTTCTTTTCAGGACAATATATTTTAAGTACGGCATTACTTGGCAGTGTTGTTTTATTTGTAATCTTTCCTGTATCTTTTTTCTTTTTTATCTTGTTAAAAACCAAAAGAAAAATTCCAACTATTTTATCAGGAATCTGCCTTTTTTCTCTTTGTATTACTTTTTTTATTATTTTTATAAATCATTATGATTTAGTAAATGAACCTAATGCTTGGCTTAATCTTTTGGCATTTTATTTTCATTTTTACAAGTTTTTATTGCCAATTTTTGTTACAATTCCTATTTTTTGCATTGCTGATTATAAAAAAAATATTTTAGTTGCCAATTATAATTTCGTAAATAATGAATTATATATAGTCCTGATTTATATTTTTTTCTTTTACTTTTGGTTGCAATATATTCCTTTCGTACTTGGTTTGTTATTGTATTTTGCAGCGGATTTATCAACTATGTTCCATGTCTAGCTCCGCACCTGCGAATATAATCTTCCACTTTAACTCCATCCAATCGAGTATAGCCGCTTACATGGTATGAACCTACACATGGTGTTGCTTTTTTGTTACTATGTGGTTCTGAATTCCTGTATTCATAAGTTTTAGGTTCTTTTGGTTTTCCCCATACAGTTGTTTTTAACCACAATGATTTTGGGTGTATTCTTTGTGCAGTTTCTTTTATTTGTTCTGGAGTCTTTTGCACTCTTTTAGACAAATTTCCCATATTTTCAGCTTTGTGATTTTCCCAAGGGTACTTGCAGTCATTAGAAACTGTATAGATTTCCCCTATATGATTTTGTCCATTAACCATTGCTATTGCATCATATTCATTTACATAATTGACTACGTTGTTTTCTTTCAAGATATTTCGTTCTCTAAACATATCTCTTATACCATAGGCATTAAATGTTACAGCTAAATTCCCTCTAATTCCTGAAACTATTTCAGCAAGACTTCCACCTAAAGAATGTCCTGTTACTACAATATCTACATTTGGATGTTCTCTTTTCACTTTATCATAAATTTTTATTGCAGCAGATGCTTGTACTGGAATTTTTGATTTTGCCATATCAATATCATTTTGACCATCATAATTTTTAAAACTATCTGTTCCTCTGTACGCAATAATAATATTTTTTCCATCAGATAAAACATCCGCATAAAAACCGTTATTTTTATTTTCTGCAAAATCTATTACTCTGTATCCTGCGGGTGGATAATTTCCGGGCTTGTGATAAGAGTATATTGATGCCTGTTTTAATACCTCATGGTACTTGGTATCTTGTTTTCGATTTGTCATAGTTAATGCTCCTTTCTTTTGATACATACGAAAACTAACTTTTAGATATAATCTAAAAGTTTTCTATTTATTTTGACCTATCCTACGCAGTTATAATTGGGATAATTGGATTTATGTAAACTTATCTTTATTTTCCGAAACTTTGTCTTGGATTATTCGGGTTTTCGTCGGAGTAACGTCCGACTCAAACTTACGGGCTAGGCACAGCCGTCGCCCTACCGAAAATCCGCTGTTTCAAGGTGAATATTACTTTTATTATACATATTTTCTAATTTTAACTATGAATTGTTAAGAAAATTTTACATCTAAACCTAAAGTTCAATAGGTATAATATATTGGCGCTATTTAAAACGGACTTAATACTGGTTATTACAGGACTAGAAACGAATTAATTTTATAGACAAAAAACGACATATTTAATACTAAAACACTTGATATTACTTCAATACAGAGTTAAATTGTGTATGACAATTAAATATCAGGTCGAGAGTTCCAATCTCTCAACACAGACTATAAAATACATGTCCACTTTTTCGGGTATCAATTTATGTTCTGTATCAGCGATTTTGACATAAAGTATCGCAAGTTTGACATATTAGTCGGAAGTTTTGGAATTTTACAAAAATTTAAGCAAATACTAGCCACATGTCTAATGGAAAAAATTATACAATTACGATAAAATAACTATAAATTATTAGTGTTTTTTATGGTTCTTTATAAAAAATAACAACAAATCATAAATATAACATATTTAATATCGTGATATGATTTAACGCTGTATTATTACAAAAAAATGATACTTATATGAAAATGGAGAAAAGAATAGTGAAAGAGTTTTTGGAATATCAAAATTTAATAAATAAAATAGCGGAATATGCTTTTAAAAAAGATATAAAGCTTCAAGTAGATTACATTTCCAAAATTCTAGAACTAGGAGACAGTAATATTAAAAATGATATAAATCAAGCAATTTATTTACGACGCGCATTAGGAATAATTGAACAAGAAGTTTCTAATTTCCATTCCGTAATAAATGCAGGAAGTCGATTATATGCAAATTTTGAAGATATTGATGCTGCTTTTTGTGTTTCATATGACATTTCTTGCATTGTAAATAGGTATAATTTAAAAAAAGAATGTGAAAATTACAATAATTCAGATGAAATATTTGACTACTGTCCAAATTTATTACATTTAACATCTAATAATAATGAATTAATAAACATATCAAGTATGAAAAATAGTAAGTTTTCACGAATTTTGGACTATGATGAGAGAAAAATAAAAATAAGCAATAGGTTAAACCCGATGCTTATAGATTATTTAAAAACGAAATATCCTAAAAATACTTTATGGGCAAGAATCGATAAAAATAACTATGGTGAAAAAATTTGGGAATATGTTACAGAAGCCGTTATACGTTCTGAAAAATCAGGATGGTATAAAAATATGCGCATTTTTAATGGTGAAAATAGAAAAGGATCTTATTCTTATCCGGAAACATTTATCCGTTTAGGTTTTTCTAAAGAAGAAGCTGATAAACTAATAAAAAATGGATATAAAGAAAATGGAGAAATATCTTTACAAACTTTTTTCAAAAGAGATAATAATGGATTATTATCTGGCAGTATTGAAGAACTAACTCCAATAACATACGATAGGGTATTAATTACAAGATATCTACATTTAACTTCGACCTCTTCAATAGGGGAAAAATGGGAAGAAGCAAATTTGGCACACATCGATGGTGCTATTAACATATATTTTGATGGTTATGCATGCTCAAGATTAACAAAACATCTTGATGAAAAAGTCAAAACTGAGTGCAGAACTCATTTATTTAAAATTGAAAATATACCAATAACAGAACTTCTTCCTATTTCCAAATTATTTTTCCAAGGTCTTGCACTTGTTGAGGAATGGGAACAGGATTCAATTCAATTTTCATAAATACTACTTGATAGCCAGTATAGTTTTTACTACATTAGTTATCGCATTGATTTCTTTATCTGTTGCAGAACTTAATAAGGCTTCTAAGAAATATTACTATATGGTAGAGACAACAACAAGAACGCAATATGGAATATACGAGACAAATCTAATTATATAGGTTTAGTAAGAGAATTGATTACATATTTATTTTTAGAGCTGTTTCCTGAAAGAGATGTGCCAATGATGCTTTTATCTATTGGTCAGCCAACTGTTTTTAAAATTATCATGCCAATTACTGAATTAAATAACTATGATGTAAAACATATATGTGGAGAGGTTTTATAATGCTACCTTTATTCTAAATGTTGAGATGTTTACACAAGCTCATGCGCTGTTTTTATAAATAAACCTATTCCACCTATTAATTCTCATTTTTTCATAAATAAGTTTTATTCATATTACATACACAGTTATGTAATTGCAAAATTTTAGACGCTTAAAGATTATAATAATGTTTTTATTAATTCAATGACTTGCTCTCTACTTAAAACACCAATGACAACAAGTGCAGTGATACCGATAATAATTATACTAATCTTTGTAATATTCATTTCAGAATTATTATTTTCAGTAATATTTGTATTATCACCGATAATGTTATTTTTTCCTATTTGCACAATGCGATTCCTTTCTTTATTTATTTTTGTTTCTACTTTTTCTAATTGAATTTTATTTAAATCAAGGTTTTTTGCAATATTGTATTTTAAAGTTCTCAAACCCCTATCATAATATTTTTTATATATTTTTTTACTACTTCTATTTATTAAATATTCATTTTTAATTTTTTTATAAGCGTTTATACAACCTTTTTCTATCAAATAATTTGGGATTTTTTCTATTAAATCCTTTACTCTATCGACGTTATGAATTCCTAATTCATGTTCTGTATTCACATATTTTAACTTGTTTACTGTTATATTGTATAATGATGCTAATTCTTCTGGTTTTAGTATTACAAACAATGATTGCCGAGAATAACTTTCTTCGTAAAAATGTCTATTTGCTATTGTACTTATAAGAATATCAAAATTTTTAGACTGTTTTAATACTTTGTATACATAGTTCCACTGTTTATCATAATTGTATAATATAACATTTAAGAGAAAACCCTCTTTTTTATAATCCAAATTTTTTTGATTTTTTATTATATGTTTTTTTAGATGCGGTATTAACTGCATATAGTTTTTGCTTGCCAAAAATTCTAATATTTCTAATATAATATTTTCATTTATATTTTGTTCATTAACAATGTATGAATTATAAATATGATCATAGAATTCATCATTGTCAATTATCTGAAGACCTTGTAAAAAGTCCATTGGTAATCGCTCTTCACTAAGAGTAATTACCCTATCAAATATATTTATGATTTTTTCTTTATCTGCAATATACAAGTCATTTATGTATTCTTTTTTTAAATCCATACATTTTTCTGTATATGTTGGTAACATTACAATAACTTCGTACCATTTATTTATGATTTTATGATAGGAATCTAGATTTCTGCCTTTGATTTGTTTTAATAAAGCAAAACAACACCATGAACTATACATAGAATTATTTTTTATGTCATCATCGCTCAAAGTAGTTTTATCACTTGTTTCATTTAATAAATAATCAGTAACTATGTTAATTATACGGTTCTGAGTATTATCACTTACATCTTCCCATCGTTTATGGCTTTTTATATCTAAATTGAAATTATCTAACGTAGGATGTTTTGAATCATATTCTAAATTTAAAAATTTAAAAATAGCTATAATTTTTCCAGTATTGTCATTTTCGCTATTAAGAATATTATTAATCTGATATTCAATATTATTAAGTTCTTTTATCTTTTCGGATTCTCTTTGTCTTTCCAAACTTCTTTCTATATTTTTATAGTAGTCTTCTTTTGCAAAAATATCCATTTCTTCTATTGGTTCTCCTGTATCAGAAGAAATTGGACTAGAATCTACATAATATCCAAATTGTTCCTTCAAAACAGAATCTGAAATAACAGTTTTATAAATAGTATCAATATCAGTTTTGGGGTCATTTATGAAAAGTCTATAATAAGAATTCAGTAAATAACGAATATAATCTTTTTTTTCTTGAAATTCATTATTCTTGTAGAACTCCATGAATGTTGCAATGTCATTAAATTTATATAAGATGTGAGAATTTAGACTAATAAACATTTTAAAATGTTCAAAGTTACTTTCTTTTAAAATCAAATTCTTAAAGAAATAAATCCTAAAAATATTATTGTTTAATATAGATTGTAATATTTTTTCAGAAAAGAAATGATAATTATGTTTTTTTGATATATGCATTTCAATAACTTTATTAATGAGTTCAAAAGTTAAAATTTCGCTGATTTTCTTAAAAATATTATTAACAATATCTGTATAATTATACTCATTATAAATACACTCAGTTACATCTTTAATTTTATTGTTTTTAATCCATTCAAGATATAATAGAGCATTTTGCGTAGTGACCATTTCTATAAATTTATGTTGTAAGAAATTTTTATATCTACCATGCAAATTTTTATTTTTTGGTTCGGTTATAAAACTAAAAACAGTTCTTGTATCTATATATTCTGGATATAAAGCATTTAATAATGCTCCTCTTAATTGATCATCATTATCATTATTTATTTCATCTTTAAATTTATCTATGCTATCGGATATACTTTTTAATAAATTTTTGTAATCACAATTTTCACTTGCACTCAATATGGCTACTTTTATTGTTATTGGCGTCTTTGGTTTAAAAAATAATTTTTCAAAAGATTTTTCAAAACCTTGAAGCATATTGTCATTGATAAAATCAATTGTAGTATCACAAATATTTACATTATCGCTTTTTAAATATTGGCTTATTTGTTTTTCTATGCTTGGGAAATATAATCTCTTATGGAAGAAAACTCTATTAAAAGAATAGTCCCAAAAAGATATATTATCTTTTGAAACACATTCAATATATTTATCAAAAAGTATTTTCTTACTATTATTGTCATTAAAGTATACAGAAGAAAAAAGTATTTTATCAGGAATTTCTTTCAACGCTATATTAAATATTTTCTCATTTTTTATTGATATAAAAGCGATTGCTTCATTTAAATATGGATGCAATGTTCCATTGGTTTTTAGAATATTAAGAAGTTCTTTTGTTTTTAATTTTAAATTTAAAAGATATCTTGCTACTAAAAAATCTTGATATGTTTGTTGCGCAAAATAATATTTATTATCCGATTTATAAAATATTTTTGTTAAAAGAGTCTCTAATAGAACTTCTTTAGTTATGTATATTTTTTTATCCTTACCGTAAAAATTAATATTAATAAAATTATCGATATAAAAACCTTCTTTATCGTTAGGATTTGTTGTTACATAATTTTTCTTTGAAAACTTTAATTCAGTTGCAATTTTAGAAGCAATTGATAATACAATACTACTAGATGTTACTATACATTCTCTGTTTTCAGATTTGTGTGCTCTGTATTCAGTTTCATTCGCTAAATTCAACATTAAGTTTTCATATATATCAAAGTGATTGATATTATTTTCTAAAGAACCACTATTATATAGCAAAACCAATGGTTCTATTGTTATAGGTGAACTAGCAAAATCTCCTAAGTTATAATCTAGAATTTTATTAATAAAATCTTCAACATTTTTACAACCTAATTTTTCTGCTATTTCTTTAGCATTTTCTTGTGTTAAAGAACATAAATGGAATATATTGTTATCTTTGCAATCATAAATTTTCTTAAAAAATTCCGGTAAAATATTCATTGAGAATCTGTTATCTCTACAAGTCAATATTGTTTTTATATTAGGATTCTGTTTAAAACATTCTGATATTGTATCTTGAATCATTGCATTAGGATTACATATTTTATTATCTATGGCTTCATCTAATGCATCTAGTAAAATAAAACATTCCGGAATATTTTTATTAGAAATACAAAAAGGAAGAATTTTTTCTGTTAAAGTTTTTTCTTGTGAGACATCTCTTAAATTAATTCTTATGTGAGGAATACCTTCGTTTTCTAAAGATCTTTGTATTTGTGATAGATATGTCGATTTACCAATGCCGCCATTACCAAGAATAAAAGCATATTGATAAGTTCTTATTTCGTCGAATTGAACATAGTCATCCATTGTAATGACAAATTCGGATTCTCGATAATGCGGTTTTCCACATAGAAAACCATGATTATCAACATATTGTTGTTCGCCATCTTTGTATAAATATCTATTAATAACTTTTCCTGGTGTCATATTGCTATTTTATACAAATTTTGTTTAATAGTAAATTTTATGTTTTTTCAATATACCAATTTGAATTACTAAAATGATTAAAGTTCCATTGTAGATCGAAGTAAAAGTCTGATTCGGTGTTTTTATTGATTTTGAAATATGGTTTTGCGTTTTTAGTTTGAACATAACTTTCAAGTGCTATTTTGATTTCTTGTGCGAATCTTACCTGAAACTCAGTATAAGATAATTGTATGTATTCTCGGGTTCGCTTATTTCTCAAAATCATCTTCAAACCCTCTTATATTATCAAGTTCAATGTTGTAGCGTTTGCCGGTTTTATCAACGCAGGTGGCAAAGTCTACTATTTTATCGGCAAATTTGTTTTTCCATAAACAAATCAGTAGACCGATTTCTTGAGTTTTTAGATTTAAAATCTTTGTTCCATACAACTTGTAATCTTTTTCAATCATATTATTTTTCTTTCGTTTATTAACATTAATCGATTGTGTTTTGGTAAAATTCAAGTGTAATGCCTAAATTTTGTATCATTTAGATACATTTATTTTGTAAACACCGATTGAATAGCTCTTAAACGGCACTTAAACGCAACTTAAAAATCAATATCTTTATCATGGTCAATAAAAAATGCATTAAGTAAATCTGCTTCGCGGTGCAAATATTTTACAACCGGAGCCAAGTTGTAACACTCTTCTTTCTCCGGCTGCGTTTCGCAGAAGCGGATTGTCGGCAGAGTGCGGAGTGTTTTTGCGCAAGCAAAACACGCAGACACGTTTAATGCCGACAACCAAGCAATAGTCTACAACAATGGCAATATTATAAACTTCCTCCGCTAATTTACTTAATCGCTTAAAATCCTTGTGTGTAATATTTAATCCTATATTCTCCACTTCTAACCTCCTTTAAGTGTTAAATTCATCACTTGCACAGTTAGAAAAGTCAACCAAATGTTGATATATTACGATATATACAATGTAACAATTTCGTCTTTTTTGTAACAATTTTCACAAAAACATTAAAGATTTTGCCTAAAAGTGCCGTAAACACATGATGTAAGATGGTTTATAATTTTTGCGCAACAACCAAATTACACTAATAGAAAGTAAGGAAATGGATTAAATCACGAACTATGGGATTTAGCTTTTGGTTAAAATCGAATAATGGTAAAAGCTTTAACCTTGAAAGTTTGCAAGAACTTATCAAGGATAAAGGTATTGCTGATAATCCAAAATTAGCAAAGCTTTTCAGTTTATTTGATACTGACAACGACGGAAAAATCAGTACTGTAAATTCCAAAGGCGAAAAAGAGTTAGAGTCAATCTTTAGCAAATTTAGTAGCGTTGCAGGTGATAATCAAATTCTTGAAGAAAGTGAAGTAAGCGGATATTTAAAAGAAAATAATTTAGAGAACGACCTTTCTGTTAAAGATGTGTTTGATTTCTTGGGTAAATTTATTAAATCAAATGCCAATGAAGATGTAAAACAAGCAGATAACGAAGCTATTAGCGAATTCATCAGAGAGTTGGAAGCATATATTCAAAATAGAGCTTCACAACATACTATGACAGATGCAGAGTTTAACAAAATTAAAAAAGAAGCATATAATACAGTTCTAACAAGTACTATATCAACTGAAAAAACGGAAAAAGATTATGATGATTTATTTACTTTTGCAAAAGAAAATCTATCGGAATCTGGTAAAACTCCAACATTAGAAGAACTTACTCTATATGCAGCAGAATTACAAATGCTCAATCCTGATATTAAAGCAGATAAGAAAGTAAAAAAAGGAACATCTATAAACATTCCTGCAAAGAGTATTAATAAAAAGAATGTAGAAATATTAGAATCAAAAGGTATTAAAGTAGAAAAAGACAATTTTATTTTCTTCCAAAAGCTGTTGGAACTTGATGATACAAAACAAGCTGTAGTTTTTAATGTTATTAAAAATTCAAAATTCAAAACAAAAGAAGAAGTAATTAATGAAGTTTATAATAAAACTAAGATTAATTTAGCTGATACAGGTTTAACAATTAAAGTAGGTGGTGTACCTTCGACATTAGAAAACTTTATTACTAAAACATTGAAACTTGATTTATCTTCAAAAGACGGATTAAAAATATATAACAGATTATGCAGCTTAGGTAAAGATGCAAGTTCTGTTCAAGCAACTTTAAATAGTTTTCCAAAAGAATTTATCGATAAATTATCAAAAATGAATAACATTACTTTTGATAAATTGGCAGATAAAGCAGAGGTATTTGGAATAATTCTTCGTACTGATGAAGAGATAAAAGAACGTGAAAAGAATAGCCAAGCATATAGAGATTTAAAAGCAAGAATGTTTATGGCACAGTATGTATCTCAAAGTGCAGACAGAAACCTTAATTTTACACAAGGTGCTTGGTGGATTAGAAATGCAAGACCAATTGGTTATACATCTAATGAACAACAAAAAAGAGATACTGCAAAAGTTAATCAAATAAAGAAACTCATTCAAGATGTTGATACTTTATCAAATGAAGAATTTACTAAAAAGATGAGTGCGATAATGGAAGCCGAAAGAACTGTTCGTGATATTGATTTTTCACTTCCGGGTGAACCTTCATTACCGTCATATAGCAAAACAAAAGACCCATCTTTTAAATTTGACCCAAAATTAGCATATACATTTATGAAACAAATGCAAAGGGCAGAACTCGCAGCAGGAGTAGCAAAAAGACTTGAACCACATAGAAAAGGTAGTGGCGAAGAAAAAAATCCATATGTACAACCAACGGAAAGTACAAGAGTATATAATGCTCAAAGAGAAATTGCTGGTATTGAATATACAGTTGAACCATTTGATAAAGAAGAATTAAAGCAATTAACAAGATATATAAAATCTATTAAAACTAAAAAAGAACTTTTCTTGTTTGCAAAATCATTACATTACAAAGTTGATGTTATCAGCAATAGAGTAAAAACAATGATACCTAAAGAAAATCAGGCAGAAATTGCAAAATTGCTTGAACAAAAAGCTAAAGAACTTGGTTTCGCAGAACCTACAAGACCTAACAGTATTTCTCTTGATACATTCAGAAATGTATTCACAAAACCGATAGATAAAAAGGTTAATTATCCAAAAACTAACGAAAAAACTATTATGGAAACCTATGAAGCAACAAAAACAAAGTTGTTGGGTAATTGGGATCCTGTTGGCGAACAAATCAGAATACAAGAAATGGAAGGAACTGTTGGCGGTGTTTTAGATATTGCAACAATGATTTTAGTAACAAAAGGTATGGGTACGATGGGAACTTTTGTTAGAATCGGTAATGTTGGTAGGAATATTGGAACTGCAACAAACTTCTTTAAGACAGCTAGTATTGCAAGTAGGTGGTCAAAAAATGCGACACTAATAAATAGACTTGCAAAAGCTGATAAAGTATTAGGTGGTTTGTGGGTTAACGGTGCAGCCGGAGCTTTGCATGGAGCTGCAACAATGGGTGCTTATGGCGGATTGCAAGGTACTGTCGGTATGGCTGATAATACTGTAAAGAATTTGTTGGAAGGTAAAGATTGGTCAGAAGGTTTGGGCGAAAGATTTGAACAAACTCTTGTAATGGGATACGAGAATGCTAAGTTTGGTTTATTTGCCGGATATTCGGGAGTTCTTGCACAAGCACTCGGAAAGGGAAGTGTTGCTCTTGGAAGTAAAGGTATTGATAAATTATTTAAGACAAATTATTCAAAAACAGTTCTTGATAAAGCTTCAAGTGTTGTAACAGAAGAAGGCATATCAGGTAGTGAATTTTTTACAAAAATGCATAAAGCTTCAAAAGCTGAAGGTTTAGTCGGTTTTGGTTATGAAACAGGATTTTTCACTTTGTATCACAAAATGGAAGAAGCCGGAGTTGACTTTAATAATGAAGAATCTTTATTAACTTATCTTCAAAATAATTTGGATGAAGAAACGAAACAATCTCTCGGTGCAACATACTTAAGTGAAGGTGGAAACCTCGCTATGTTCAAAATTATCGGTTCACTAATTCAATGGGTACATATTGGTAAACTATCTTCTACTGCTGCTATGGAAATTCAAGCAAATAACAATAGAGCATTGAAAAATATGAATATGAGAAAAGTTGTTGAAAACGGCAACGAATCATATTTAGTTAAATTCAATGAAAACGATAAACCAATAAAAGTTGCTCCTGAACAATTAATGCAGCTTTGCGAGCATAAGATGTTCTGTGCTGATGCAGAAGATAAGGCACAAAAAGACGGTAGTTTTAAACTTCCAAATAATCAAACTATTGAATATGATAAAGCTAAAAAAGTTTATAGAACCGTTATTGATGCAGAAAATACAGTTGAATCGATTTCTGTTGAAGATTTGTTAGTAAAAATTAACCAAACTACATTTAGAAACCAAATAAACGGACAAATCTTTAAAGATGATCAGCCCGCAACCGTAAAAAGTTTATTAAAACTTGTAATGACTCAAAATGGCGAACCTATAAAGATTAATGATGTTGAAATCAAGCCGGAAGAAGTTCTAGAAAACAGCGAAACATTAGATAATGTGAAAATTGAGAGAACAAAGGTTAACGGCAAAGAAGTTTATAATATCACATTAGCAGACGGAAAAACTATACAAGAAACTTCTTTGGAAGGTTTAATGAGCACTTGTGAAAGTTTCTTCCAATTGGAATTGATGAAAAGTGTTCTTGAAAAAGGAAGAAATCAGGGAGTAAATGAGGCAAGTAAGTCTGACGAAACTTCTTTTGAAAAAATTGAAAGTCAATTTGAAAAAAAAGTTACAGTAACAAGTACATTAACAGAAGAAAAAATGCCAGAAACGTTTGAAGAACTTTTAGAACAAGCTCCAAAAGAATATATGAGCATAGAAGAAGCTGATAGATTTTTAGGTTCTTTTGGTATAGATAAAACAATTATGGAAAAAGCAAAATCTGTATTTCCTGACAGATATGTAATATTTTCAGAAGCTTTGAAGTGTGTACTTAAATACGATGGTGAGAAGTCACTGGATACTTCAAGCATAAAGGAAGGTATAGAAGCTTTAGAATCCTATGATGATAAATTTATGCATGCATTAAAGTGTATAAATGAAAAAAGTATTAAATATCTAGCAGAAAAACTTAATACTGATGAAGATAAAATGGGTTTATTAATGTTAGATGATTATCTTGAACGTGGTGAAAAAGGTGATCTTGTAAAAATTTATAATTTAAGTGTTAAAAGCGGTGTACCCATTTCACTTATAAAACAATCGTCTTGGAGGCTTGGAGACAGATATGATGATATTATTTCAAATACTACTCCTGAACAATTAAAGGCATTATATAAAATATTTAAAGAAACCTCAGATGATACTACAGTATTCTTCTTAGAAGAAGCTACAAATATTAAAGAGCCCGAAAAAGTAACAGATGATTTTATCAAAGAATTAAAGGATGAATATAAAAAATTTGACGAATTAAAAATTATGTATGGAGGAGCAGATAGTAATCCCATTGAACATTTAGAAAAAATGAAAGATGTTGAACAAAAATTAAAAAAATATGGTATTGATTTGTCTTGGTATGATAAACAAGGAACCGGTAACAGAATTCCTTTTGAAGATGTCTATAAAATAATGGAACATCCAAAAGAGACAAAAGAATTTTTTGAGCTTTGTTCTGATAAATTAAAAGACGAACATGCTGCAAAAATATTAGAATTTATACAAGAAGATTATTGTATTAATAATTATAAAGAATATGCACGATTATTTAATACTATATGCGATATTCCCGGTGGCAGACGTATTTTTTGGGAATTAAATAAAATACTAAAAGAAAAATCGACAAGAGAAGATTTTGATATAAACGGTGTGATTAATGTTGCACAAGCATTTGCTGAAGTAGGGGCATTCCCTAAAGATGGAAGTGCTCATGACTTATTTACTGCGGATTGGAGTGACAGTAAATTTAATCCTAAAGGCTTAGCAGAATTCATTCGTAATTTAAAAGAATTTTATAAAAATTCAGAATATACAGTATCCGACTATATGAATTGTAATTCTTTCAGAGGTGGTTATTACAATGAAATGAAAATAAGGTTTAAAGAACTGAAAGAAAAAGGCTTAGAAGGTAAAATAGCACCTCATGACTTGAGAAATATTTTTGAAAATGCAAATGACAATGATAAAGTAGAAAGAATATTATCTATTTGTGATATTCCGCTTGTACAAGGTAATACATATCTTTTTATGCGTTTTACACGAAAAGGTATTGAACATCAAATAAAAGAATTTGAAAATTTAGTAAATGAAAAAAATCCAAATTACAAAGATATAACTATTGAAGAACAAAAAGAAATTTTAAAAGAAATGGGAGCTAGATTGGTAGGTATTTTATATAATTCATTCATGTATGATTTAAAATCTTACTCTGATGAAATAGATATAGACAAATTAACAAAAGACTCGAAATATTTTGCAAGAGAAGTATTTAACTCAAAAAATACACAATTAAATGTTAAAGAAAAAGTCCAAATTATTAGAGCTACGATTGACAAACCTAATATTTTAGATTTAGCCTCTCGTGTTTGGCACATAGAAGATTTTCCGTTTGAACATTTGGGTAACATATTAGATAATATTACAGATGAAAATATCTCTATTGCAGAAAGGTTATGTTTTGACAAAGAATGCAATAAGAAAAATATTCCCTCAATCTTAAAGAATTTAGTATCTTCAAATTTTGAAATATTCTTACAATATTATGAAACAAGAGAAGATTTTAGAGATTTTATTAACAATTCTAATATTAGTGATATTAATATAAATTTATTAATTGAATTTTTGCCATTAAAAGGTAAAAATGATTTATCAGAATTGACAAAAACTGAAAAGAAAGCAATTTTATTATCTATATTAAAACATAAATCAGATTTTCAAGGTTCTTACAAGCAAATATCGCAAATTCTACCGGAAAATGGAGAAGAATATGCAAAAGTTATCAAATCTATTACACAAAGTTTAAATATTTCTTTTAAACCGCTAGAAGCAAGTAGTCAAAGAGCATTTGATGAAAATTTAAAAAATCTAACAAATGTATTAAGGACAATAGATTTGTCAGAACTACAAGAAATACAGCTTTCAATGTCACATTCAGAATTTATTTTGCAGGTTCAAAGTATCCTAAAAGATTTATCAATGACTGAACAAGCAAAAATTCAAGATTATTTTGGCTTTAAAATTATTGGAGGCAAATTATCTGGATATCCTAACTCATTAGAGCGTGATTTATCTATTTCTAATATAACTGATAAAAAATCAATTGAAGCATTAAATAAAGTAAAAAAGATAGTTGATAATTATGTAAACAATAATTTTATTACAGTTAAAAATAATCCTGTACTGAATGAACAATTAAAAACGA
>CACYKP010000016.1 GCA_902775025.1 uncultured bacterium | reverse complement strand
TTCATTAAATTAAGGAGGGTATATGAAAAAGATTTTATTAACGATGGGTTTGTTAGGAGTTTTCGCATTGAGTGCAAGTGCTGAATATTTAGGAGGTTTTATCTATAACGGTGCGACTACACCCGGAGGCGGATACACCTCAGTAGCTGCAAGCAAGCAAGGTTCTGCAACTTGCAAAAACATTTGGTATATTGTAACCGTTGGCGATTGTTCTGTCCGTGCGGCTATGAAAAACGGCGGAATCCGTTCTCTCGGAGGATATGATGTACAGAGAGAAAATATTTTAGGATTCCAAACAATTACGACAAAAGCTTGGGGAAACTAAAATTAAGAAAAACTTATAATAAGTAAGGGGCGAAGCCAAAAGGCTTCGCCCCCTAAAATCAGCGAAGCAAGAAGAGCCCACCAGAAGTTGCCGACTTCGACTCCCGGAACTAAAAATCCTGCGAGCATAAATAATAGCGCATTAATTATCAATCCAAATAATCCAAGGGTTAAGACGTTAACCGGCAGAGTAAGAAAATTAATAATTGGTCTTAAGAATGCATTAATAAGCGCAATAACCACAACTAAAATTAGTGCGGCTAAAATTCCTGAAATAGATATTCCTGGAAGCATCCAACCGACAAGCAAAACAGCTAGAGCAAGTAAAATCCATCTAACAAGTATCATCATAAATTTTTCTCCTTATTTTAAGTGATACTTAAATTTAAAACATTTTATTTAAGAAAACCTTACCCTTATGTATAATTTATTGGTATTAAAATAAAACTATACATATCCTCTTTTAATAAATTGTTCCGGAAAAATCTTTTTAATTTTATTAATTTGAGTTTTTGTAAAATCTTTGTTCAGAACATCTGTATAATCGGTTTCTAATTTTTTAAATGTCATTTTTTCACCTTCTTTAATATCGAAGTGAAATTCAAATTCATTTTTATACTTTGATAATGCATTGGGTACAAAATCGGCAAAACCTAGCCAAGCATCAATGATATATGGTTTTTTATCATTAACATACAATACGGAATGATCTAAATCTTTACCGTTTTTTGTTACAAGGCTTGATATATAACAATCTTTAAGTCCGTTTACTTTCGCCACGATAGCTGACAATTGAGCACTTTCACCACAATTCCCAAGTTTGTATTTTTTTACAGGCTTAACAAATGCTAATATTTTTCCTATAAAGTTTTCTGCATCAGCAAACTCATCAGATATATCCGTACGCAGCAAATATTCAGTATCGGCATTTATTCTTTTTTTGAATTTTCTAAATGCATTTATATTTACAAAATCATCTGTAAGAGAAGATGAAATCCTCGGATAGCATTTGTTAACGTGTCTTGCAACATCATCTGCAAAACGGATAGTGGAGTTTCTGGATTGGAAGTTTGTATTATTCAGGGGGTGTATTTGCATATTATAAATAAAACTCATAAAAAAAATATTTGCTATTTTGTATATTTTTTCTTTTTAGGGTTGTATGTCAGAACTTTATAATTATTTTTATCTGCAATAATTCTGATTGAATTATTAATATCTGTTCTTAGAACTATAGAATTCCTGAGTGTTTCAAGCGTGTAAATTGAAGGGTGTCCGAATTTGTTTTCACCTGTTGAAACGATTGAATATTTAGGATTCAGATAGTCTGCCATATTTTTATTTATGACACCTGATGCGCCGTGGTGTCCGACTTTTAGAACTGATATATTTTGAGGTAAATTATTTTTCAGTTTATTCAAGGTTTCAATTCCGGCATCGCCTGTAAACAACATAGAAAAATCATTGTATTTGAGAACGGTTATTATTGAGCTTTCGTTATCACCTATACCTGCAACATCTTTAAGAATAAAGTTTGTAATATTCAAACCTGATTTATCATAAACAACTTGTCCGTTTTTTGCTTCAGCTATTTGGGTTTGGTTTTCTCTTGCGGTTTTATATATTTCTTTTGCTTGTTTTGAGTTGTGATTAATAGAGTTTACATAAATAGTGTTAACCTTCAAATTTTTTATTAAATCAGAGACTCCGCCGCAGTGGTCATTATCAAAGTGAGTGATGATAACAGAATCCAGATTTTTAATTCCATTATCTCTAAAATACTTGAGTATAATCATTTCTGCTTGAGATTTCCCACCGTTATATCCGGCTTTTCCTGTGTCTATCATAAAGTATTTGTTGTCGGGAGTTTTAATCATGAATGCATCGGCATTTCCCACATCAAAAGTTGTTATTTCAAGATTATGATTTGGAATAGATATTGTTGATATGAGTAAAACAGAAATTAAAATCGGTAAGCAGAGTTTTAATGTTTTCATATATTTATCTCTATAATTTTTGTTGAAAAATAGGGTTATGTTTATCAGTATTAAATAATATACTATTATCTGAAAAGGATTAGGGTGAGTTGTTTGCATTGTTGCGTTTGGTAGTGTTCCCCAAAAATCAGATATGTTTATTACAAGTGTTATCAGAGGCTTTAAAATAAAGTCAAATATCATGCAGATAAAATTTGATATCGGCTGAATTATTGATAAAAGTGAACTGATAAAACCGCCAAAACTTATAACTGCAAGGAACGGAACACTCATTATATTTGCAAAAACAGAATAAATACTTATGTTATTAAAATAAAAAATTTGAATAGGAATTACCCAAAGTTGAGCAATAATCGGGATTGTAATTGAACCGATTACCCAATTTATAATTTTACTTTCGCTCTTTATGATATACGGCGTCATTACTAACAAACCGAAGGTTACAATGAAGGATAGCTGAAAACCGACATCGTTAATGTACATCGGGTTGTAAATTAACATTAAAAGAGCAACGAAGGATAAAAGAGAAATGCTGTGGGCATCTCTGTCGATAAGTTTTCCAATAAGAACAAACAGAAGCATTAGTGCGGCTCTAACAACAGATGCACCTAATCCTGTCATAAAAACGTAGGTAATTACGGCAAAAATGCAAGTTATTATATTGATTCTAAACGGAACTTTGAGAAAATTCAGAATGAAGAAAAAGAAAGAATATATGAACGCTACATTCATACCTGAAGCGGCAAGAATGTGTAAAAGTCCTGAATTTACAAAAGATTGTTTGATGTCTTTTGGAGGAGATACAGCATCATCACCAAAAACAATACCGCCCAATATTTCAAGATTAGGCGAATTTAGATATTTTGAATGAACTTTTAATATCCTTTCACGATAATTATTTATTTCTTGCAGAGTTTTTTCTAATTTTGTTTTGTTTCCTGATAGTTTTTCGTAGCATGGAATATTTAAATCCTTCATGGAGTATGGATTTTTACCATAAAATACAGCATAAGTATCAAAATTTCTTAAATAATTTCCGTAATCAAATTGGGAAGGGTTACCTGATTTAAACGGAACTGATAATCTTCCTCTTATTTTATATGAATCATATATGTTAAATTTTTCATCTGTGTTTAGTGAAACAAGAAGTTTTTCATTTTTAAAATCTTTTATTATTCCGTCAAATTCTATTTTATTTACCCCGAAGAAAAATTGGGTTTTGTTGTTATCTTTTGTCTGCGGAATTGATAGGATTTTTCCGTAAATTGTTGAATTAATAGGCGCAAGGTCTAATAATTCATCGGTATCTTTTAGTCTTGTAGAGGTATTTATTATTCCAAAATAAAAAATCAAAGCCCAAATTATAATTATTTTGTATGGGAAAATATTTTTTATTGCAGCAATAATAAGTATAATAGTCAGCAGTAATGCGAATAAAACAGGGTTTCCGCTAAGAATTCCAAAAAGAGCAAGAATATAAATTCCTACAGAAACAAGCATAAGAATATTTTTATTTTGACAGATAGCTGAACAAAAATCCCTAAACATAGATAAATAATATCATAATGGGTATATATAGTAAAATATAGATTTATTACGCTTGCAAAAGTGGTTTAAGCATGTATAATGAGATTGTCTATATAAATTTATATAGACGGGAGATATTAAAATTTTGTCAGGTTATACCTGATACAGAAAAGGAGAAATAAAATGACAGTAACTATTGAAGATTCATGTATTGCTTGCGGCGCATGCGAATCAATTTGCGACGCAGTATTTTCAGTTGAAGATAAAGCAGTTGTTAATGCTGCTAATGTAGAAGCAAACAAAGATGCAGTTCAAGAAGCTGCAGGTGCTTGCCCTGTTTCAGCTATCGTTGTTGAATAGGACTAAATTATAGAAATAAAACAAATAGTGTGATTATTATTAATCACACTATTTGTTTTATAATAGGAGAAGTTAAAGATATTCTTTACCCCTCTTAACATCTTATTGAAATCCTTCTTTGGTGATGTTACACTCCATGTCATAAGAAGAGAAAAGGAGTATTATATGATTTGTTTAACATCAAAGAAAAATGACGCTAAACTTATTGGTGAAGCATTAAAAGTTTTAGGAAAAGATAATTTTGCATTAATTATGCACGGGAGCAGTTTCCCTTCAATAGAAGGTGAAGATACAGGCTTTGGCACGTTCAATTCTGAAGCAGGACATTCGGTAATTGATTATGCATCGGGCATTTTTAATGCTTTACAGTTAGGCCCTGCAGGTAAAACAAAAAGCTCTGATTCATCACCTTATACGGGTACAATTTTTTCCGGAAACCCTTTGTTTATAGACTTAAAACAATTAACAGAAAAAAAATGGGATTGTATTTTACCGGAAGGAACCTTCAAAAAAGTTGTAGCAAATAATCCTAAAAAAGATACAGGAAGAACTTGCTATTCATATATATTTAATGCTCAAAACGAAGCATTAAAAGAAGCTTGGGAAACATTTAAAGAAAAAGAACATGGCGGAATTTTAGGCTCTCATTTATTAAAAGAGTTTGAAAAATTTAAAAAAGAAAATGATTTTTGGTTGGATAACGATTCTTTGTATGAAGCACTTTCTATAGAGAACGGAAATGATTATTGGTACATTTGGAAAAATGAAACAGATAAAAGGTTATTAAATCCAAAGAACGATGAAGAAAAGAAGGCTTTTGCGAAACGTATTAATGAGATTAAAGAAAAATACGCAGATGAAATAGATTTTTATAAATTCTGTCAATTTGTTTTGGAAAAACAAAACGAAGAAACAAAAAAATACGCACTTAAAAATGGTATTAAAATGATTGCAGACAGACAAGTTGCATTCTCTGACAGAGATGCTTGGGCATATCAATCATTATTCTTGGAAGGCTGGCTTTTAGGATGTCCTCCTGATTACTTCTCAAAAGACGGGCAGGCATGGGGATTCCCTGTGATGGATCCTGATAAGATGTACAATAAAGACGGTTCACTTGGTGAAGGCGGGATTTTAATGAAAAATCTTTTCAAAAAGATGTTTAAGGAAAACCCTGGCGGTGTCAGAATTGACCACATTGTAGGCTTGATTGATCCTTGGGTATATAAAGCAGGCAAAAAACCTATGTGCGAAGATGGTGCAGGAAGATTGTATTCATCTCCTGAACATCCTGAACTAAAAAAATATGCTATAGCAAAAGAAGAAGATTTAGATTGGACTTTGGAAGCCGATAAGGAAAAGAGAGTTAAATCTTTAACAGATAAACAAATTGCTCTTTATGGCAGACTTATTGAAAAGGTTGTTATAGCTGCAGCAAAAGAATGCGGTTTGGATAAGAATGCTATCGTTTGCGAGGATTTGGGAACTCTTACTAACCCAGTTGATGCTGTAATGAAAAAATACGAACTTCAAGGTATGAGATTAACACAGTTTGTAGTTCCTGAGAAACCTGAACACCCGTACAGATGCAAAAATATTACGGAAAATGTTTGGAATATGGTTGGGACTCACGATAATAATCCTATTGAAAAATGGGCAGAAAGTATGATTAATACCCATGAAGGATATTTGCATGCAAAGAATTTGGTAGAAGATTTGTTTGCGGAAGCCGATAATAAAGATGATATTATTGTTAGGATGACAACTGATAAAGAATTTTTGAAGTTTGTTAAACTTGTTGAGATATTTGCATCAAAGGCTAGAAATGTTCAGATATTCTTTACTGACTATTTTCAAATTAATGAAACTTATAACACCCCCGGTACTTCAGGGGATCAGAACTGGTCATTGAGATTACCGAATAACTTTAAGGATATTACTCCTATAGATTTGCATGCAATTTTGAAACAGGCAATCTTATCAAGAGGTAAAGAATTTGCTGATAAACACGCAAAATTAGTTGCAAAATTATAGAAATTAATTGTTTGTATACAAAAGGGCGAGCTTCTGTTCGCCCTTTTTTGTACAAGCTGGTAAAGTTTTTTTTTGTAAATTTTTGTAAATCTTTTGCAAATGACTAAAAATATATTTACCCCCACTGTTGACAGTTATTTTTGTTTGACTTACGATTAGAATGCTATAGTCGAAAGTAATAGCCCGATGCGAATGTTTGAGTCGGCTGGACAAGGTGAAAAAGCTGATTTACAGATGATTTACGCTCGGAGTAGTTAATACAAAAATAAAGGAAAGAAAAATGGCAACAGATTCAAAAAGACAAAGAATTAGAGTTTGTTTAAGATCTTACGAACACAAATTAGTTGATGTATCAGCTGAAAAAATCGTAGAAACTGCTAAAAGAACAGACGCTAAAGTAGCCGGACCTATTCCTTTACCAACTAAAAGACGTATTTATTGTGTATTACGTTCACCACACGTTGATAAGAAATCTCGTGAACACTTTGAGATTAGAACTCACAAACGTATTATCGATATTTACGAACCTACTCAACAAACTACGGAAGAATTGAGTAGATTAGACTTACCTGCCGGTGTAGATATTGAAGTTAAATTATAATTTAACATTCCCTCGCCCGACGGGAGAGGGTTAGGGTGAGGGGACAGCCCCGTAGCCTGAAAATAGAACACTGGTTCCGAATTTGAAAACTTAATAATAGCATTATGCATATAATGTGAACTACAACAGAGGTAAATGTAAAGGTAAGCAAACCCTCTGTGGGATTAAAAGTCCAAAAGATTGGTAAAGAGACTAAAGGTAGCGCTCGCAAGATGAAAGGCATATTTGTACGGCAGAATTATTCTGTGCGTATGTATGTCGGAAAGGATAGACACATGACATTAGGTGTAATAGGTAAAAAGGTTGGAATGACTCAAATCTTTGATTCTGAAGGTTTGGCAGTTCCTGTTACTGTAATCCAAGTCGGTAAAACAGTTGTTACACAAGTTAAGACTGTTGAAACAGACGGTTACAATGCAATACAAGTTGGTACTATTGAAGCTAAGGAAAAACACTTAACAAAAGCTGAATTAGGTCATTTTAAGAAAAACGGCTTAGACAACTTTAGACACTTACAAGAATTCAGAGTTGATAATCCTCAAGATTACAAAGTTGGTCAAGAACTTGATTTATCGGTATTAAATGATGTTCAAAAGGTTGACGTAACAGGTACTTCAATAGGTAAAGGTTTCCAAGGTACTGTAAAGAGATGGAACTTTGGAAGAGGACCGATGGCTCACGGTTCAAAGAACCACAGAGAACCCGGTTCAATCGGTGCAGGTACAACTCCTTCTCGTGTTATCAAAGGCAAAAGAATGGCTGGTAACATGGGTAATGAAAGAGTTACAATCACAAAACTTAAACTTGTTAAGGTTGATTCAGAAAACGGTTTAGTTTTGATTAAAGGTTCTGTTCCGGGTTGTGAAGGAAGATTAGTTACAATCGTTCCTACAAGAACAAAATGGAATTAGTCAATGGAAAGTGGAAAATTAAAAATTAAATAAAAATTTTTAATTAACCATGTTATCCAAAAGAAAAAGTCAAAAGAAAACTGAATAATGAATAAGGAATATTAGAATAATTTTCCATTTTCAATTTTCAATTTTCAATTTACAGAACCCGCTTCTGCCATATAAAACCCGAAAGGGAAAGGGGTAGACGGAAAGCAAAAGGAAAAAGGAAAATGTCAAAACAATTATTAAATACAAACGGTGAAGCATTAGGTGAAATTACTCTTGCTAAAGAAGTATTTGGTGTAGAGCCTAATCTTCATGTAATGCATTTAGCATTAAGAAGACAATTAAATAACGCAAGACAAGGTTCAGCTTGTGCAAAAACAAGAGCAGAAGTATCAGGCGGCGGTAAAAAACCTTGGAAACAAAAAGGTACAGGTCGTGCAAGAGCCGGTTCACTTCGTTCACCATTATTTGCAGGCGGTGGTGTTGTGTTTGGACCAAAACCACACAGCTATGAGATCAATATGCCTCAGAAGGCTAGAAAATTGGCTCTTAAGTCTGCATTATCCGCAAGAGAAGAACAACTTGTTGTAGTAAAAGATTTTTCAGCAATATCAGAACCAAAAACTAAATTAATGGCAGGTATAATTAAATCACTTAATTTAACAGGCAAGATTTTAGTTATCGCTGATACAACAGCTGATGAAAATAAAAATTTAAGTTTAGCAGCAGGAAATATTCCTTCAGTTAAATTATTATTACCATCAAACTTAAACGTAAAAGACTTATTAGAAGCTGATTTTGTTGTAATGACAGAAAAGGCTGTAGAAGTTATAACAGAAAGGCTAAAATAATGAGTACAAGAACAAATAAAGAAAAATTATATGATGTTATTAAAAAACCTATCATTACAGAGAAATCAATGATGGCTACTGCTCAAGGGAAATATACTTTTGAAGTACAAAAAGATGCAACAAAAGTAGAGATTGCTCAAGCAGTTGAACAAGCTTTCCCTGGCAGAAAAGTTAAGAAGGTACAAACAGTTTATATGCCTTCACATGAAAAAAGAATGGGTTTAAAATTTGGCAGAACAGATTCTTCAAAGAAAGCAATTGTTACTGTTGAAGGCGATCCAATCGAAGAACTTACTGCTATATAGAAAACGCCGAACGAAGCCACGCAAGGCTGAAAATAAAAGATAGAAATAGGAGAAAGAAAAATGGCAATTCGTAAAATTAATCCGACATCTCCGGGACAAAGAGGTATGATGAAAAGTGATTATCAAGAAATCACTACTCAAACTCCTGAAAAATCTTTATTGATGAAAATAAAAAAGACTGCCGGTAGAAATAATACAGGTAGAATAACTTGTCGTCATAAAGGTGGCGGTGTAAAGCAAGCATACCGTGTAGTTGATTTCCGCAGAGAAAAATTCGGAGTACCGGCAACGGTAAAGACAGTTGAATATGATCCAAACAGAAACGTAAGAATTTCATTAGTATTCTATGCTGATGGTGAAAAGAGATATATTTTAACACCTGAAGGATTGAATGTAGGTGATGTTATCGTTTCAGGACCTGAAGCAGCAGTACAAACAGGAAATGCACTTCCATTGGAATTAATTCCTCTTGGTACAATTGTTCACAATATTGAAATGATTCCGGGCAGAGGTGCAAAACTCGTTCGTTCAGCAGGTAACTTTGCACAAGTTATGGCAAAAGAAGGTAACTATGTAACAGTAAAATTACCTTCCGGCGAAATGAGAATGATAAGAAAAGAATGCATGGCAACAATCGGATCTCTTGGAAATTCAGAATTCAAGAACTTAAAGATTGGCAAAGCCGGCAGAAAGAGATATATGGGTGTAAGACCTACAGTACGTGGTGTAACAATGAACCCATGCGATCACCCACACGGTGGTGGTGAAGGTAAGACAGGTCCAGGCGGACATCCTAAGACACCTTGGGGCAAACCTGCTCTTGGCTACAAGACAAGAAAACAAGGTAAAGCTTCTGATAAACTTATCGTAAGAAGAAGAACCAAATAGTTAAATAGCTGGAGGGGTAAAGTTTTGTAAAAAATATTTACCCCCGGTGCAAAAAAAATAATTTACAAACATTAAGATATACAAAAGGAGAAATTAATGGCACGTTCATTAAAAAAGGGCCCATATGTAGAAGAAGCTCTTCAAAAGAAAATCAACAAAATGAATGAAAATTCAGAAAAGAAAGTTGTAAAAACTTGGTCAAGAGCATCCATGATTATTCCTGATATGTTGGGACATACAATTGCCGTACACAACGGTAAAACACACGTTCCGGTATATGTAACAGAACAAATGATTGGGCACAGATTAGGTGAATTCGCACCTACAAGACTTTATAAAGGTCACGCTGGTTCAGATAAGACAGCAAAACGCGCATAGATTGCGTAAAGTTAATTAGATACAATAATTAATATAAGGAAAATAAAAATGGAAGCTAAATCAAGACAAACTGATATTAAAATGACAGCAAGAAAACTTCGCAGAGTAATCAACGAAGTTAGAGGAAAAGCTGTTACTGAAGCTCTTGATATGTTGAGATTTATGCCATATTTTGCAGCAAAAGTCGTAGAAAAGAATGTAAAAGCAGCAGCGGCTAATGCATTTGAAAAAGATGGTGTAAAAGCAGAAGCATTGAAGATTAGTGAAATCTATGCTGATGAAAGTGCAACATACAAAAGAGGTAAACCAAGAGCTCAAGGCAGAATATACAAAAGACTCAAAAGAACATCTCACCTTACTGTAAAAGTAAGTGACCAAAAGTAACTAAGTAGAATTTAAGTGAAAGAAAATAAAGGTAGAAAAAATGGGACAAAAAACACATCCAAAAGGATTTAGAGTAGGTATAATCAGACCTTGGGACAGTACTTGGTACGCTAACTTTAAAGATTATGCCGCAAATGTAGCTGAAGACGCTAAAATTAGAAAATTTGTAAAGAAGAAACTATATGCAGCAGGTGTTGCAAATATCATGATTGATAGAAAGTCTCAAAATGTTACTATTACTGTTGTAACAGCAAAACCAGGTATTGTAGTAGGCAGAGGCGGTCAAGGTATTGAAGAGCTTAAAGCAGAAGTTTCTAAATATTTAGGTAAACCTGTAGTTATCAATGTTGTAGAAGTTGCAAGAATTGATGTAGATGCACTTTTAGTAGCAGAATCAGTTGCACAACAACTTGAAAAACGTATCGCATTCAGAAGAGCAATGAAACAAGCAATGCAAAGAACAATGAGAGCCGGCGCTCAAGGTATCAAGATTATGGTATCAGGTCGTTTAGGCGGAGCTGAAATTGCTCGTAGCGAATGGGCTAAAGAAGGAAGAATTCCTCTTCAAACTTTAAGAGCTGACGTTGACTACGGTTTTACTGAAGCTGATACTATTATGGGTAAGATTGGTGTTAAAGTTTGGATTTTCAAAGGTAACTTAATGCCGGGTGAAAAAGCAGATATGAACATCAAATCAAAATCTTCAAAAGAAAACAACTCCGCTGATCGTTTCCAAGGCAGACGCGGAAAACGTAAAGCAGTAGAAACAAAATAGTAAATTAGGAGAACAATATAATGTTAATGCCGAAAAAAACAAAATACCGCAAACAAATGAAAGGTAGAATGAAAGGCACCGAAACAAGAGGTGTAGATTTCGAATTCGGTCGTTACGCACTTAGAGCTCTTGAGCCGGGTTGGATTACAAGCCGTCAGATAGAAGCAGCAAGACGTGCAATGACAAGAGAAATCAAACGTGGCGGTAACGTTTGGATAAAGATATTCCCTGATAAACCGATTACGGCAAAACCTGCTGAAACTCGTATGGGATCAGGTAAAGGTAACGTAGAGTACTGGGTAGCTGTAGTTAAGCCAAACAGAATTCTATTTGAACTTGATTACTTTGACAGAGAAGTTGCAGTTCACGCTTTAGAGCTTGCTGCACAAAAATTACCTATTAAAGTTAAGGTAATCGAAAAGGAAGCACAGAACTAATTAAGGAAATATAAAAATGAAATTAAGTGAAATGCGTGAAAAAACAGTTGAAGAACTTAAGCAATTCGTTTTAGATTCAAAAAAAGCTTTGTTAGATAATAGAATTAAGCTTTCTATGCACAAGTTAGAAAACACAGCTGAAATTTCTAAAACAAAAAGAGCAATTGCTCAAGCAAAAACTGTAATCAGAGAAAAGGAGGCAGCTAATGCCTAAGAAAGAAAAACAAGGTGTAGTTATATCAGATAAGATGGATAAGACTGTTGTGGTTAAAGTAGCATCTTATAATCCGCACCCAAAATATAAAAAGATTATTGAATCAAATAAAAACTATAAGGCTCATGATGAAAAGAATGAATGCGGTATAGGTGATACAGTAAGAATTATCGAATCTAAGCCAATTTCAGGAAGCAAAAGATGGGTTGTAGAATCTATCGTAGAAAAAGCTAAGTAGTTTATTCAATGGAAAATTGAAAATATTTCAAAATAATTTTCCATTTTCCATTAAGGACATCATTACAAAAGTAATGCGCTGTAAAAGTAGGTTGGGTGTAATCCAACAAAAGAGAAAAGGAAAAGAAAATGATACAACAAGAAACAAGACTGGTAGTCGCAGATAATACAGGTGCAAAAGAATTGTTAGTTATCCGTGTAATGGGCAGTTCTAACAAGAAGTTTGCTTCTGTTGGTGATGTTGTTGTAGCAACTGTTAAGGATGCAACTCCTAATATGACAGTAAAAAAATCTGAAGTAGTAAAAGCTGTTATTGTCAGAACAAAACACGATATCAAACGTGCTGACGGATCAGTTATCAGATTTGATGAAAATGCAGCAGTAATCATCGCAAAAGACGGTAACCCAAGAGGTACTCGTGTATTCGGACCTGTAGCAAGAGAACTTCGTGATAAGAACTTCATGAAGATTGTTTCACTTGCACCGGAAGTAATTTAACAATTGAAAATTGAAAATTGAAAATTGAAAATATTTTAAAATAATTTTTCATTTTCCATTTTCCATTTTCCATTAGAATAATTGGAGAAATAAAAATGGCAAACAGTAAAAAAAGCCTTCATGTAAAAACCGGTGATAGAGTCATCGTTACAGCTGGCAAAGATAAAGGAAAACAAGGTAACATAAAAAAATCAATACCTACTGAAGGAAAAGTAGTTGTTGAAGGCATTAATATGATTACCAAAGCTACAAAAGCTAATCCTGCTTATGGCATTCAAGGCGGATTAATCAAGAAAGAAGCTCCTCTTGATTCATCTAACGTAATGATAGTATGCCCTGCATGTGAAAAGGCAACAAGAGTAGCACACAAAATCGTTGACGGAAAAAAGGTTCGCGTTTGTAAAAAATGTGGTGAATCACTCGACGTATAATCACTAAATACGCGGCCGAGGGGGGCAGGGGTAAATATAATTTAGCTCTTTGCCAAACTTTCAAGAATGTTGAAAACCCGCTGCGGTCTAACGTATCAAATATAAGGAAATAGAAAAATGACAAAGACAAAAAGCTTAAAAGCAAAATATGATGAAGAAGTAAAATCAGCACTTAAGGAAAAATTCGGTTACAAAAACGATATGATGATTCCAAGACTTCACAAAATCGTTTTGAACATGGGTGTTGGTGAAGCTTCTCACAACTCAAAAATAGCTGATGCAATACAAGCTCAATTGACAAAGATTGCAGGACAGCACGCAGTAGTTACTAAGGCTAAAAAATCAATAGCTTCTTACAAGCTAAGAGAAGGTATGCCTGTTGGTGCTATGGTTACTCTTAGAGGTGAAAGAATGTATGATTTCTTGCAAAAGTTAATCTGTGTAGTTCTTCCTCGTATCAGAGACTTCCGTGGTGTTTCTGCAAAGAGCTTTGACGGCAGAGGTAACTATACTCTAGGTTTAAAAGAACAATCATTGTTCCCTGAAATCACTTATGAAGAAGTTGATTTGGTGAAAGGTATGAACGTATCTGTTATCACAACTGCTAATACAGATGATGAAGCAAGAGAATTGTTAAGATTACTTGGTATGCCTTTTAAAGGTTTAAACAAGTAACAGGTTTAGGTAGAAATTAATTAAAAAGGAGATAATCATGGCTAAGAAAGCGATGATAAATAAAGAAGAAACAAGAAGAATCTTGGCAGCAAAGGGTAAATATCCATCTGTAAGATTACATAACAGATGCTCAATTTGCGGTCGTCCTCACGGTTTTCACAGAGATTTCGGTCTTTGCAGAATCTGCTTGAGAAAGATGGCTCACCAAGGTTTACTTCCTGGTGTAACAAAAGCAAGCTGGTAGGGGTAAATATAAAACTCTAACCTCGCCCTTTGAGGGAGAGGTCGCAGCTCTTAACGAACAAAAGTGAGTTATAGAAGAGATGCGGGTGAGGGGTTAGTTCTCTTGCTATAGCATAATATTTCAATAAAGCGACTTGATATTCGTCAAGTCGCTTTATAATGGGGTAAATATTTAATACAACAGGCTCTAAATGAGCAGTCATTCCGAACTTGTTTCGGAATCTGATTACTTGCATGACTCTGAAACGCGCCTCGCATTAAACGGATATCACTAACGCTTTCATCCTCTGCTCGGCTTGTTCAGAGTGACAAAGTTTTAACCAAATTTTTACACGAGTTTATTAAGAAATATAACTAAATGTTAAGCAAAAATAAAAATCTTTACAATCGCCTCAAATTCAATCAAAATGCTCTATAGAATAGAATAGAATAGAATAGAAAAATTATATCCATTTCTCCTAAAGTTTTCCAAAAATCTGCCGATAATAATGATGTAAGATTATATAAATTTTGATTATAGAAAGGAGTAGTTTATGCCGCCAATAGTAAATCCACTTGTTAAAAGTGCATCAGGAAAAGTTGTTTCTGTAAACCTTTGTTTACCTGATAAAAGTAAAAAAGGTGAGATTCTTTCTTTTGATGACAAAATGAAAATGAGAGATAATTTAGAAAACACAAAAGCAGGAAACTGGGCATTGGAATTATCAGATCAAAACGGTAATATAAAAGGTGAAGACTTTAATAATTTTGTAAGAACGCATTTTCCTGGTGTAAAATTTAACCCTGTAAAAGATACAATAGACGTATTCACGGCAATGGATTCTTTTACTACTTATGATTTACAGCTACAAACTATACAAAAAGCCAAACAACGAAGTCAATTGGAGGCTAGTGGCGAAAAACCAAGTACAGAGATTTAAGCAAATAGCAAGCTGGTAGGGGTAAATATAGCGGTTTGCCCTCGAACCCTCTCTCGTTGTGCGAGGGGATATTGCAAGATTTACTAAAATAAAATAATAATGAATAAAGCGGCTTGATATTTGTCAGGTCGCTTTATGTTGTTTTTCCCCTCTCTTATCAGAAGAGGGTCAGTGTGAGGTGTAAATTGTAAAAATTGTAAAGAACAAGGCAATTATATAAACTTGTATTACTCGCCTCTTGAACACTTAAGGAGATGGTTGATAAAATTTACGATAATTTATTCTAGGTAGGGTGTTATTTTAATTTGTGTTCGTTTTCATATCTTTTCTTTGTTGCTCTTACAGTCATTCCTGAAACAAAGAAGCCCATAACTCCGAGTGCAAATAAATATGGAAGTCCAAATATTAAGCCTTTTTGTTTAACTAAAGATTTAAATTCTTGTTCTACGGTAGTTCCTTTTTCTTTGGCAAGTCTTTGAGCAAGTTCACCAAATTTTTCAAACGGTACGGTTTCTTTCTTGTTGTTTAGAATATCTTTACATTTACCCCTTTTAAATAAGAAGTTTTTAAATCCTTTTTCGACAAGCTCACTGCCTGTAATTACATATAATGCAACAAGCGGAAAACGAGTAGCTGTTTCTTTAAGATTTTCTTTTCCTCTGTCAGATGATGCTCCAAAATATCCGCAGCCACCGACAAGAACACAAGTTGTTAATTGTCCTTTGCTTAATACTAATTTACCTTTCGGACTTTTATTAAAATCCATATTAAAATATTTGTTTACAAAGTTTTTAGCTTTTTCATTTTTAGTAAATAACTTGTTCCCGGGAGCAACAATAAATTCTGAAATTTTTTGTAAGACTTTAGAATTTTTTCCCCTTGTTGCAAGAAGTCCGGCAAGTCCTAAAAGTCCTGCATATATCCCGCCTGCAAGTGCAATATGCTTTTTTGCACTTTGTTTTACTTTTTCTTGTTGAGTTTTGTCTTCCTGATTTTTTTCTAAAGAAGCAATATTTTTAAAATCGCTTTTATTAAAAAGTTTTAGCGTCATCAAGTTTTTAATGTAGTTTAAAGAATATTCTGTTAGGGGAATTGCGGTCGCAGCGAGTGCAATAGCGGCTTTTACCGGTAAAACTTTTTTATTATTTTCTTTTACTAATGCATTTTTTTCTGCTTTCTTTAAGAGATTTACTCCTGTTTCGGCAACATCTTTTTTTAAATTTGATGATAATCCTTTAGAAAATCCTTTTCTTGCAACGTATTCACCTAAAAGAGTTGGTGAGAGGTAAATCAAAGCTTCTTCTGATGTTTCCAAAAAAGTGTTTTCTGTTAAATCTTCAATACTTCTAGAAAAAACAGCCTTAGGTATAAGACAAGTTGAAACATCCTGAATGTATCTAGTCGTCGAAAGTCCTGATGCGCTTTCTTGGTGTCTTAAGAAGCGTGCCACAGGTCTAAGTTTTTTCGGTAGTGTGTTGATTAAGATTTTTAAATTATTATCTGACATTTTATTTTCTCCAATATAAACTATTATCGACTTTATTCTGCCGATTTTGCTTATATTGTTTTAATTAAACAGTATGACAAAAAGGCAGTTATACTAAGCTGCGCCACCAATATCTGTTTAATTTTAGAGAATTTTTACACATATTCTAGTCTTTCTAATATAATGACCTTGCATCGATATATCGATACAAGGTCATTATAGAATACAAACAATTTGTTGTCAATACTATATAAGAGTTTTTATTGCTTCTATTGCTGTTTTTATAGCGCAGTCTGTGTCGTGAACAACAGGATTATCAAGTCCTAGTTTTTCACGCTCCTGATTTGCTACAACTAAGAATATAGAACCTACTTTTACTTTTAGAAAACTTCCTGCAATAAATAAAGCTGCAGATTCCATCTCTGATGCTAAGCAGCCCATTTTTAACCAAGCTTGCCACTTGTTTTCAAGCTCGTAGCTTACAGGCATAAGTTCAGGATTATGTTGTCCGTAGAATGCATCCTTGCATTGAACAATTCCGAGATGGTGCGGAAGGTTTAGTTTTTCTGCGGATTCTTTAAGAGCCGTAATTATATCGTAATCAGCTACTGCAGGATATTCAATCGGAGCATACTCTTTAGACGTTCCTTCCATTCTGATTGCACCGGTTGCAATTACTAAATCACCGCTTTTAACTTCCTTTTGCATACCTCCGCAAGTTCCAACTCTTATAAACTTTTTACCACCAACTTTTACTAATTCTTCAAGAGCGATTGATGCCGACGGTCCGCCTATGCCTGTTGAAGTGACGCTGACTTTTACACCGTTTAAGAATCCTGTATATGTTACAAACTCACGTCTGTCTGCAACAAGTTTAGGTTCATCAAAATATTTGGCTATTTTTTCGCATCTTTTGGGATCTCCGGGGAGTATTACATATTCTCCTATGTCGCCTTCTTTTAATCCTATGTGGTACTGTGTTCCGTCTGATGAATATTTCATATAAACTCTCCTATAAGAAAACATAATTCTATCAACAATAAAATAATTTGTCAATAAAAAATCCTTCTTAACCTTTGTTAGAGAAGGGTTAAAGGCATAGGACTGTTGCAAAAACGCAGGCTTTATTTTATAATTTACATATCACGAATCGTTTAATTAAGAAGGAGTCAATATGAAGATTTTATTTGCAGCAGCTGAAGTAGCACCGTTTTCAAAAGCAGGCGGATTATCTGATGTTGTGGGAAGTTTGCCGAAAGCATTAGAAAAAGATGCTGAGATTGCTATTTTCACACCACTTCACGGTTGTATTGATTATAAAAAATGGGGGCTTAAGGAACTGGAAAATTCTGAAAAATGGATTACTTTTGGCGGATATTCTCCTCAAAAATTTAAACTTCATATGACTAAGCTTCCCGAGACAAATATAAATGTATTTTTTGTTCAAAATGACTGGTATTTTACTCCGTTTAAAGAAGTTTACCCAAGATGGTTAGATCCTAGGTATGAACACGAAAGATATATTGCTTTTTCTCTTGCCACATTAGAATATGCAAAGGATTTGAACTTTAGAGCAGATATTATTCATTCTAACGATTGGCATACTGCAATGATTCCTTTGTACATTAAGGCTAATTATAAATTTGATGAATTTTGGTCTAAGACAAAAAATGTTTTTGAGATTCATAACCTTGCTTATCAAGGTGTTTGGTTTGAGGATATTTTAGACTTTGCAAATATGAGAAAAGATATTGTTTATAACGAGTGGGGCTGTGAACACTATGGCAGAGTAAATTGGATGAAGGGTGCTATAAATTATTCAGATAGAGTTGTTGCTGTTTCACCTACTTATGCAAGAGAAATTTTGACAGGTGAGTATGGTGAAGGTATGGATTATACTCTTAGAGGTCATACAAATAAACTTTTGGGTATAGTTAACGGAATTGATTATTCTGTATTTAATCCTAAGACTGATAAAACAATATTTAAAAATTATAATGTTAATTCAATTTATTACAAACAAGAAAATAAGAAAAAAATATTGGAATACTTTGGACTAAAGTATAATCCGGATAGACCTTTGATTGCTTTAATATCAAGATTGGTTGACCAAAAGGGTTTGGATTTAATAAGACAGGTTGAAAACGATTTACGCAATATGGAAGCTGATTTTATTTTCTTGGGAACAGGTGATAAATCGTATGAAAACTTGTTTATTTGGCTGTCTAATAATACACCGAATATAAGAGCTTATGTGGGTTATAGAGGTGATTTAGCTAATCAGATTTATGCAGGTAGTGATTTCTTCTTGATGCCAAGTAAGTTTGAACCTTGCGGGTTATCTCAACTTATTGCAATGAGATACGGCTCACTTCCTATTGTTAGAGCAACTGGAGGACTGGAAGATACCGTAACAGGGTATCCGTTGGACAACTCAACAGGGTTCAAGTTCTGGGGTTATGACGGCTGGGCAATGAAGGATGCAATTTATTGTGCCTTAAATGTGTTTAAAGACAAATATACTTTTAACGCTATGCGTAAATCCGCTATGGAAGCCGATTTTAGCTGGAAAGAAAGTGCTAAAAAATATTTGGAGATGTATAAAAGTTTGGTGTAAATATATTATTTAACTATTAGCATCAACGACCTTTGTTCGTTAATAAGTCTATCAACATGTTTTTCGCATCATATAACCGGAATCATTAGTTCCGTAAGCAAATTTTTTGCACACATCTAAATTTTGTGTGCATATTTTTCTCATGTCTGTATAATGTTCACGTTTTTTATTTTTACCGAATTTTTTAAGAATAAAATCAAAGAATGTGTTTATATCTTCGCCCTCTTGCCATATAGTCGCATAGGGTGGGCAAAACAAACGTCTCCCCACCTTTAATTTATGTTATCAATGTTCAAAATCTTTTGTTTATAATATAATAAAATAACGAAGGGAAAAGATTTTGAAGCAATCGAAACTTACAATTGCAATTTTTATATCATTATTTTTAGGTATTCTTGCAGGGTGGCTATTTCCTGATTTTGCAGTCAGGACGCATGTTCTTGCAGAGATATTTTTAAGAATGGTTAAAATGATTATTGCACCTTTATTGTTTGCGACTCTTGTTGTAGGTATTGCAGGACACGGTGATGTTAAAAGCCTTGGCAGGCTTGGTATAAAAACGATTGCGTATTTTGAAGTTGTTACAACTATTGCTTTGTTTATAGGTTTAGGATTTGCAAATTTGTTTAAGCCCGGGGTGGGTATGGGGAATATATCCACTGCTCATACGGGGTTAAATAGTATTGTTCAATCTGCCGCAACAACTCATCATAATTCTTTTGGTGAATTGCTTTTGGGGTTGTTTCCTACAAGTATTTTTCAATCTATGGCAGAAGGTAATCTTCTTCAAATTGTAGTATTTTGTATATTTTTTGCATTGGCTATTGTTGCGGTTGGAGAGAAGGCAAAGCCTGTTACGGATTTTTTAAATTCTCTTGCGACAATTATGTTTAAGTTTACTGAGTATGTTATGTATTTTGCACCTATAGGTATATTTGGTGCAATTGCTTATACTGTTGGTTCAAACGGATTATCAATACTTTGGAATTACGGAAAAATAATTTTATCGTTGTATGTTGCACTTGCGGCATTTGTTTTATTTGTGCTTGTTGCAGCGTGTAAAATAGTTAAGATATCAATAAGAGCATTGATTAAAGCTCTGCAGGAGCCTGCACTTTTAGCTTTCTCGACTGCAAGCTCTGAGGCAGCTTTACCTAAAGCTATGAAAATTATGGAGGATTTTGGAGTGCCAAAATCTATTGTAGGATTTGTAATGCCTACAGGTTATACTTTTAATTTAGACGGCTCTACTTTATATCTTGCAATGGCGGTAATTTTTTCAACACAAATTGTAAATCATCCGCTTCCTTTTGAACAGCAACTTGTTATTATGTTTGCATTGATGCTTACAAGTAAAGGTATCGCAGGAGTGCCAAGGGTTGCGTTAATAGTTCTTGCAGGAACTTTGACAAGTTTTGGTATTCCGATTTTAGGAGTTGCAATTCTTTTAGGAATTGACCAAATCTTAGATATGGGTAGAACAACCGTTAATTTAATCGGGAACTGTGTAGCGACAGTTGTGATTGCAAGGTGGGAAAACAAATTCGATTATTATAAAATGAGCGATTTTATAAAAAGTAAAAATATGAAGTTAGCGACAGTATCTAATATAAATGATTATAAGGAAGGAACAAACGATGGAACAAACTAAACGGGAGTATAAAGATACGTTAAATTTGCCTAAAACAACATTGGAGATGAGAGCGAATGCTATTAATAAAGAGCCTCAAACTCAAAAGTTTTGGGAAGAACATAATATTTATCAAAAAATAAACGAAAATAAAGATAAAACGAATTCGTTTGTTTTGCACGACGGACCTCCGTATTTGAGCTCAGATAAAATTCACGTAGGAACAGCATTAAACAAAATTTTAAAAGATATTATTATCAAATACAAATCAATGAACGGATTTTATGCACCTTATGTTCCGGGGTATGATGCTCACGGTTTGCCGATTGAAAATGCCGTTGTAAAAAATATTAAAGGCGGAAGACACGCAATTACGGAGGGTGAACTTAGAGCAAAATGCAGAGAATACGCTGCAAAGAGCCTTGAAGGTCAAGAGGCTGCATTTAGAAGGCTAGGTGTTTTAGGTAATTGGGAAAACCCATATCTTACAATTAAACCTGAATACGAAGCTGAACAGGTCAGAGTTTTTGGTGAAATGTATAAAAAAGGGTACATTGAAAAAGGACTTAAACCTGTTTATTGGTGTGCATCTTGCGAGACTGCTTTAGCTGAAGCGGAGGTTGAATATGCTGATATATCTTCTAAATCAATTTATGTAAGATTTAAGTTTGATGAGGATTCAACAGAAAGAATTAATTTAAGAATAATTCCGGATAATACAAAACCGATTTATGCAATAATTTGGACAACAACTCCTTGGACAATACCTTCAAATGTTGCTATATCAATGAACCCAAGATATGATTATCAATTGTTTGAATACAGGGGTGATGTTTATGTAGTTGCTCAAGATTTGTTAGGCAGATTTATTGAAGATGCAGGATGGGATGAAAATGAGATTAAACTTCTCGATACTGCAATAGGTCAAGAGTTTGAACTTATGGAAGTTTATCATCCGCTTGTGAACAGAAAATCAAAAATAATTTTAGGTGAACATGTTACATTGGATGCAGGTACAGGTTTAGTACATACAGCCCCCGGTCATGGTCTTGAGGACTACGAAGTAGGGTGTAAATATGGTATTGAAGTACTTTCACCATTGGATTCTAAAGGGTGCTGGACAGAAGAGGGGCAAATACCTGAATTAGTCGGTGTTCCTTATTATAAAGGCAACGACATGGTAATCGATATGCTTGAAGGGGTAAATGCTTTAGTTCATCAAAATGAAATATCACACAGTTATCCTCATTGTTGGAGATGTAAACACCCTGTTATATACAGAGCAACTCCGCAATGGTTTGTAAAGGTTGATAAATTCCGTGATAAAGCTATGGAAGAAATTCATAAAGTTAAATGGATACCCGCAAGCGGCGAAAGCAGAATTGGTAATATGGTAGAAGGTCGTACCGATTGGTGTATTTCTCGTCAAAGAGCGTGGGGTGTTCCTATACCTATATTCTACTGTGAAGACTGCGGAGAAGTTATTTGTACCGATGCTACAATAGAACACGTTGCAGAAATCTTTGAAAAAGAAGGTTCTGATGCTTGGGTAAACCATAAGACAGAGGAACTTTTACCAAACGGATTTGTTTGTCCTAAGTGCGGTAACCATAAACATTCAACTGGTAGTGATAATACTATCGTCAAAGATAATGAAAGACACTTCCGTCAAGAAAAAGATATTATGGACGTTTGGTTTGATTCAGGTATTTCTTGGAGAGCTGTTGTAGAAAAAAGAGCAGACGAACTTGGACATACTCCTGTTGATTTGTACCTTGAAGGCTCAGATCAACATAGAGGCTGGTTCCAGTCTTCACTATTAACTTCTGTTGCAACTCAAGGTATTGCACCATATAAGCAAGTTCTTACTCACGGATTTGTATTTGGTGAAGACGGTAGAAAAATGTCTAAGTCTTTGGGTAACTACATAAGACCTGATGATATTATCAAAAACTATGGTGCAGATATTTTAAGACTTTGGGCGGCATCCGTTGATTATAGAAATGATACTAAGATTGGTGATAATATAGTTAAACAACTGGCAGAAATCTTTAAGAAAACAAGAAATACTGCAAGGTTCTTGCTCGGTAATATTCACGATTTTGATCCGAAAGCTGATTATGTTCAATATGATGAACTTAAAAATATAGATAAATTTGCATTGCATAAACTTAACAAGGTTATTGCAGAAGTAACGGAAGCATTTGAAAATTATGAGTTTTATAAGTATTTCCAATGCTTGCAAAACTTTGCTGCGGTGGATTTAAGCTCATTCTATTTGGATATTGTGAAAGATAGACTTTATACTGCAGGTAAAAAATCATTATCTCGCAGAGCTTGTCAGACAGTTTTGTATGAAACATATCAGGCTTTAGTCAGAATGGTAGCACCTGTAATGCCTTTCCAAGCGGAAGATATGTGGCAAAACACACCTGAAAATCAAAGGGGCGGTTTGGAAAGTATTCTTCTTGCAGGATGGGTGAAGGTAAATAAGGATTGGGATAACGCTCAGCTTGAAGAAGATTTTACAAAAATTCTTAAAACAAGAGAAGTTGTTACTTGTGCGATTGAGCCGCTAAGAGCTTCAAAAGAAGTTGGAAGTTCTTTAGAAGTTGCGGTTTATGTAAACTCGCCTGATGCTGAATTATTGAATAATAATTCAAAAGATTTGGCTGATATATTTATTGTTTCACAAGCTTATGTATCGGATTCTAAACCTGAAGGTACACTTAATGAATACACAGAAAACGATATAACGGTTTGGGTAACGAAAGCTGAAGGTGAAAAATGTGAACGCTGCTGGAAGTATCGTCCGTTAGGCGAACACGCAGGACACGAAACAATCTGCGAAATATGCAGGCTTAATATACAAACTTCTATCCCTTATGGGGAAGATTGTAAAGGAACATAAACATTAAACAAACATATTGGATATAAAGAGAGCTTTTAATTTGCGGAGGGGGAAAATTGGTAAAGAACCTAAAACCCTCACCGCATTTTTTTATTAACCCTCTCCAATTGGAGAGGGTAGAATTTCAACATGAGAGCTTTGCTCGAATGTTAGAAATTCGGATGAGGGTTAATCAGTAAAAAAGGTGGGCACACATACGCTTTGCCCACCCTACGCTACTAAAACCCTCACCGCATTTTTTTGCAAATAAAGTTTTATTCCTCTGAAGATGGAGATGGTAGTTTTTGATCAACATATTTATCTATTTGATCCAATATATTATATTTTTCATCTATTCCAAAATAATTTAACAATCCAAGCATATCACCCAGGTGAATTTGACCTTCTGTGTTGTTAAATAACATTCCTTCCAATTGTTCCAGTTTATATAATTTTTCTTGTTGAGTACTTAGACCATCTGTTATTCTGTTAATAGCTTCTTTATTTTTTAATGTTTTTTGTGCATTTTTTAATTCTTTTATCGAATTATTAAAAATAACTCTTTTTTTATTTATTGCAGTTTTAATATTTTTTATGTCAGTTTCATCAAACTCTATTTTTAGATCTCTATATTTTTCATGTTCAAATGATATTTTTTTATTTTCTTTATCAAATTTAATATGATAAATACTATTGTCTATCACATATTTCATTCCTTTTTTTTGTTCATTAATTTCCCTTTCTGTTATTTTTTGCGGCCTCATATCTTCTTCATCTGGAATATTACAAGACACAAATAAAGTAAATGGCAAAGATACGATTTTTCCTAAAGTTTTTAATGCATTTTTGCCTTAATTCTATTAACCTCCTTTGGTGATTTCCCAACAGGAACGTAGTCTTCTCCTGTCGGACTTTTCCATCTTGTATCAGCTTGCTCTTTTTCTTTTTTTGCTTGATTCCAATATTCTTTTCCTATTGGCATTTTATTATCATCACTTGGAATAGGTCCTGAACCCATAAATACTCCTTTCTAAGTTTTACTTTTTAATTTAATTCCATATCCTATATATCGGCATAATTTTTTAAAACTTTAGGGGTAGGGGTAAATATTTTAGAAATCTTTACTACTACTATTATTACTACTACTACGTTTGCGGCAATTGTAACAAATTTTTTTTAATTTTGTTACAATTGATAATATATTAAAATATTTGACAAATAATGCGGTGAAAGTTGTATTAAATATAATTTGTGTATATTTATAAAAATTCTTGTCAGGTGAAAACAGACCAATATCTTTTACTAAAAATGTAATCTATATTTTTCAATAAATTACAAATAAATACTCCAATCCGTCATTCTGAGCCGCAGCATCAATTTTGCAGCGAAGAATCGCCATAACTTTAAAAACAGTTTATAGGTCAGGTTCTACCTGACAATAACTTTATTAAAGACTTATAATCTTTGTCTTAATACGGTATTAGAGCCTTGGCAAGTTATAAAAAGCATATTCCCTTCAACGTGAAGTCCGTATGGCTTGTCGACTTTTGTTACAAAAACAGATGCTGTTCCTTGCGGAGTAATTCTTACAACATTATTAGCGTTGTAGTTTGAAACATAAATATTACCTATACCGTCTGTTGCCAGGCTTATCGGCCCATTTATTAATTCACTTTTTATAAAAATTTGTCGTTTATTATCAGGAGTAATTTTGATTATTGAATTATCAGAAAAAGATGCGACGTAAAGATTCCCTTTTGAATCAGCCGTAACACCGGTCGGACTGTTTAAGCTTTCATATACCCCTGAATATTGCGCAATCTTAGACGGTGTATTCAGAGGTTTTTGCGGTGGAAGATTTAGTGCAAGTTTTGCGGATTCTGCCAGCTCTTTTCCTCTTTGATAAAACGGACTTGATTGCGGAATAAGTTTTACATATTCTTGCGCTTTTTCATAATCTTCTATCTTAGAACTCATTAATGCCATCTTATAAATAACTTCATAGTCATTCGGGTTTCTTACATAAACCTGTTTATAAGCATTCAAAGCTTCCGCATATTGTTTAAGATATTCTAACACCGTTCCCATATTGTAGTATGCATCAATATAATCAGGATAAGTGGTTACTGCGGAACGAAAAGACTGAATAGCTCTTTCGTACATTCCGAGTTTATAAAAATCTATACCTTGATTATAGTCAAGCTTTGCATCTGTGGGTATTTCCACAGCATTAGCTGATAAACAAAGCGATAACATCAAGATTGCAGTAATTCGTTTAAGCATAGGTGTATTATATCATACTTTTTGATTTTAGTATAGAATAATGATTATGAAACCAAAAGTAATAGCAGTAGTCGGGCCGACAGCAAGCGGAAAAACAAAATTAGCAATAGAGCTTGCCCATAAATACAACGGGGAAGTTATTTCTGCCGATTCTCGACTTGTGTATAAAGGGTTTGATATAGCTTCCGCAAAACCGACAATTGAGGAAAGAGAAGGAATCCCGCATCACATTATTGACATTGTTGAACCTGAATTTGATTACTCTGCAGGAGATTACGCACGTGACGGCAAAAAAGCTATTGAAGATGTTTTATCAAGGAGAAAAACTCCTATTGTTGCAGGCGGAACAGGGTTATATTTTAGGGTACTCTTAGAGCATTATAATTTACCCCAAGTCGATACAAATTATGAGCTTCGGGAAGAATTAGAGCAGAGAACGAAAGAAGATTTAGTGGAAGAATTAAAAATTTTAGATAAAACGGCTTACGAAAATTTAACTCCTGATACAAGCAAACGCAGGATTATAAGAATCTTAGAACTTATAAAAACATTACAAAGACCGCTTTCGGAGATAGAAACTCAAAAAGAGCCTGAATATGATGTAGAGTGGATTATTCCTGAGATGCCGTCTAGAGAATGGTTGTATGATAGGATTAATAAGCGTGTTGATATTATGTACGAGCAAGGGATTGTTGATGAAACAAAAAGGCTTTTGGAAAAACACGGCAGAATTTCCAACTTCACAGAAACCATAGGATACAAAGAAATTTTGATGTATTTAGACGGGGTTTGGAGCTTAGATGAAGCATTAGATAAACTAAAACAGCACACCAGAAATTACGCAAAACGCCAGCTCACATGGTTCAGAAAAAATCCAAATCTAGAGGTAAATATTTGAAAAAGTCAGTTGTTGGTGTTGCTGCGCTGACAACTGACTTTTTAGTTATGTAGATATTTCTCTTGATTGTTACGAAATTGTTACAAATCAAGACAATAACTGTTTCTTTGCAAAAGTTATGGCGATTCTTCGGGGGTAAAATGAATATTTCGCCCTCTGAATGACGGTTGGGTGCTGCTTTCTTGCGAAAAAACGTGAATTATATTTACCCCTGACGGTTGGGTGCTGCTTTCTTGCGAAAAAAACGTGAATTATATTTACCCCTGACGGTTGGGCGGACATATTCACGAAAAAGCGTTAATTATATTTACCCCTGAATGACGGTTGGGCGTGCTCTCTTACGAAAAAGCGTTAATTATATTTACCCCCCCTGAATGACGATTTTGTGTGTTTTTTGCTGAAAAGCGTAATCTCTATTTACTTCATTACTCCAGAATGGGGCAAAATTTAGCTTTAAAAGTAAAAAAAAGGGCTGAGTAAAATAAATTTACCCCTCCCTTGGAATTAAGAATAGCTGGAAGTATGAAAAAGATTTAATAATTATATTTAACTCAATTTGTGAATATAATACTATTCTCTAGTCGGATAATTTAATATATAAAGGCAATAAAGCATGCAGGCAATAAGGCAATAAGGAAATAAAATAAATATAGAGTAAACTTTATGTCATTATTACTTCACACTTTATGCCTTTCTTAATATATATTTACCCTTTTATATACAAAATATAAAATATATGATATGATATTTTTAGTAGTAGACAATAAATTTTTGAAGATATATGCGATAGAAAAGATTATTAAGAGAATATTAGTAGTTTTCGGGTAGGTTATATGTACCCGAACGTCGTGTATATATAAAAAAATAGAAAGAAAAAAGGTGCCGCATGAACGGAATGCTCACAGCTGCAATTGTAGTAACCGTAATTTTGGTTGCTGTTATTGTTGTGCAAAGTGTTAAGTACAAAAACTTGCAAACTCAAACAGAGCAGGCAAAAAAAGACTTAGCAGAAAAAGAATCCATTATGCAAAAAGAAGCTCTTATTAAAGCAAAAGAAGCTTTGCATAATGAAAGAGAACAATTAAATGAAGATGAAAGAGAACGAAGAAGAGAATTTGCTCAAATTGAAAACAAATTAAACAAAAGAGAAGATGTTTTAGAAAGTAAGATTCAAGAAGTAACAGACAAAGAGGCTGAACTGGATAAAATGAAGGATCAGCTTATAGAAAAAGAAGATTTCTTGGCTGAAATTGTTCAAAAACAAACTGTTGAACTTGAAAGAATTGCAGGTTTATCTGCCGAAGATGCCAAAAGAATGTTAATGGAGCAATTAAAGAGTGATTTAGCACAAGAACAGATGCAATTAATAAGAGAAAATGAAGCAAAAATTAGAGAGGATGCTTTAGAAAAATCTAAAGAAATTCTATCTACAACTATGCAAAGATGTATGATGGAGCAGGTTGTAGAATCTACTGTTTCTGTTGTATCTTTACCTAATGATGAAATGAAGGGTAGAATAATTGGTCGTGAAGGAAGAAATATAAGAACTTTAGAAACTCTTACAGGCGTTGATTTGATTATTGATGATACTCCTGAGGCTGTTGTACTTTCTTCTTTTGATCCTGTTCGCAGAGAAATTGCAAAAATAGCGTTGGAGAAACTTATTCAAGACGGTCGTATTCACCCTGTAAGAATTGAAGAAACCGTTGAAAAGGCAAGAGAAGAAGTTGAAAAGAAAATAATGAAGGAAGGCGAAAATGCCGCTGTTGATATGGGTATAATGGGCTTAAATAAAGAGCTTATTAAAAATCTCGGAAGGCTTTATTACAGAACAAGTTACGGTCAAAATGTTTTAAAACACTCTCTTGAAGTTGGTCATATAGCAGGAATGCTTGCGGCTGAACTTGGTGCAAATGTATATGTTGCAAAACGTGCAGGGCTGCTTCACGATATAGGTAAAGCAGTTGACCAAACTCAAGAAGGCACACATATTCAATTAGGTGTTGAATTAGCTTCAAGATATGGCGAAAAGCAAGAAGTTATTCACGCAATAGAGGCTCACCACGACGATGTTACCGCAAATACAATTGAGGCGGTTCTTGTAAAATTAGCTGACGCAATATCAGCAGGTCGTCCGGGGGCAAGACGTGATACTTTGGAAATCTATATTAAGAGATTGCAAAAGATTGAAGAAATAGTTAACAGTTATGAAGGCATTAAACAATCATTTGCCGTCCAAGCTGGTAGAGAAGTTCGAGTAATTGTTCAATCAGAAATGTTTGATGATTTGGCTTCCCAAAAGCTTGCAAGAGATATAGCAAAGAAAATCGAAGACGAACTAGATTATCCCGGACAGATAAAAGTTACTGTAGTAAGAGAGTTCAGAACAACAGAGATTGCAAAATAAATGAAAGGCACTAGGGCATTAAGGCGCTAGGGCATTAAGAGGCAGTATTAATTTATGAGAAATATTTTATATTCAATATTTAAAATAGAATCATTAGAGTCTTATTGCCTTATTGCCTTATTACCTTATTGCCTTCGATAAGATATGGATACAATAAAACTAATTTTTTTAGGCGACATAACAGGCAGGCAAGGACGTACTGCCGTAATGTCGTATATTGCATCTTTAGAAAATAAACCTGATTTTGTTATTGCAAATATAGAAAATGCATCTCACGGATTCGGACTAACTAAAAAAAATTATGAACAATTATCTGAAAATGGTATTGATTGTTTTACTTCAGGTAATCATATTTGGGATAAAAAAGATATTTTTGAATATATAGATGATGCTAAGAATTTAATAAGACCTATAAATTACCCTGCAGGGACAAGAGGAGTAGGATCTCAAATATTTGAGATAAAAGGTCAAAAACTTGCCGTAATAAATGCATTAGGCAGAGTTTTTATGCCTCCTATTGATTCCCCTTGGCAAGTTGTAACTAATGAAATTGACAGATTAAAAGAGCAAGGTGTTGAACATATAGTCATAGATTTTCACGCAGAGGCTACTGCTGAAAAAATTTGTTTCTCAAAATACTTGGCTAACACTTATAATAATGATGAAAATGCTTTAATAAAAGGATTTTTCGGAACGCATACGCACGTTCAGACGGCAGATGAACAAATTTATGAAGGTATGGCTTATATAACAGATGCAGGATTCTGTGGTGCGGTAGATAGTGTTATAGGAATGGAATTTAAAACTTCCTTGCACAGATTATCAACCAGTCTTCCCGAAAGATATGAAATATCAGAAAATCCGATTGCACAAGTAAATGGTGTTGAGGTTCTTATTGATAGAACAACATCGACACAAATAAAAAGAATTAATGTAATAATAGATAATAAAAAGGAAAGCGGTGGAGTAAATGATGAATAATAACATTGTCATACTTCCTAAAAAGGAGGTGTGTTATGAAGGGTGATTTCCATATACACACTTACTATTCGGACGGTGTATTTTCTCCCGAAAAAATCGTAGATTTAGCGGTGGAAGCGGGGTTGGAAGTTATTGCGTTAACAGATCACGATAATGTTTTATCCTATGATGTGGCACGGCAATATATTGAATCAAAAAACTTAAATATTAAATTAATTCCGGGTATTGAAGTTAATACTTTGTATAAAGATTACGAAGTCCACATTTTGGGCTATTTCCCTGATGCTTCAAAACCTGATTTTAAAGCAATGCTAAAAGCTCAGCAGCAAGCTCGTATTAAACAGACAAAAGAGATTTTAAGACTTCTTGCCAAAAAAGAAGGAATAAGAATTAAGTTTGAGGATGTAAAAGACATGGTAGCAGAAGGCGGTAGTATAGGCCGTCCTCATATTGCAAAAGCTATAACAAATGCGGGCGGTACAAGTAATGTTATGGAGGCTTACAGCAAATATATTCATAAAGATTCACCTGTTTATATCGAACGTAAAACGGTTTCTCCGTTTGATGCGGTAGAAATTATTTACGATTCAGGCGGAATTCCTGTTATAGCTCATCCTTATGATATTGATATTGCGGAAAAACTTATTAAAGATTTGATGAATTGCGGACTCAGAGGAATTGAAGCGTATCACAGAAAACATTCACCGGCTATAGTTGAGTATTTTTCTTCAATGGCAGAAAATTTGGGGCTTATTGTAACAGGCGGCTCTGATTTTCATGCCCCTAATATTATGAACGGTCAAATTATATTAGGTAAAAATTTTGTGCCTGAGTGGATATATGAAACTTTGGTTAAGGAAAAGAAAAATATAGATATGGCAGGGTAGAACTAATTAAAAATGGAAAGTTAAAAATGAATAATGAACAAAACAAAAAAAATAATTTGAAAGGTGCTTTTACAATTGTCGAAGTTTCAATATTATTTGTAATATTCTTAATAGTAGCATTTTTGGTTGCACCAATGTCTCTTGATGATACTATGAAAGCTAAAAATGCTTTAAGATGGCGTAATGTGCAAAGTGATTTTGAAAATATTTTCTATTCTATAAATTCTCAAAAGGAAAATGAAGACTTTAGTTTTACAACAGTATTTACAAATATTATGAAAAATGAAATAAAGTCTGATAGAGAGAATTATAAAATAACTTATATGAATGGAACTTTTCCAAGCGGAGAATATCGATTTAGTGAATTTAAACAAACATATTCAAATGCTGTTGTGGCATATAAACTTTATGATAATCCTCAAACCGGCGCTTTTGGGGTGATGATGTACGATGTGAACGGAGATGTGGGGCCGAATGTTTGGGGTAAGGATGTTTTTGGATATAATATTTATCCTGACAGATTTGAACCTTTTTGTAAAAATGATACTGTTGCTACACAAAAACAAGATTGCAGCAAATCAGGAACAGGTTTATGCTGCTCAAATTATTATTTAATAGGGGGAAGCTTTAATTAATGGTTAATATATGTGTATTTGCTTCATCGTCAAATAATTTGGAGGAAAGTTTTTATAAAGATGCATCTGAACTTGGAAGTTTGATGGGGCAAAATGGCATGAATATTGTTTATGGCGGAAGCAGATTGGGTATGATGTACGTTTGTGCTTCTAAAGTTAAAGAAAACGGCGGGCGAATTATCGGAGTTATGCCGCAGCGACTTCATGACATGTACGGTAATGCTGAAGATTGTGATGAGTTTATTCTTGTATCGGGTATGAGGGAAAGAAAAGCAAAAATGGATGAGATATCAGAAGGGGTTGTTGCTCTGGCGGGTGGTTTTGGAACATTGGAAGAAGTCTCGGAAATGATTGTGCAAAAACAATTGGGTTATAATAAAAAGCCGATTGTTTTACTTAATACTAAGGGATTTTATGATAATTTAATAAATTTTTTTAATAAGATTATAGAAAATAAGTTTGCCAAAAAAGGAACGGAGGAATTATATTACATCGCTCAAAACCCCAGTGATGCTATCAGATATATAAAAGAATATAATCAACAAAGGCTTTTGTTTTCAGGCAAATTTTAGTGTGTAAATAAGTGATAAAGGTTTAAATACAGATTACATTTTTTGTGAAAATTTATGTAAACTGTTATAAAACCTCACCCGAATTTCTAACATTCGATCGTAGCTCTCATGTTGCAATTCTGCTCTCTCCGGTTAGAGAGGGTAAGCCATGTAGGTCAGGCTCTGCCTGACAAAAACTAAAGCTTAAACAAAAGATATGGCGATTCACCGCCGCCTGAATTGATGTTGCGGCTCTGAATGACGGTTGAACGTGCTCTCTTGTGAAAAAACGTAAATCATATTTGCCCCCCCCTGAATGACGGTTGGGTGTACATATTTGTAAAAACGTGAATCATATTTACCCCTGAATGACGGTTGGGTGTGGCCTTTCACGAAAAAACGTAAATTATATTTACCCCTTTTGTTAAAATTTTTGAACCTTCTTTTTCATTTTTACGTTTTAATAATATAATTTAGTTAGGGTTATATTATTGAAAGGTGAGATATGGAATTAGGTTTTGTTGGGATAATAGTTGCGCTTATTGTTGCAATATTGCTTATAAAGATGATAAAATTTGGGCTTAAGATGGTTTTGTTTTTCATTCTTGCAATTGCGGTATCTGTTACGATATGGATATGCTTTGCGCAGCCTGAAATGCATAATCCGTTTTCTGTTAACACGATTGAATACTTGTTCAAAATTAACAAAGACGGTTCAATGACCACAACAAAACAGGTTACCGAAACGGTTATAAAGGGTCAAAAATAGTGAAAAAATTATTAGCGGCATTTTTAACATTAATATTTGCAACATCAACTAATTGCTGGGCAGTTAGTGCTTTGTATTATTTAAAAGGTGTAAAAACAACTGATATAGAGCCTGTTGTTGATAATGCTTATACTTCTCAAAATTTTAGTTTGGTTAAGAAAAGTCCTTATTACGGAATTTCTCAAAAAGGAAGTGATACGGCTGTTATTATTCTTAACCAAAGCGGTGAGAATATGTTTTATTATTATCAATCGCCAGAAGATAATCTAAAGGTAAATAAGTCGATACTAAAAGAGATTAAAAAACGTGGAATAATTTGTGAGCAATCGTTTAATCAGAGTTTAATTGATATATATGATAATTTAGCAAAAGAGGTAACTTCAACAACCCAGACTTTAAAAACATATAACTTTGAAGAACCTCAGTATAACGCTTTTGAGCCGCCAAAAAATCAAGAGCAGCAATATACTCAGCCTGCAGTTTATAAAGGGTATGTTGCTCAACTGTCAGCAGGGACGAAAATTCAAGCGTATTTGCAGAATGCGATTAATACTGCAACTGCTGCGAAGGGTGATAAAATCATAGCAGTACTTACAAATCCTCTTACATATAACGGGCAAGAAGTTGCGCCTCAGGGAAGTCTTGTTTACGGTACTTTATCAAAAGCAAGACCTGCGGCTTACGGTTCAAGAAACGGAAGAGTTGTAATAAACTTTAACCAACTTGTTACCCCTGAAAACAAGGTTTATAATATATCAACAGAGGAGATAGATTTTACCGTTTCAAATGAAGGTAAAGTCGGCGATAGTTTAAAAAGTGCAGCAGGTGCTGCAATAGCAGGTGCTTTAGTAGGACTTCTTGTAGGAGCGTTATCCGGAGGAGATCATATAGGCAGAAATGTTGCAATAGGTGCAGGTGTCGGAGCCGGTTCTTCCGTAATATATTCAACTGCTGAAAGAGGCGTTGATGCAGAAATTCCGTCTTTTACGGAAATTGATATAACACTAACCCAACCGCTCAGTGTAACGGTAGGACAATAAACAGTATGGTGCAATTATTTGCAACAAAATTAAAGTAGTAGTGTAGGATAGACGTTAGTCTACCATTATATAGAAGAAGGTAGGTTGGGTAAAACCCAACAAAAACAAAAGGGAAAACAATATGAACAAACGATTAATAATACTTGGAATTTTAATTTTATTTATATCAGTTATAGGCAAACTTTTGTATTCAGGGTTAAAGAATATAAAAGTTGATGAGTTTCATAAAGCTGCAATTATTTTTGCAGTTGATTCATCTGCATCTAATCAAAAGAATTTGCCTGAACAAATAAAGTACATCAAATCACTTTGTTCAATATTGGACCCTGAAGATGAGATTAAAATATTGAAAGTTTCAGAAAGTTCATATCTTATATATGAAGGTTCTCCTTCAAATACAAAGGGTATAACAAAGGCAGTTGAAGCGTTTACGCAGTACAATTCTAAAGATTATGGAACTGCTTATGGGGAAGCACTTAAAAAAGCATTTGACCATGCTCTGACGAGTAAAGAAAGTACAAGAATATGTTCCTGAGATTTCAATGATGTTTGTGTACGCTCATCCTGAGAAATTAGATATGGTAAAAACAAAGCTAAATCCTGTTCTTGGTGAGAAAAAACTTATTGTTGCAAACGAAACAGGACTGGATAAAGTTAACAGACGTTTTTTGGAAGCGATAGGCAGATAGTTGCAGATTAATAATAAAGGAGTAAATATATATGGCATTTACAATAATTACAAAACATGGTGAAAAAACTTTTGCAGATAAGGAATTGGTGAATATCTCATCAAGTGCAAATGCTGATTTCTCAATAAATTTAGGTTTTCAATTTATGCTAACAGTTCAATGCGATTTGAGAACGAACAGGTGTGTTTTGTTGAATCAATTTCATAACCCAAAATTCTTGTTTAAGGGAAAACCTATTCCTGCACAGTTAGAGATTGATAAGGTTTGTAAAATTATGGTTGACGGAAGTGATGAGTTTATAACTATAAAAGTTGTCGGCGAAACTTCAACAAGACAAATTACGGAAGAGAATTTGTCTGAAAGTGATGTAAAAGCAATATACGGAAATGATATAAATGCAGCTGCTAAAATAATGGTAGAAAAACGAAAAGCTGAAATCGAAAATGCAAGAGTGAGTATTATAAAAGAAGTCGGGGCTAGAATTAATGACTTAAAGAGAAAAATCTCTCAAAATTCTAAAGGCGGAATTTTCTTGCATATAGCTTTATTCTTTGCATCATTAGTTTGTGCGTTTGGTGTCTCAAACTATTTAACAGGATTACCGCTAAAAGATGCGGGTTCTGTTATTCAAATGCCTACAAATATGAAGCTTATATTTGTTTATGCCGCAATTATATACGGTGTTGGTTTGGTTCTAAAACAAGGTGTATATAACTATCTTCAAAACAGATTGGGTAATGATTCTACAACCTCAAAGCTTGCAGAAGGTGTAATGGTTATATCATCTTTGATTTTTTATACTGCTATATATTTAATCAATGTTTTATATTATATAGCGCCAAAAACATTCCCGATGTTTGCAGTTTTAATATCATTGTTCTTTGTAGGAACTGCATTTACATTGGCTATGGCTTGCGGATATTATAAAAATTCAAGTGTAGAGATGAAACAGGAATTAGATTCAATTGAATACAGAGAAGACTTTGAACACGTTATCAAAGAGTATCAACAATGGATTGAAAGATATACAAATACTTTAAGCCCTGCGAAAATCAGAAACATAAAAGACAAACAATTTATGCTTCAAATAAAATCATTGGGTGAAATTGCATTAGGATTTATTACAGCTCCATTTTTAGCTTATGGTGTTTCTAATACTCTTGCAATGTGTTTCCCTGAAGCAGCAGGCTGGGTAAGAATTTCAGGCTTAAGATTAAGCCCTGTATTTTTGGTTCTTGCAACATTCTTAATTATATTTGCATTCTTTGCTTTTGCTAACGGATTTTTGAACGGTAAAAAGATAGCAGGTTCAAACGTATTAAAAAATGACGGATTTAGCAATTATCTTCAGCATGGTGTTGAAATATACGGTATTGAAGGTGTTAATAAATTAAACAGAGAAATGCGCCGTTCATTCTTAATCGGATGTATTATTATTGGTATAGAATTTACAATGAACGCATCATATTTTATGGGTGAAATGGGCGGTGATTTAGGCGGAATGTTATTAAGCGGACTCGCTGCGCTAGTTCCAACAGCACTATTGATTGCAGAAACCTTTATGCTAAGTTCAACCCAATTTGAAACTTATGCTTGCGATGAATTAGTCGCAAAGATTGATAGATTAGGTTAAAAGTTATTGTTAGGTGAAACCTGACCTATTGATTGAAAAGCACTTTCCCCCGTTCCTTGAGGGAGGGGGGAGGGGGTGGGATAAATGAAATTAATTTTACAATTATTATTAATAATACTTATAGTTTCAACAATCTCAATATGTGTAACCAAACCTGATTTGCACAAAAATGTGATTGTTTATGACTCTGCTTATACTCTTGTAACAGAAGAGCAAGTAAAAACAGAAACTAAAGATGTTCCTGTAATGGAAATGCCTGCAAAACCTGTTGAAAAAACAACTGTTGTTGAAAAAAAGGTTGAACCTAAAGTTACAACTTATAAATCTCAAACACCTGTAGTTAAGACACAAACAGTAACAAAACCAAAGCAAACTACTACTGTAAAACAATCAGTTGCAAAACCACAAGTTCAAACTGTAACAAAACCTACTACAACAACCGTTCAAAAACCTGTTGTAAAACAAGTTGTTAAGATAGAACAACCTAAGGTTGAACAAAAAGTAACTGTGAACTCTACTCCTCAATCCCTTCCTTCAAGGAGCGTGGAGGTTGCTGTACCGAAAGTTTTGACTCAGCAAGAAGAAACAATTGCTTGGAATAAATGGCGCTCTGCTTTAACTAATAAGATTATGCAGGATACAAGACTTCCTGATATTCCAAACGGAACGGTTTTTCAGTTTTCGTTTAATGTTGACAGGTACGGTAAAATTACAAATGTTCAAACAGGTGCAAATCCTGCAAGTTATACACCTTATGCAATTCAATACATAGCACCTGTGATACGTTCATATCAAGGGCGTTCAATATTGAACTTCCCCGAAGGAACTCAAAGAACATCAACAACCGTTACAGGAAAGTGGAGAATATCTAATACAGAAAAATACAGCACACCGCAAGATTATAATGATATAGAAAAAGTCGTTAGGTGATTTTCTGATATAATATTGGAAAAGGAAAAAATAAATGTATAGATGTAAAGAATGCGGTGCAGAATTTGAAGAAAAACCTGATTATTGTGATTGCGGTAATGATGAATTTGAAGAAGTTAGTATTGAGGAAAAATTAGAGCAGCAGGCACAAAAAATAGATAATAATAAATCGGATAATGTAGGTCAGGTTTCACCTGACAAAAACTTAGAGCAAAATAAGCCTATGCCGGCATCTTCAATGAGATTTTCTAATACCGAAACAATATCTGAGAAACAAACTTTCTCTGAACGGTATCCTGAATTTTCAAGGTTCAAAAAATCATTAGATCCAATATCTTTAATAATTTTTTGCGGTTGCATACTGTTGTCTTTATATATTGTATTTTTTGCTTGGAACCCAACAGAACAGGAAGTTGTTGCAGAAAAAAAACAAGAGGTTAATACGCCAAAGAATATACCTTCCATAGATAAGTTTTGGAATAATGCGCTTCCGGTTGTAAAACAAGAACAACCTAAACCTCAACCCAAACAGGAAGAAACAAATGTAGTAAAACAAATTATTAATATACCTGAACCAAAGAAGGTTGTAACTCAGCCTGTAAAACCTGTTACAAAACCAAAAGTTACGGTTGTTCCTCTTAAAAAAGCAACAACACTAAAAACTGTTTCAAAACCTGTTACAACGGTAGTAAAGCCTCAAACAAATACAAACGCTCAAATTCAAGCTAAAAAACAGGCAGAAGAACTTGGAAAACAAAAAGCGGAAGCTGAGAGAAAGAAGGCAGAGGCTGAACAGTTGAAAAAACTTCAGGCAGAGCAAGCTAAAAAACAGGCTGAAGCAAAAGCAAAGCAAGCTAAGCTTAATAAACAAGAGCTTGTTTCTTATAAAGCTAATTTAAGAAATACTATTGCAAGAAAAATAGATTTTACAAAAGTTATCGGGGATGGCTCATGTACTGTATCTTTCAAAATTGATTCAACAGGAAGGCTGGTTAGCCGTTCTTTTTCAAAACAGTCATCAAATAATACATTGAATGATGCAGTATATGCTGCGGTCATGTCCACTCCGACATTTAATCCGCCTCCGAGTGCGTATAATAATGAAATATTGAATTTAAGTATAAGATTTTATAACGGAAACTTCGAAATATCGTTGCCATAGCATTATACTTGTACTATAATTATTTTAAAAGTGTGATTTTGAAAAGGGAAGAGGTATGAATAATCAAAAAATAGCAGTTATCGGAATGGGCATGTGGGGTAAAAACATTGTCCGTAATTTTTATAACTTAAATGTTTTAGAATATGTGTGTGATTTAGATGAAGAGTCTTTAAAAACGGTTAGGGAACAGTTTCCCGGAGTAAAGACTACAAAAGATTTTAATGATGTAATAAATAATCCTGAGATAACAGGTGTTGCGGTTGTTACACCGAGCCATACTCATTTTAAGATAGTTAAAACTATGTTAGAGGCAGGAAAGAATGTTTATGTAGAAAAACCTATATCTACTGTCGCAGAAGAGGCAAAGCAGCTTATGGAGTTAGCGGAATCTAAAGGTTTGGTTTTGATGGTTGACCATTTGCTTTTATATCATCCTGCGGTAAACAGATTAAAAATGCTTATCGAAGAAGGTGAGTTAGGTGATATTGTTTACGCTCAATCAGACAGATTGAATGTAAATTATCATAAAAATGACAGAAGTGTTATGTGGGATTTGGCACCGCATGATGTTGCAATGGTTGCTTACGTAACAGGGAAAAAACCTGTTAGGGTAATCTCTGCTATCGGTGCATCGTCTGATAGAAATAATATTATGGACATTACTCATTTGGGTATAGAATTTGAAGGCGGAGTTATTGCTCATATATCAGACAGCTGGATTACTCCTCAAAAACACGTAAACCTGCTTGTTAGAGGAACAAAAGCAACTGCTATTTTTGATGATTGCGCACAAACAGATAAATTAAAAATCTATGACAACTTTATTCCTGCAAATACTCAAAATGTTGCATTAGATTATTTAGAAATAGAACCTCTTAAACTTGCCTGCCAGCATTTTGTAAATTGTATTGCAACAGGACAAAAGGCACGTTCCGACGGTGCGAACGGATATGAAGTTGTTAGTATTTTAGAAGAAGCAGAACGAATAATGCTTGGTTCTAAAAAAGAAGAACTAGATAAAACAGACTTTGCTTTATCAAGAATGAAAGCTTAGTTTTTTGACGAAGAGGTATAGATATGAAAATTTTACCGGTTCAAAATTCAAGCGTAAATATAAATACCGTTTCTTCAAAAGGTCGTGTAGGACTTGATACATCTCTTTTGTGTAAAAAAGTAGGAGATAAATGGCTTGATGCTGCAGCTTCAGGAAAGTATAAAACGATGGATATAATATCTGCTTGTCTATCCTTTGCGGAAAGAGTTAATAACGTATCTTTAAATTTATCAACCATAATGGAGCGTTTTGGACACGATTGTGAGTTGTCATATAGACAATCAAAGAAAACCGGTAAGTACAGATTTTTTATTGAAAATAAATACTCAAATTATAAGGTAATGTGCGGAGATGCGGATTTGTCAAACAAGATAAATAAGATAAACGATATTGAGGAATTAGAAACAATTGAAAAAAATTTGATAAAACTGGATCCGTATAAAGAAAATTCGCATTTTATACTACAAAGAAAACCGGAGGCTCAGCATTCAAATTTTGTACCGGATAACGATTATGTATTTATAGAAGATAAGCTTGTCGGAAAAGACAAAAAGGAAGCTACATTAGAAGATGTAAGGCGTTTTGTCGAGGCGGCTAAAGAAGAGGGAATTATATAGTTAGTCAATCAGAAGGGTGGAATTATTTGCACCAAATCAAAAGAGGGAGTTAAAATGGCAAATTTTATTTCAATATTTAGAATTTTTATTATGTTTGCGGCAGTATATTTGATTTATGCCATGCAGGGTAATGCGCAGGCTTATCTATGGGCATTGATTTTAACTATATTGGCATTTTCACTTGATGGTGTAGACGGTTGGGTTGCAAGAAAGTTTAATGAGGTTTCAAAGTTTGGTGCGCTTCTTGATATTATGGGTGATAGAATTGTAGAGAACACTTATTGGGTGTTGTTTGCTGTTATGGGTTGGTTGAATATTTTATTTCCGCTTATTGCTTTAACTAGAGGTTTTGTGACGGATACAATCAGAAGTGCTGCGATGGAAAAAGGATTGACACCGTTTGGAATGCAAAGAAACCCTGTTTGCAAATGGATTACAGGCTCTAAGTTCATGAGAATAAGTTATGCAGTAGCAAAAGTTTTGGCATTTATTCTTATTATTGCTGCAAAAATTCCTAATATTCCAAATCAAGAAATTATATGGAATATAGGTTATTGGGCAGCGGTATTTGCAATAGTATTTTGCGTAGTTCGTGGTTTACCTGTAGTAATTGAGGCAAAAAGAGTTATTGAAGAGTAATACAACAAAATTTATATTTTGTTGTATTAATTATTAATATTTTTAATTGTCCCTTTCTTTGACCGCAAAGAAAGGGACGAAAGAAACTGCCTAATCGAGTGAACTCAGGACTTTCGGGGGTAAATGTACTCTTTTAAGTTTTTATTTGGAGTTTTGTACAAGCAGACATTTACCAACCCGCCTGTCCTTCAAACAGCACTCTCTTTGTTGATGCTTCACCTAGATTGTTTGCTCATTACGTAATGCCCCAAACCCCTTTATGTTTTAGTTTATAAACTATCTTAAAATTTCACATTTTATCTTCTTTAAGTCAGGTTACATCTAACAAAAAATATAAATACAACAAAATATAAATTTTGTTGTATTATACTAATTGTTATAAAAGGAAGTATTATGTCAAAAATCAATGTAGTTTTATATGAGCCGGAAATCCCTGCAAATACAGGTAATATAGCAAGACTGTGTGTCTGCACAGGAGCATCTTTGTATCTTGTAGGTAAACTTGGTTTTGCTCTTACAGACAGATATGTTAAAAGAGCCGGCATGGATTATTGGCAGAATGTAGATTTACATAAAGTTGAATCTATGGATGAACTTTATAAACAGTTTCCCGATGGAAGATTTTTTTATTTGACTACAAAATCAAAGAAAAAATATACAGATATTGAGTTTAGGGAAGGTGATTTTCTTGTCTTTGGCCCGGAATCAAGAGGACTTCCGAAAGAGTATGTTACACAAGAAACAGCAATAACGCTGCCTATGGTAGAAGGTCAAAGAAGCTTGAATCTTTCAAACTCAGTAGCAATAACAGTATATGAAGTCATTAGACAAATAGGTTTATAAAATATAACAAGTTCTGCAATACCCCTCGCCAGATGGGAGAGGGTATAGGTGAGGGAGTAATATAAAAATGTCAGACTACAAAATGCCAATAAGAGAACAAAATTCTAATAAAGGAACTTTTGGGAAAATTCTAAATGTTGCAGGATGCGATAATTATATCGGTGCAGCATATCTTTCAACTTATAGCGCATTAAAGGTCGGTGCAGGGTATGTTGCTCTTGCTACAGAACAAAATGTTATCAAATCTGTTTCTCAAAGGCTACCTGAAGCTGTTTATATGGAAGTACCATATGCGTATAGAAGACTAAATGATTTTACGGTTATACTTATAGGTTGTGGAATCGGACAAGGTTTTACTGCAAAACAGAACTTTAAATTTATAGTTAATTATTTAAAAAACAAAGGAACTCCTGTTGTAATTGATGCTGATGGGTTAAATATATTATCACAAATGAATTTATCTTTGCCCCAAAATACCATTATTACTCCGCACCCTGCTGAGGCTGCAAGGCTGTTAGTTAAAGATATTGATGAAGTTTTAGCTGATTTAGAAGGCTCTGCGATGGAACTTTGCGAAAAATATAATTGTACGGTGGTTCTAAAAACTCACAGAACAATAATTTGTGATAAGAGTAATATTTTCATTAATGAACATGGGAATTCAGCTCTTGCAAAAGCAGGAACCGGTGATGTGTTAGCAGGGATTATATCAGGACTTTTAGCCCAAAAAATGACACCATTTGAGTCTGCAAAGCTGGGTGTTTATCTTCATTCAAGAGCCGGAGAAATTGCATCAGAAGAATTAACAGAGTATTCCGTTATGGCATTCTTAATCTGAATAATTATATTTACCAGCTTATATTTACCCCCCAATTGTAAAATTATTCTTAATGATTAGAGATTTTCTGTAAATCTTGTTGTATAATTAATGTATTAGATTAAGGAGTACGTTAAGTGAGTATTATAGAAGGTTTATTAACTGTCACAAATGAAAAGTTCTGTATTGTAGTTTCTCGTTTTAACGAGTTCATTACAAACAAGCTTGTTTCGGGTGCTTTAGATGAATTGAAACGTCATGGTGTATCTGAGTCTAATATTGATATAGTTTGGTGTCCGGGGGCATTCGAGATTCCTCTTGTCGCGAAAAAATGCGCTAAGACTGGGAAATATTCAGCTATAATTACTCTTGGTGCTGTTATAAAAGGTTCAACATCTCATTATGATTATGTGTGTGCGGAAGTGTCTAAGGGTGTTGCATCAGTAGGTTTAGAAACAGGAATCCCAGTAATATTTGGTGTATTAACTACTGATAATATTGAACAAGCAATAGAAAGAGCAGGTACAAAATCAGGAAATAAAGGCTCTGATGCTGCTAAATCTGCAATAGAAATGGTTAGTTTATTAAGTAAAATATAGTATTTAAATGGGAAATGAAAAATTGAGAATGGAAAATTGTTAATAAAAATAATTTTCTACTTGCCACTTTTAACTTTCCATTGAAGAAAGGAGTGCATCCATGTCAGAAATTATTACAGAGTACAGAAATGAAAATACTAAGAACATTGATTTGCTTTCTACTATAGATATAGTTAGAAAAATCAATGAAGAGGACAAACTTGTAGCTCTTGCGATTGAAGTAAACAATTTTTAAAAGGCGGGAAATTATATTACTTTGGTGCAGGAACTTCAGGCAGATTAGGAATTTTAGATGCTTCTGAGTGTCCTCCGACATTCGGTGTTGCTCCTGATATGGTGCAAGGTATTATGGCAGGCGGAGATAAGGCTTTTAAGCTTGCAGTAGAGGGTGCAGAGGATAATTTTGAACTAGGAAGAAAAGATGCAGAGATTTTAACTGAAAATGATGTTGCGGTTGCAATCTCAGCTAGCGGAAATCCTAAGTATCTTTTAGGTGTTCTTCAAAAAGCTGAAGAAAACGGTTGTAAGACTATTGCTCTTACTTGTAATCATAAGGCATTAATTCTTGAAGAAGCAGGACACGGAATTTGTGTTGAAGTCGGTCCTGAAGTTATAGCAGGTTCCAGCAGAATGAAAGCAGGAACTGCACAAAAAATGGTTCTAAATATGCTTACAACAGGTGCTATGATAAAGATAGGAAAAACTTATGAAAACTTTATGATCGATTTGATGCCTACAAATGAAAAATTGAAAGACAGAGCAATAAGGATTGTATCAGAAATAGCAGGGGTTCAGGCATCAACTGCTCTTGAAACTTTAATTGAATCTGATTGGAAAGTAAAAACCGCAATAACGATGCTTAAATGCAAATTATCTAAAGAACAAGCAAATGAAGCGTTGCGCAAAAATTGCGGAGTGTTAAGAAGAACATTAAAAAGCTTAACAATAGTTTAAAGAGCAAGTCCTGTTATCTGACTGACGTCATAATTTGCAAATTTCTTTAAATATTCTTCTAGGGATGTATTGTAGCCATCTTTTGGTATATATCTGCCGTTTGATTTAAAGTATTGAACAACTTTTCCGACTCCGACTAAATGTGCGGCAGCCAAAAGTCCTGATGGTGTAATTGTTATGCCATTGATTTTTGAATACAGAGATTTATCTAAATTAAAATGTTTTATGTATCCCCATTGTTTTTTTAGATATGATTCAATAGCATAATCTTGTGCTTTATGATTTTTTAGAAATGTTTTTTTAGAATTAACGTTAAACTTTCTTGCAATTTCTGTCCAAAATCCTTTCCAGTCATTTTTTGTGGTATCATCTTTTGTGTAAAATCCTACATCGGTAAGTGCAGCTTCGCCCATTTGAAATCTGCCTAAATAACCGAGAGAATTGACTCTTGAATAATCATTGTTAGATTCTCTATTTCCGATGGCATGCAGATATTTTTCATACATAACGTTTTTATGCCATGCGGGATAACTTTTTTTATCTTCATTTTTCCAATCGGTTTGTATTAAAGACTTATCAATTTTATATTTTTTTTCAAATTCGGTTTCAAGGTCAACGCTTACATAATCACCATTTTCTGTAGTTATATTCGCTAAACCTATATTTTCATGATATTCAAATTTTTTAATTTTAATTCCAAAAATATTTTCGCCGTTTTTAAAACGTGTGTACGCTATATTTAAGTCGTCTTCCGTTAGCATTTTATCATCGTCCCAAGCATCGCAAAAATCGTAAGGCATACCTTTTGCAAGTCCTGTAACTATTTTGTATTCCGTATCACTTAATTTAATACTTTTATTTTTATTTTGTTTAATGGAATATGTGTCTTCATCATAAATACTATTTCGTTTTTTATTATTAATTGTGCAATTTTGCATAAATTTAATATTCATGCTTTGTTTTTCGTTATTTTTATTTATAAATTTAACAGTCATATTATCCTCTTTCTTTATATATAAAGTTTATATATAAAATAAAATTGCTATAAAAATATATAGGATTAACAAAAGTTTACAAAAATAAATACTCGTGGTAAAAACAGGCAGATTATAGTATAATTTCGGTATTGATAAGGAGTATAATATGGGGCTTAAGAAATTAACAGTTTTGGGACCTGGGTGCTGGGGGTTAACTCTTGCGTGGTTAATGAGTGATAATTTTGAAAATATTACTGTTTGGGGTAGAGAGTGTGATTTGAACGATGATTTAGTTAAGAACAAACATTGTTCCAAACCTTTGGAAGTTCAATTAGATAAAAAGGTAGAGTTTACATCTGATTTAAAATCAGCCATAAAAGATGCGGATATAATTTTATCTGTTGTTGCCACAGGCGGAGTAAGGCCTGTTTGCGAACAATTGCGTGATGCAGGGATAAATCCCAATACTCCTCTTGTTAATGCGTCTAAGGGGTTGGAATTAAACTCTTTGATGAGAATGTCAGAGGTTATAAA